>NZ_JBIYCY010000012.1:0-172932 GCF_044908235.1 Rhodococcus sp. 27YEA6 | reverse complement strand
ACGCCCGGTCCCATTCCGAACCCGGAAGCTAAGCCCTTCAGCGCCGATGGTACTGCACTCGACAGGGTGTGGGAGAGTAGGACACCGCCGAACACACATTAGAGAAGCCCCCCAACCAGTGATGGTTGGGGGGCTTTCTCGTACCCAAAACACCCCGAAACATCCCGTCGCCGGCACCCTCTGATCGAGTGAACGGCACGTTCGTCGCCTCAGATCGACCCAACGTACCGTTCGCACCATCAGGGGCGGGCACGCCGCCGGCACCCCGGCATGGAGTGAACGGCACTCTCACCCTCTTAGGCGAGGGGAACGGTACGTTCACACCATCAGGGGCGGGAACACGACTGAGGACGACAGGCGCTTTGCCCGGATCAGTCGATGCCGTCGGCGGTGGCAGTCGCATACTTCGGCCGGCCAGCCGGCAGATACCTCTGAATCGTCACGCCCTTTGATGTGGCTCGCGATTCGGCCCGCTCGAGTGCGATGTCCGGTCCGGTGTCGGGAAACAGTCGCGTGCCCTGGCCTACCACCACCGGAACGATCAGCAGGATCATCTCGTCGACAAGATCGTTCGCGAAAAGCCAGCGGCACAGGTTGCCACTGCCGTGCACCTGAAGCTCACCGCCGGGTCTGGCTTTCAGTTCGCCGAGAGCGATGGCGGTGTCACCTGAAAGGGCTGTCGTGTTCTTCCATTGCGGATCGGTGAGCGTCGTCGACGCAAGGTACTTGGGCCGCGAATTCAGTGCGCTTGCAATGGGGTTGACGTCGGGATTCTCGAACGCGCCCCAATAGCCGGCGAAGATCTCGTACGTGTGTCGCCCGAACAGGAACGCGTCAGCTCGCTGGTAGACCTGGACGAGGTAATCCATGGCTTCGGTGTCCACTAATGGCGCGGACCAGCCGCCCCGCTCGAATCCGCCACGGCGATCTTCGTCCGGACCACCGAGTCCTTGCATCACACCGTCGAGAGTGACGATGGTAAAGGTCGTCAGTTTCATAGTCGTACCCATCTCCCAGGTGTCGTCGGATCTCCGCTGTTTCGATATAGACCGTTGGGAAGCGGGAAAGTCATCGAGCGAACGTGGCGTTGATCGCCTTGGATCGACCGAACGTGCCGTTCGCTCAGGGGGAGGTGGGGTCAGGGCTGAACGGGCACGGAGTCTGACGGGCTGGTCTCGGACTCCAGGGCGTCGCACGGAATCGCGAGCTCGGTCTGTTCGAGGCGGCCGCGAAGGGTGATGTTCTCGGTGATCGACCACTGTGCAGCCTCGGCGCTGTCAGCGGCAGCCACAGCCCGACCGGATGCGGCGACGTTACCCGGAACCGTCTTGGCAACTTCGGACAGTCGCGCCGCTTCGTTGACGGGATCACCGATGACGGTGTATTCGAATCTTTCTCGCGCACCGACGTTCCCGGCTACGGCAACACCTGCGGCGACGCCGATTCCCGCGCTCACTTCCGGTACCTCGGCACGCAGGCGCTGCTGAATCTTGCGGGCAGCGGCGAGTGCGCTGCCGGCGTGATCGTCGAGTGTCGTCGGCGCTCCGAAGATCGCCAGCGCTGCGTCGCCCTCGAACTTGTTGACGAATCCGCCGTGTGCGTCGACCTCGTCGACGATGACGTCGAAGAAACGGTTGAGTAGAGCGACCACCGCGGTAGGGGAGTTGGTGGCCGCGATGGTGGTCGATCCGATGACGTCGACGAAGAGTACGGCAACGTCACGTTCTTCACCGCCGAGTTCCGGGTTTCGGCGAACCGCGTTTGCGGCAACCTCGTGTCCGACGTGGCGCCCGAAGAGGTCGCGTATTCGCTCTCGCTCGCGCAGACCCTCGGCCATGCGATTGAAGCCGGCCTGCAGTAGTCCCAGTTCCGTTCCGTCGTACACGACGACGGACGCGGTGAGGTCGCCACGGGTGACTTGTTCCATTCCTCGTCGCACGGACCGAATGGGGGCCGCGGCGGACCGAATGTTGATGTATGTCAGCCCGAGTCCGACGCACAGGGTGATTCCGCCAATGACGAGGATGGCGATCGCGAGGGCTTGCCACGATGCAGGCCGGATGAAGCTGAAGACCGCCACGAGCATCAAGCCGGTGACGGGGACTCCGCTTCCGAGCAGCCAGACGAGGATTGTCCGGCCGGTCAGTCCGAGAACGGCAGCCTTGCGGGGTGCTCCGGATTCGAGTGCACGCGCAGCAATCGGGCGGAGTGCGAACTCGCTGAGCAGGTAGCAGAAAGCGCACGTGGTGATACCGCTGAAAGCCACGGTGAACAGAACTTTCGGAATGGTGTCGGGGTCGACGATTCCGTACATGGTCGTGAAGGTGATGAGCGCGGCCGTCCACAGGACGGCTTGCACTCGGGTCAGTCGCCACGGCCCGCGCAGCGCCGCGCGTTGATTCTGCTCTGTCGGTGGGTGATCCTCGGTGGCCCATCGAAGATCCCGCATCAGCCGTTTGGTGCCCCACAGCAATCCGATGAGAAAGACACACCCGATGAAGACGGGCACGGCAATGAAGTTGATCCATGCGAATTCGGGGTGGATGATCTCGGGTCCGGGAACCACGAATCCGATGAGCACGATCGCCAGTACCGCTCCGATCAGGTTTGTGACCAGGAGGGGCGCGGTGAGTAGTGCCTGGACGCGGATTCGGCGGCGCCTGGGGCTTTCGTCGGTGGATCCGAGCAGCCACGACCCCAGGGGCGCACTCGGGACACGGCTTCGCTGCATAGTGTGTCGAGAGTAGTCGTAATGATCGCTTAGGGTGGTCCGGTGCGCCTAGTTATTGCTCGTTGCCGTGTCGACTATGTGGGACGCCTGACCTCCCACCTCCCTACCGCAAGACGACTGCTGTTGGTCAAAGCCGACGGCTCGGTCAGTATCCATGCCGACGATCGGGCGTACAAGCCGCTCAACTGGATGAGTCCGCCGTGCTGGTTGGTCGAGACCACCGGGGACGGCGACGACATCCTGTGGGTCGTCACCAACAAGGCAGGCGAGGAACTCCGGATCACTCTCGAAGAGGTCGAGCACGATTCGTCGTATGAACTCGGCCTCGATCCGGGTTTGATCAAGGACGGTGTCGAGGCACACCTTCAAGAACTTCTGGCGGAGCATGTCGAGACACTCGGCCCCGGCTACACGTTGGTGCGGCGTGAGTACATGACGGCCATCGGGCCGGTCGATCTTCTGGTCCGAGACGCGGACGGTGCATCGGTGGCGGTGGAGATCAAGCGTCGCGGCGAGATCGACGGCGTCGAGCAGTTGACGCGCTACCTCGAATTGCTCAACCGCGATCCGCTGCTCGCGCCGGTCACGGGAGTTTTTGCAGCGCAACAGATCAAGCCGCAGGCAAAGACTTTGGCCAACGACCGTGGGATCCGTTGCCTGGTCCTTGACTACGAGGCCTTGCGGGGCACCGAAAGCACCGAGTTCCGCCTCTTCTGACGCTGTTTAGACTCGAACCATGCCGCGCCGCAAACCTTCGCCGAAGCAAACCCGTCGAACGGATACTCGGCGTGCTCGGGATTCGAGCGCGGAGTCGGCGTCACCAAGCGGCGTGTTGTTCGGCGGAGCGCTGGTCCGGGAGGAACCCGGGCCGGGCGGTGAAATGTACATGGTCAGGCCGATACCCGGCTCCAACGCGACGAAGTTCTATCGATGCCCCGGTTGTGATCACGACATCAGACCCGGCGTCGCTCACGTGGTGACGTGGCCTTCGGAACCGGGCGGCGCGAACGAGCGTCGACACTGGCACACCGGATGCTGGTCAGGCCGCGGTACGCGCAGCCTGACCAGACGGTGGTCCTGAGCGTCGATCAGTTCCTGGACTGGGCTCGCTGCTCGACGGCGCGGGTGTCGATCTCGGCGGTGTTCGTCTCGTCCGAGTCCTCGAGAACGTCGTCTTCGTCGATACTCGGTTCTGATTTGACCTTATCTGAGTCGACCGGATCTGCGTCGGCCTTCTTGTCTTCGATCTCGAGATCTTCCTCGGCTTCGACGATGACCGGAGCGGGCGGTGCATCGAGGAGTTCGCTCTCCCGGTTGACCGATGCGAGCATGGCCGGAACCGAATCGAGTTGTCCGCGAATGCCCAAGAGCTGAGCCAGGATTCGGCCTCGGAGAACGCGCAGTTCTTCGGTGAGTTCCTTCGCGTGAGCGATCTTGCGCTCGGACTGATCAGTGGCGGCCTGCAGCCTGCGCTGAGCCTCGTGCGACGCATCGGCGAGTCGACGCTCGGCCTCTGCTTTGCTCGACGACTCCAGCTCGTTGACGGCGGCGACGACCTTGGCGCGGCGCTCCGACATCGAGATGTCGAAGTCTTCGCGGATCTGAGTGCGCTTGGCCTCGGACTCGGCAGCCAGTCGATCCCGCTCGGCCTGCGCGGCTTCGACGATCCGGGCGGCTTCGGTACGGGCCTGTGCCATGGTCTGCTCGTGCATGGTTTCCATCGCGTTGCGACGGTCCTCGAGTTCGGCGATCAGCGACTCGTAGTGACCACGAAGGCGGGCGCCGTCCTGTTCGGCGATGGAGGTCATCTCGGCTGCGTCGGCCTCGGCCTTCGCGCGCACCTCCGAGGCCTCGTCGGAGGCAAGGCGCAGCATGCGGCTGATGCGATCGCTCATGCCCTCCGCAGTGGTGGGCGGTACCGAGAGGCGGTCTACGTCCTTGCGGAGGTCGTCGATGTCGTCGCGTGCATCGTCGAGCTGCTTGGCGAGGTCACGGGCCTGCGCAGCGGCAGCATCACGATCAGCCGCGGTAACTCGCAGCTCCGCGTCGAATCGCTCGAAGTAGTTACGTACCTCGTCGCGGTCGTATCCCTTCCGTGCGATCTGGAACGGAAGTTGGATCGAACCGCGGTCCTGCTCGTATGCCATGGCGACAATCTACCTGGCATACGAGCTGGAGTCGGGTCTGCTAGTGGCTCGCGTCGGGTTCGACCAGTTCCACCAGGACGCCGCCGGCGTCCTTCGGGTGGATGAAGTTGATGCGCGAGTTGGCCGTACCGCGTCGGGGAGCGTCGTACAGCAACCGAACCCCGCGGTCGCGAAGCTCGGCGGAGATGGCGTCGATGTCGGTGACCCGGTAGGCGAGCTGCTGGAGGCCGGGGCCGCTTCGGTCGATGAACTTGGCGATGGTCGAGTTCTCGTCCAGAGGCGCGAGCAGCTGAACGGCAGTGGATCCGGCGGGGGAGCCGACGACGGAGAGCATGGCCTCACGCACGCCCTGCGATTCGTTGATTTCCTCGTGGGTCGACACCATGCCCAGGTGCTGCGTGTACCACTCGATTGCCACGTCGAGATCGGGCACCGCGATCCCGACGTGATCGATCGCGACGACGAGGTCGGACGACAAAGGTGCGAGTGCAGAACTGGGGGAGGTCTGTGTCATACCTTTCACGGTAGCGCTACCGTTTGAGGAGTACACGTCGGGATGTGACTTGGCTCTTAGGCCGCACGGAACCGACGACTATCTCTCTTTTGCAGCCGGAGGAAATCGTGACCAGTTCTGTGATTGTTGCGGGAGCTCGTACCCCGATGGGTCGACTCCTCGGATCGTTGAAAGACCTCTCCGGGTCCGACCTCGGCGGCATCGCCATCAAAGGCGCCCTCGACAAGTCCTCAGTCGCACCCGAACAGGTCGACTACGTCATCATGGGACAGGTCCTCACCGCCGGCGCCGGCCAGATGCCCGCCCGCCAAGCCGCCGTCGCCGCCGGCATCCCCATGAACGTCCCCGCCCTGAGCATCAACAAAGTGTGCCTCTCCGGCATCGACGCCATCGCCCTCGCCGACCAACTCATCCGCGCCGGCGAATTCGACATCGTCGTCGCCGGCGGGCAGGAATCGATGTCCCGCGCACCCCACATGCTCGAAAAAAGCCGCGAAGGCTTCAAATACGGCGACGTCACCCTCCGCGACCACATGGCCTACGACGGCCTCCACGACATCTTCACCGACCAGGCCATGGGCCTGCTCACCGAACAAGTCAACCAACAAGAAACCGCCCACATCACCCGCGCCGAGCAGGACGCCTTCGCCGCCGCCTCACACCAGAACGCGGCCCGCGCCTGGAAAGACGGCCTCTTCGACAACGAAGTCGTCCCCGTCTCCATCCCCCAACGCAAGGGCGAGCCCATCGTCTTCGCCCAGGACGAAGGCATCCGCGCCGACACCACCACCGAATCCCTCGGCAAACTGCGTCCCGCGTTCAGCAAGGACGGCACCATCACCGCCGGCTCCGCCTCCCCGATCTCCGACGGCGCCGCCGCCGTCGTGGTGATGAGCAAAACCAAAGCCGAAGAACTCGGCCTGACCTGGATCGCGGAAATCGGCGCCCACGGCGTCGTCGCCGGACCCGACTCCACCCTCCAGTCCCAACCCGCCCGGGCCATCGCCAAAGCCTGCGCGAAGGAAGGCATCGACCCCACCGACCTCGACCTCGTCGAAATCAACGAAGCATTCGCCGCCGTCGGGATCGCCTCCACCCGCGAACTCGGCCTCGACCCCGCCAAGGTCAACGTCAACGGCGGCGCCATCGCCGTCGGCCACCCCCTCGGCATGTCCGGCGCCCGCATCGCCCTGCACCTCGCCCTCGAACTGCAACGCCGCGGCGGCGGCATCGGCGCAGCCGCACTCTGCGGCGGCGGCGGACAAGGCGACGCACTCATCGTCCGCGTCCCCAAGGCGTGAGTGTCTAAATACACCTGAACGAGCGCTCTCGCTCTGCGACGCCCCGTGGTTTTCCTCACACAACTACGGGGCGTCGTAGTTGTTCGGGCACAATGGCCTCATGGCGAACATCTTTGACGTATCCACTCCCGCGAAACGCTTCCGTCTGGTGGCGTGGTGGGAAGCTGTGACCTGGGCGGCCTTGCTGGTTGCCATGTTCTTCAAGTGGGTCCTCGGACACGAAGAAGCGATTCGCATCCCCGGAATGGTCCACGGAACCGCCGGCTTCCTGGTGTTCATCGTTGTTGCACTCCTGACCGCGTGGTCGCTCAAGTGGGACGTCAAGACCACGATCCTTGCGCTGATCTCGAGCGTTCCGCCCTTCGGCACCGTCATCTTCGAACGCTGGGCAGTGCGAAACGGCAAGCTCGGTGAGCTGTCCACGGAGTTCGAGGCGTCCAAGGGCAACGCGGCGCTCGTCTGAGTGCTGCATCCCTCTACGTAGCTTCTCGCAACTCGTGACAAACTGGGAGCCGTGACTCGACCAGGTTCCAGGCCCCCCGCGCGTTCGTCCGCAGTTGCTGCCGCCATGAGCGGCGCAGTCGACTTGTCCGCCTTCAAAGAGCGGGCCACGGCCCCACCACCGCCGCGTAACACCAGCGGCGACGGGGCCGTTTCTGCTGTCTCCGGGGCAGTGATCGAGGTGACCGAGGAGAACTTCGAAAGCGAAGTCCTGCTGAAGTCGAGCCAGGTGCCGGTGATCGTCAACATCGGTGGCCGCGCATACGAGCCCTCGGTCGTATTCACCGAAGTTCTCGAATCATTTGCAGCGCGAGCCGGCGGCAAGTGGATTCTTGCCAACGTCGACGTCGACGTGAGCCCTCGTATCGCGCAGGCATTCGGTGTCCAGTCGGTTCCGACGGTTGTTGCTGTCGCGGCTGGTCAGCCGTTGGCCGATTTTCAGGGCGCTCAGCCAGAGGCGCAGCTCAGCCAGTGGTTCGACGCAGTCCTCCAAGCTGTCGAGGGCAAGTTGAGTGGGCCGGTCTCCGACGCGGACGAACCGGTGGAGGAGGTCGAGGATCCTCGCTTCGTGGCCGCTGAAACCGCGCTGGACGAGGGCGATCTCGACGCCGCCATCGCTGCGTACCAGGAAATTCTCGACGCCGAACCCAACAATGCGGAGGCCAAGAGCGCTGTCCGCCAGGTGAAGTTCATGGCTCGGGTTCAGGGTGTCGATCCCGAGTCGATTGCGGCCGCGGATGCTGATCCGTCCGATCTCGAACTGCAGTTCGCTGCGGCCGACCTGGAAATGTTCGCCCAGCAACCCGAGGCGTCGTTCGCCCGCTTGATCTCGGTGGTCTCGCGAACTGCCGGCGACGACAAGGCTGCCGCTCGGACGCGCCTGCTCGAACTGTTCGAACTGTTCGACCCGGCAGAACCGATCGTCATCGCGGCCCGTCGTAAGTTGGCTTCCGCTCTCTACTGACGTGTGGACCGGCAGTCGCTACTCCGTGTAGCGGCTGTCGCACACTTCCCGGCCACCGAGAACGCCGGTCCGGAACGCGTCGACACGTGCGAACCCGCTCGGGACCGTCTCACCGTTGACGTCACTGGCAGCCAGGCCGTCGGTCAGCAGCCCCGATACAGCTTCGTCGAGGTCGCCGGGGGAGAGTGTGACCTGTGCTCCGGACGCCGCGGCGTTGGTGGGACTGAGTGCTGCGGTGATGACACCGGACAAGCAGGCCGCGCGCAGGGCAGTCTGCGGAGTGTCGAGCGATTGGCCGTTCTCCTTCTGCATCGCGAGGGTGTACCTCGACGCGAGCAGGACATAGGCGTTGTAGTCACCGGTGATGTTGGTCTGGATTAACTCGCGTCGCCCGACGCGACCCGGCGTGCCGCGCTCGGCAAGGTCGTCGACGCTGATTCCGATGGTGTTCGTCGATGGGCAGTACGAGACGGGTTCGGTCGCAACGGCATCGCTGCACCCGGTGTCTGCGCCGGTGAACACGACCTTCGGTGGCTGCGGTAGATCGAAGATCGCTTGGAAGGTCTTCACGAACTCGTCGAGAGTTGCCTCGGTGACGGGCAGTTCTCCGGAATCGTTGCCCTCGGCGAACTGCTGCGGGAGGTCTGCACGTCGTGACTCGATTTCGTCGGCGTCCATCTTCGCGCACGCACCGGCGCCGTCGGTGAAGCCGATCTGAGTGGCGGTGACGCGCTCGAACGCCGAACCATGGTGGCTCTCAGGATCATTAGGGTCTTCGTCGCGGATGGCGACCGCCGACGCCAACACCTTGTTGAGTCCGTCGGAGGTGTTCATCGTGAAGTGCGCGGCCTTGTCCTCGGCGACGTGCCGCAAGAAGGCGCCACCGAAACAGTCGGCTTGCTGTTCGCGCACCAGGGCTGCGTCTCGTTTACCGCCGACGATCCCGGCCTTGCGTTGAACGGCATGGCCGTACTCGTGCGCAAAGATGAACGCGACGGCCACGTCACCGAACTTCTCCCGCACCTCGGGCAGCAGCAATTCACGATCCCAACCGATGGTGTGATCGATGCTGCAGTACCCGGCGTTGATGAGTTCTTCGGTGGTCTCCTCACAGAAGTCCGGGCCGTTCGATTCGGTGGGGTCCCACGAGATCAGCTCGTCGACCGGTTCGAAGGGCTTGTCGAACAGAGCCGGGTACTCGGCGGCCCAGTAGGTTTCGATGTCTGTGATGGCGTTGGCTGCCAGCGCGTCGATGTCCCCGCCGTCGGTGCCGGTGATTGCTCGGTCGGCGTTGGGGGCTCCCGGACGCAACCCACTTGGTCCTGCCGTTGCGTCGAGTCCGGCGACGCGGAAGGGATCGTGATAAATCGAGACGGCGTGGCCACTCGTTCCCTGGGCACAACCGGCGAGCAGTGCGGCCACTGCCAACAATGACGACGTGACAATGACTACTCGCCGGCCGACCATCAACGCTCCAGACTTATCCAAATCGCTCCAGCAGCTGGCAGCGCCACCTGTGCGGAGGCTGGCCGACCGTGCCACGAATGCGACGTTGCTGTGACCGCTCCGAGGTTCCCGACTCCGGAGCCGCCGTACACCTCGGCATCGGTGTTGAGAATTTCCACCCATCGGCCGGGCTCTGGTAGCCCGACGCGGTAGCTCGAGTGCTCACTGCCCGAGAAGTTGAACAGGCAGGCGACAATCGAACCGTCAGTACCGTAACGCAGAAAACTGAGGACGTTGTTCTCGGTGTCGTTGGCGTCGATCCAGGAGTATCCACCGGGCGAGGTGTCGAGGGTCCACATGGCCGGATGACGTCGATACGCGGAGTTGAGATCGCCGACCAGTCGCTGGACGCCGCGATGGAGAGTGCCGGTGTACTGATCGTCGAGCTGCCACCAGTCGAGGCCGCGTTCTTCGGACCATTCCGCACTCTGACCGAACTCCTGTCCCATGAACAGCAGTTGCTTGCCAGGATGCGCCCACATGTATGCAAGCAGTGAGCGCAGGCCGGACGCCTTGGCGAAGTCGTTCCCGGGCATCCGGGTCCACAGAGTTCCTTTGCCGTGCACCACTTCGTCATGGCTGATCGGTAGCAGGTAGTTCTCACTCCACGCGTACATCAGTGAGAACGTGATCTCGTGATGGTGGTAGGTCCGGTGTACCGGGTCGTGACCGAGGAACCCGAGGGTGTCGTGCATCCACCCCATGTTCCACTTCATGTTGAATCCGAGGCCGCCGACATTGGTCGCCCGAGTGACTCCGGGCCACGCCGTCGACTCCTCGGCGACGGTGACGACTCCTCGATGGTTCTTGTGGACGGTGGCGTTCATCTCCTGCAGGAACGCAACGGCTTCGAGATTCTCGCGGCCGCCGTGAATGTTGGGAGTCCATCCACCTTCCGGGCGTGAGTAATCCAGGTACAGCATCGATGCGACAGCGTCGACGCGAAGTCCGTCGATGTGGAACTCCTCGAGCCAGAAGAGTGCATTGGCGACGAGGAAGTTCCGCACCTCGCGGCGACCGAAGTCGAATACGTATGTGCCCCAGTCCAACTGCTCGCCGCGACGCGGATCGGCGTGCTCGTACAGGGGAGTTCCGTCGAAACGAGCCAGGGCCCACTCGTCTTTGGGGAAGTGTGCAGGCACCCAATCGACGATGACACCTATCCCTGCGGCGTGCAGGTGGTCGACGAACCAGCGGAAGTCGTCCGGGGTGCCGAAGCGGGAGGTCGGTGCGTAGTACGAGGTGACCTGGTATCCCCACGATCCACCGAACGGATGCTCGGAGACGGGCAGCAGTTCGACGTGGGTGAATCCGGTTTCGGTGACGTAGACGGCGAGTTGCTCGGCCATCTGCCGGTAGTCGAGCCCGGGACGCCACGATCCGAGGTGCACCTCGTACACGCTCATCGGGGACTGCGAAGGATCGACACCGGCGCGGGTTTCGAGCCAGGCCGCGTCGTTCCACTCATGCGAACTGGTGGTCACTCGCGATGCAGTCGCCGGCGGGACCTCGGTACCGAATGCCATGGGATCGGCCTTGTCGCGAACGGAGCCGTCGTGGCCGTGGACCCGGAACTTGTACAGCGAACCGACTGCGATGTCGGGCAGGAAGAGTTCCCAGACCCCAGTGGATCCGAGGACTCGCATGGGGGCGAATTGCCCACTCCACCCGTCGAAGTCGCCGACGACGGTCACGCCGCGGGCGGCCGGAGCCCAGACGGCGAACGAGGTGCCGTCGACGGGTCCATCCGGTGTCTCGTAAGAACGCGGATGTGCACCGAGGATGTCCCACAGTCGTTCGTGCCGACCTTCGCCGAACAGGTGAAGGTCGAGTTCACCGAGAGTCGGCAGGAATCGGTAAGGGTCGGCTGCGAGAACCGTGTGTCCACCCGGGTACGTCACGGAATAGCGATAGTCGATCAGGTCGGGGTAGGGGACCAGAGCCACGAAGATTCCGTTCGAAACATGTTCGAGAGGAAAGTCTTTGCCGCCGATGACGGCACTGACGGACTCGGCGTTGGGACGCAACGCACGCAGAACGGTGCCGTCGGCGTGGGGATGGGCGCCGAGGACACTGTGCGGATCGTGATGTTCACCGCGCGCCAACAGCTCCAGATCGTGATTGTCCGGTGCGATACCCGAACGGAACTTCTCGGTTGACATCACTTGCCTCCACCTGCGCGGTGCGCATTGCGTGCTTGATAGGCCAGAGAGATCCGGGCCGGATACGGAACGGGTGGGAGCGCGAGGATGTGCGCCACCGAACGCCAGGGCTCGAGGCGGACGAAATTGGCTTGGCCCCAATTGAACTGCTCACCGTTTACCTCGTCGAGCACGGTCATGTGGTCGTGCCATTCGCGTCCGAGCGCCGGCATGTCCAACCAGACGGTGCCCTCTTCTGCAGCGAACGGGTTGAGGTTGATCACCGTCAGGACGGCGTCACCGGTCGAGGCGTCGAACTTCGAGTAGGCGATCAACGCGTCGTTGTCGATGTGGTGAAAGTGCAGGTTCCGCAACTGTTGCAGGGCCGGATGTGCACGCCGGATGCGGTTGAGCGCGGTGATCCACGGCTCGAGAGACTCGCCTCGCGCTGCTGCTTCGGCGAAACGGCGCGGCCGAAGTTCGTATTTCTCGGAGTCGAGGTATTCCTCGCTGCCGGGGCGAACGGCTTGGTGTTCGTAGAGTTCGTAACCGGAGTAGACGCCCCACGTCGGCGCCAGGGTGGCGGCGAGAGCTGCTCGCAGTGCAAACATTCCGGGCCCACCGTGCTGGAGGGACTCGTGCAGGATGTCCGGCGTGTTCACGAAGAGGTTCGGTCGGGCTTCGTCGGCCTTCGCCGCCAGCTCGTTACCGAATTCGGTGAGCTCCCACTTCGCAACTCGCCAGGTGAAGTACGTGTACGACTGCGTGAACCCGCGCCGGGCAAGGCCGTACATGCGCGCCGGACGAGTGAAAGCCTCGGCGAGGAACAAGACGTCGGGGTCAGTTTTCTTGACCTCCGAGATGAGTGTCTCCCAGAAGTTCGGCGGCTTGGTGTGCGGGTTGTCTACCCGGAAGATCTTGACGCCGGCACTGATCCAGTGTCGGACGACTCGCAGGATTTCCTTGTCCAGACCGCGAGGATCGGTGTCGAAGTTGATCGGGTAGATGTCCTGATACTTCTTGGGCGGGTTCTCGGCGTAGGCGATGGTGCCGTCAGGAAGGACGTTGAACCACTCCGGATGCTTCTTGGCCCATGGATGATCCGGGGCGCACTGCAGCGCGAGATCCAGTGCCACTTCGAGATCGAGCTTGCGGGCCGCAGCGACGAACGCCTTGAAGTCCTTGAGCGTGCCGAGCTGCGGGTGAACAGCGTCGTGCCCGCCGTCGACCGAGCCGATGGCCCACGGCGAGCCGACGTCACCGGGTTCGGGAGTGAGAGTGTTGTTGCGTCCCTTGCGGTTGATCTCGCCGATGGGATGGATCGGCGGAAGGTAGACGACGTCGAAACCCATTGCGGCGATGCGGGGTAGGTCTTCGGCCGAGGTTCGGAAAGTACCGTGTTGCGGCACCCCGTTCTCGTCCCAACCGCCCGTCGAGCGGGGGAAGAACTCGTACCACGATCCGAACAGTGCGCGGTTGCGATCGACGACGACGGGGTGGGACTCGCCCTTGGTGACCAGTTCACGGAGCGGAGTGGCGCGGAGCAGTTCGGCGACGTCGGAGGCGAAGGCCGGCGCGACGCGAGCAGTCAGCGCCTGATCGCTGCGCAGCGACGCCGTGACGGCCTCGAGCCTGGACCTGTTGCCCCGCGGTACCTCGTGCGCGGCCTGTTCGAACAGGCGCGCACCGATTTCCAGGTCGTTGGCCAACTCGGCCGCCCCCTGCCCGACGGCGAGCTTTGCTTCCACGGCGTGCTTCCAGGTGGCGATGGGATCGCTCCACGCCTCGATCCGGAACGACCACATACCTTCGGCGGACGGCGTGAACACCGCGTCGACGGTGTCCGGTTCGGTCCCGGGGTCCATCGGAATGCGCAGCGGCTTGGTACCGCGCGGACCACGCACGACAAGAGTGGCGGAAATGGCGTCGTGGCCTTCTCGCCACACGGTTGCGTGCACTGGGAAGACTTCACCGACCACGGCCTTTGCCGGATAGTTACCCGAGATCTCGGGTACCACGTCGTCGATACCGAGGCGTCCTGACACGGGAAGCTCCATTTCTGGTGATGGATCGCGGTAAAACTTTCTTTCGCCGGGTTCAACCGTAGTGGGTGCGGCGCTGGAGTGCTGATAACGACGAATTCGGGTCTGTCGGTGGTCAGGTCGGCTCGGGCGTTCGGTTCCACCGGACAGAGTGCAAGGAACTCGACTAGGGTTCGCGGGGTGAAAGCCTTGCGTCGGTTCACTGTCCGAGCCCACCTTCCGGAGCGCCTCGCCGCGCTCGGCCCCCTGTCCACCAACCTTCGGTGGTCGTGGCATCCCGAGACACAGGATCTGTTCTCGCGACTCGACCCCGAACTCTGGCAAGCAGTCCAGTTCGATCCGGTCCGCATGCTCGGGGAAGTCGACCCCACCCGTCTCGACGAACTCAGCAGTGACGAGGCATTTCTCGGTGACCTCGACACTGCAGCAGCCGATCTCGATGCTTATCTGAGCACCCCGCGTTGGTATCAGTCCCAGCAGGCCAAGGGCACATCGTTAGCCGGCGGAATTGCGTACTTCTCCATGGAGTTCGGAGTCAGCGAAGTTCTGCCCAACTACTCCGGTGGATTGGGCATCCTGGCGGGCGATCACCTCAAGGCCGCGTCCGACCTCGGGCTGCCGCTCATCGGCGTCGGACTGCTCTACCGATCCGGCTACTTCCGCCAGTCGCTGACCGCCGACGGTTGGCAGGCCGAGCACTACCCGCCGCACGACCCTCAAGGGTTGCCTCTTCGTTTGCTGACGGACGCAGGCCCGGCTTCCGAAGACGGATCGCCGGTCGTCATTCACGTCGCCATGCCCGGTGGCCGGGTGCTGCGTGCGCGAGTGTGGATCGCTCAGGTCGGACGAGTGCCGTTGCTGCTGCTCGATTCCGACATCGCCGAGAACGACGCGGATCTGCGCGGCGTCACGGACCGTCTCTACGGCGGGGACCAGGATCACCGCATCAAGCAGGAGATCCTCGCGGGTATCGGCGGCGTCCGCGCGGTGCGCGCCTACACCGCGGCGTACGGATTGCCCGATCCCGAGGTGTTCCACATGAACGAGGGGCATGCCGGATTCCTCGGCATCGAACGGATTCGGGAACTTGTCACCACCAGCGGTCTGGACTTCGATTCGGCTCTGGCCGCGGTCCGTGCCGGAACGGTCTTCACGACGCACACTCCGGTTCCCGCCGGAATCGACCGCTTCCCGGCGGATCTGGTCCGTCACTACTTCGGCGGAGCGAACGGCGAGAACGAATCGAGTTTGCTTCCCGGCCTGACCGTCGACCGCATCGTCGGGATGGGGCGTGAAGCCGATCCTTCGATCTTCAACATGGCGCACATGGGTCTTCGCCTGGGCCAGCGAGCCAACGGCGTCTCGAAGTTGCACGGCATCGTCAGCCGCGACATGTTCAACGGTCTCTGGCCGGGCTTCGACGCCGACGAGGTGCCGATCGGTTCGGTCACCAACGGTGTTCACGCGCCGACGTGGGCGGCGCCGGAGTGGATGGACGTGGCCAGGCGGATCGTCGGTCAGGAGCAACTCGAAGAAGCACGCGGGTGGGAGCGCCTGCACGAGTTGTCGGCAACCGAACTGTGGGAAACACGTAATGCGTTGCGCGGCAAGTTGGTCGACGAAGTTCGTCGTCGCGTCCGAGCGTCCTGGCTCGAACGCGGCGCGACCGAGGCCGAACTCGGCTGGACCACTGGAGTATTCGATCCCAACGTCTTGACAGTCGGATTCGCGAGGCGCGTTCCGACGTACAAGCGGTTGACGCTGATGCTGCGTGATCCCGAGCGTCTGCGTGCGATGTTGCTTGACGAGAAACGTCCGGTGCAGTTGGTGGTGGCCGGCAAGTCGCACCCCGCCGACGACGGCGGTAAGGCACTCATCCAGCAGGTCGTGCGGTTCGCCGACGAAGCGGATGTGCGTCACCGCATCGTCTTCCTGCCTGATTACGACATGTCGATGGCCCGCTACTTGTACTGGGGCTGCGACGTGTGGCTCAACAACCCGCTTCGCCCACTCGAGGCGTGCGGTACTTCCGGCATGAAATCCGCGCTCAACGGCGGCCTCAACCTCTCCATTCGCGACGGATGGTGGGACGAGATGTACGACGGCGAGAACGGGTGGGCCATTCCGACGGCCGACGGTGTTCTCGACGACGTGCGGCGTGACGATCTGGAAGCCAGCGCCCTCTACGAACTTCTCGAGCACGCGGTACTGCCGACGTTCTACGACCGTGATGCAGCCGATCTGCCGACGCGCTGGGTCGAGAGGGTTCGCCACACCCTCGAGAATCTGGGCCCGAAGGTGTTGGCATCACGCATGGTTCGTGACTACGCCGTCGACTACTACGCCCCTTCGGCGGAATCAGCTCGAGCGGTAGTGGCGGACGATTTTGCCGGCGCGCGTGAGGTGGCCGAGTTCCGTCGCCGTATCGAGTCGCAGTGGCCGTCGGTCGCCGTCGAGCAGGTGGACGGTTCCGGCTTGCCGGACACTCCGGAGATCGGTGCGACCATCTCTTTGAAAGCCAAGGTCCGCCTCGGCGGCTTGTCGGTCTCGGATGTGGAGGTTCAGGCAGTCCTGGGACGCGTCAGCCCAGGCGAGGAACTCACCGACGTGGTGACGTTCCCGATGACACATTTCGGAACCGAGGACGGAGCCGAGATCTTCGAAGCCGAGGCTGCGCTTCCGGTCTCCGGCTCCGTGGGTTACACCGTGCGGGTGTTGCCGCATCACCGGTTGTTGGTCGATGCCTCCGAACTCGGGTTGGTGACCACTCCGAGCGTCTGACGTAATACATTCTGCCCCGGTCCGTTCGGTCGGTACCGGGGCAGAATTGTGCCCGCGTGAGAACTGGGTCAGGGACGTGAGTCGCGGATGCGGGTGAGTGCCTTGCGGACGACTTCGGGGTTGGTCGTCTCCCAGAACGGAGGCAGTGATGCGCGAAGGTAACCCGCGTATCTCGCCGTGGCCAGACGCGGGTCGAGCACGGCCACCACGCCCTTGTCGTCGGTGCTTCGAAGCAGGCGACCCACGCCCTGTGCCAGGAGCAGCGCCGCGTGATTGGCCGAGACGCTGAGAAAGCCGTTACCGCCATGGGATTCGATAGCCTGCTGGCGAGCCATCAACAGTGGATCGTCCGGGCGCGGGAACGGAATCCGGTCCAATATGACGAGGCTCAGTGACGGACCCGGAACATCGACGCCCTGCCACAGGGACAACGTGCCGAACAGTGACGTGGGTTCGTCCTTGGCGAAGGCCTTGACGAGGGTGCCGGTGGCGTCGTCGCCCTGGCACAGGATGGGGGTGTCGAGGCGTTCACGCATCGCCTCCGAGGCGGCTTTGGCGGCGCGCATCGAAGAGAACAGGCCGAGGGTGCGTCCGCCCGCAGCCTCGACGAGTTCGGCGATCTCGTCGAGATAGACCGGGGAGAGGCCGTCGCGGCCGGGCGTGGGCAGGTGGCGGGCAATGTAGATGATGCCGGCCTTTGCATGGTCGAAGGGCGACCCGACGTCGAGTGAGTTCCAGCGGAAAGCCGAAGCGTCAGAAGGTGCTTCGGTGCCGATGGCGGTACCCGAGTCGGGGCGCGCGGACGACTCCGCAGGAAGACCCCAGTTGACGGCGAGACCGTCGAACGATCCGCCGACGGTCAGTGTCGCGGAAGTGAGAACGACGGTGGATTCGGCGAACAGTCGCGAGCGCAGCAATCCGCCGACCGAGAGCGGAGCCATCCGGACGGAGCGCCGCACCGATCCGCGGAACTCGTCCGAGGACAGCCAGACGACGTCCTTGCGCTTGGCCGGGTCGGGTTCGTCGAAAGCAGTGAGAATACGCACGGCACTGTCGTGGACGTCGTCGACGGACGAGAGTGCGGCGTTGCGGGCCGCAGCGGCTTCGGGATCTGCAGCAGCCATTCCCGGTTTGGCCGGACCGATAGCGGTGCGCAGCGACCAGGCCGCGTCGCGGATCGCAGCCAGTGCGGGTGCCGCCCCGTCCGGGAGGCCTTCCCAGCGACCTGGGCGCAATTCCTCGAGGAGTCCAGCCCACCCCTCGCCGGCAGCTTCGAGGCGATCGGCATCCTGCTCTTCGGCGATCTTGCCGCAACGCCGGGCCGCGGCACTGATCGAGGCGGCAGTGAGATCGGCCGTGGCGACGCCGGTGACGCGGTCGACCAACTCGTGGGCCTCGTCGATCACCACGACGTCGTGGTCAGGCAGGATCTGGATGCCGGTGATGGCGTCGATCGCGAGCAGTGCGTGGTTGGTGACCACTACGTCGGCCTTCGACGCCTCGACTCGGGCGCGCTCGGCGAAGCAGTCCTCACCGACCGGGCACTGGTTCTTACCGATGCATTCGCGGGAGGTGACACTGACCTGCCGCCACGCGTGATCGGATACGCCCGGCACCAATTCGTCCCGATCACCGGTTTCGGTGTCTGAGGACCATTCGGTGAGGCGGACGACCTCCCGGCCGAGACGCGAGACCGTGAACGGATCGAACAACTCGTCCTCGGGTGGCTGCTCGGACGCGCCGGTATGGATCTTGTTCATGCACAGGTAGTTGTTGCGGCCCTTGAGGATTGCGAACTCTGCGCGTCGGCCGAGTGGCTTTTTCAGGGCATCGGCGAGTCGAGGCAGATCTCGGTCGACGAGCTGACGCTGCAGCGCGATGGTGGCGGTGGACACGACCACGGTGCGTCCCGATTCGACCGCGTGGCGCAGGCTCGGAACGAGGTAGGCGAGCGACTTACCGGTACCGGTGCCGGCCTGGACGGCCAGATGCTCGCCGGTGTCGATCGAGTGCGCCACGGCGGACGCCATCGTCAGCTGACTGGTTCGTTCGGCACCGCCGAGCGACCGCACCGCTGTCTGGAGCAGTTCGGGAACGTTCGGGAGTTGATCGGCCACCCACGAAGGTTAATGGATCCCTACGTCAGAAACGTCCACGGATGATTCCCGGGGTAGTTCCCCGGCATTCGAGTCTTCTTCCGACGAGGCCTCGTCTCGCCCGATCAGCTGCACTCCCGCCTCCCGCATCTGCACCAATGCCGACTCGATCGTGGCGGTCGACACACCAGCGGTGAAGGGGAGAAGGACAGTCGTGGCGAACCCCGCGCGCGCGGCATCGACGGCCGTGGCCTTGACACAGTGATCCGTGGCAATTCCGATCACGTCGACGTCGGTGATCTCGTGGGCGCGGAGCCAGTCCTCGAGCGTCGTGCCGTCCTCGGCTGCTCCTTCGAAACCGGAGTAGGCCGCGCTGTAGGCGCCCTTGGAGAAGATCGCCGACCCGGCGACGGAAGCGTCGAACGCCGGATGGAACTCGGCGCCGGCTGTCCCGACGACGCAGTGAACCGGCCAGCTGTCGATGAAGTCGGGATTCTCGGAGAAGTGCGCCCCAGGGTCGATGTGGAAATCGCGAGTCGCGACTACGGCGTCGTACTCGTGGGAGTTGACGAAATCGTTGACGGCTCCCGCAACCGCAGCGCCGCCGTCGACCGCGAGAGCGCCACCTTCACAGAAATCGTTCTGAACGTCGACAATTATCAGTGCTTTTGCACTCACTGGTGCTCACCTCCGGTGAATCGAACGGGCACAGCCGAGTCTCCGCGCGAGAGTTTGAGGCCTTCCCACGGCAGGCTCACGAGCCCTGCCTTCAGAACTGCTCTGCTCTCTTCGAGCGTCGGCGCGCTGTCGACGACCTTGCCTTCGCGAACCAGCGGGATCAGCAGTTCGGTCGCGCCGTCCGCCTCGGAGACAGGTGACGGTGATCCGGCGGGGTAGATGACTTCTTCGACGATCGTTCCGGTCGGACGTACTACGCGCAGTGCCTTCTTTGCGCCGCCGCGAGATGCCTTGTTGGTGCTTCTCTTCTCGACCGCGATTCCGTCGACCTCGACAAGTTTGTAGACCATGCCGGCGGTGGGGGCGCCTGATCCGGTGACCAGGGAAGTGCCGACGCCGTACGAGTCGACGGGTTCGGCGCGCAGAGCCGCGATCGCGTACTCGTCCAGGTCGCCGGAGACGACGATGCGTGTTTTGGTAGCACCGAGATCGTCGAGTTGTTGGCGTACCTGACGAGCAAGAACGCCGAGATCGCCGGAGTCGATGCGAACCCCGCCCAGCTCGGGACCGGCAACGGCGACAGCCGTTTTCACACCCTCGGTGATGTCGTAGGTATCGACGAGCAACGTGGTGGATACGCCGAGTGCCGCGACCTGACCGCGGAATGCCGCTGCCTCGTCCGGACCGTCTTCGGTGGTGTGCAGGAGAGTGAAGGCGTGCGCGCTGGTACCTGCACTGGGTACGTCGTGACGCCGCGCGGCTTCGAGGTTGGAGGTGGCGTCGAAGCCGGCGAGATACGCGGCACGTGAAGCGGCGACGGCGGCCTGTTCGTGTGTACGACGCGAGCCCATCTCGATCATCCGTCGACCGCCCGCTGCGCTCACCATGCGGGCTGCGGCCGAAGCGATCGCGCTGTCGTGGTTGAGGATCGAGAGAATCAAGGTTTCGAGGATGACGCACTCGGCGAACGTTCCGCGGACCGAGAGGATCGGTGATCCGGGGAAGTAGAAATCTCCCTCGCGGTAGCCGTCGATGTCACCGGAGAATCGATAGTTGCGCAGCCACTCGACGGTCGTGTCGTCGAGAAATTTTGCAACGATCGCCAGTTCCGGTTCACCGAACCGGAACTGCTCGAGTGCGTCGAGAAGGCGCTCGGTACCGGCGACGACGCCGTAGCGACGACCGTCTGGCAGCCGCCGTGCAAATACCTCGAAACTGCAGTTGCGGAAGGCAGATCCGTCGGCGAGAGCCGCCGAGAGCATGGTCAGTTCGTACTGATCGGTGAGCAGTGCGGTGCTGGCACCGGCGTCGCGGATGTCGGAAATTTGCGTAGGCACGCACACAACTCTATGCGCGAGACGACGTGGGTGGGTGTTGTCGCCTCTCGTCGCGCCGTACCCTGGATACATGGTTTTCGGCGGCGCGACCGTGTCCGGCACTTACTCGGCGAACGTAACGATGAGAGGCGCTACGGCTTCTTCTCCTCAAGCCACGCCCGAGCAGTCGGAGGCTGTTGCGACCATCGAAGCCGCAGATCGGCCCTGGGTGACCATCGTCTGGGACGACCCGGTCAATCTCATGCATTACGTGACTTACGTGTTCCAGAAGTTGTTCGGCTACAGCAAAGCCAAGGCCACCGACCTGATGATGCAGGTCCATTCGGAGGGCAAGGCCGTGGTCTCGAGCGGTTCGCGCGACAAGATGGAGGCCGATGTTCGTCGCCTCCACGCTGCCGGTCTCTGGGCCACGATGCAACGCGACGACACCTGAGAAAAGCACTTTTTCGACCGATTTGTTCGCCTAACTCGTAGACGGGAGTCCGACGCGTGCGGACGTGGAGTAGGAAGAGTTCACTCGGCGGAGTGAAGTTCAAATCCGAGATGGACGGCCACGAGGCGGCGGTTCTGCGCTCGCTCGTGGAGTCGGTGACCGGGCTTCTCGACGAGCGCGCGTCTTCGGCGCCGCAAGACGAGCTCGCCGCGCTGACGGGTCTTCGTACCGGAAATTCGGAGCCGCCCGACAATCCGGTGTTGGCGCGTTTGCTTCCCGACTTCCAGCGCACCGATCCGGACAAGGTCGCTCCGGACAGTGACGATCTCGACGACGCCGGCGCCAATGTCAACGGCGCGCTGCGCAGTTTGCACGAACCCGAGATCATCGACGCCAAGCGTGAGTCCGCTCGCATGTTGTTGGCTTCGCTTCCGGAGGCCGGCGGCAAGGTCGTTCTCACGCAGGAACAGGCCGACGCCTGGCTGTCCTCGCTCAACGACGTCCGTCTCGCGCTCGGAACCAATCTCGGCATCGACGCCGACACCCCGGAGAGCCTCGAACCCGACGACCCGCGAGCCCCGCATCTCGACGTCTATCACTGGTTGACGTGGATGCAGGACTCCCTCGTCCAGGCGCTCATGCCATGACCACAACGCGGACCGGGCCCACTGATTCACTGACAGATGTCGCCGGCCTCGCCGTCGGTCATCACCACAAGCTCGACGAGGGAGCCACTCTCGGAAGCGGCGCAGCCACCGGCTGCACGGTCGTGCTCGCGTCGGCCGGTGTGGTCGCCGGAGTCGACGTCCGGGGCGGCGGTCCGGGTACCCGCGAGACCGATCTGCTCGACCCGAGCCATTCGGTCCAGCAGGTCAATGCCGTGCTGTTGACCGGCGGTAGTGCCTACGGACTTGCCGCGGCCGACGGAGTGATGCGCTGGCTCGAGGAACACGATCACGGGATCGCGATGGGCGCTCCCGGCCAGGTGGTACCGATCGTGCCCGGCGCCGTGATCTTCGATCTGCCGGTGGGGGACTGGACCGTTCGTCCGACCGGCGATTTCGGATTCCTCGCTGCCGACACTGCTTCGCGCGAATTCGCCACCGGCACGGTCGGCGCGGGGGTAGGTGCCAGAGCCGGGGCGCTCAAGGGTGGGGTGGGAACGGCCAGCGTCGTGATCGTCGACGGCCCCGCCGAGGGGGCGACGGTCTCCGCCTTGATCGTGGCGAATCCGGTGGGTTCGGTCTTCGACCCCAGAACAGGCCTGCCGTGGGGCGTCGGCTCGGACGGCGCGGAGTCGTTCGGCCTCAGGCTCCCCGACGCGTCCGAACTCGCGGCGGCCAACGCCGTTGCAGCCAAGGGAACCGTCCTCAACACCACGATCGGTGTGGTCGCCACTGACGCCGCCTTGACGAAAGCCGGGTGCCGACGCGTCGCCGTCGCAGGTCATGACGGCCTGGCCCGAGCGATTCGGCCCGCACATTCGCCGCTCGACGGCGACACGATCTTTGCGCTCGCCACCGGTGATCACACTCCGAATTCGGAGATCACGGTTCCGGACGCTTTCCCGAACGATCTGCCGATACTCGACGCGGTGTGCGCGGCTTCGGCCCGGGTGGTCGAACGTGCGATCGTCACAGCGATTCTCGACGCCACGTCGGTAGCCGGAATCCCGAGCTACCGCGAACTCTTCCCGTCCGCATTTCTCTAGGCAGCACTCCTGGAATCGGCGGTAATCTCGAATTGAGCCTGGTCGCGAGTGACCGGATCAGAAGACCGGATCGACGGTGGAGGACGCACACGATGACGATGGATTTCAACAGTCCGGACTTCGGCACCCGGACGCCGGCACTGAAATCCGGTCCGCCCTCGGTGTGGAAGCAGTCGGCCGTGTTGGTGGGCGGCTTCGCGATCCTGCTCTACGTGATCGAGATCGTGGATGTCATCTCCGGTCAGAATGTCCAGAACGCCGGCGTCACCCCGCGCACGCTCGACGGCCTGTGGGGAATCCTGTTCGCCCCGGTGCTGCACGACGACTGGGGTCATCTGATCGCCAACACCATTCCGGTGCTGATCCTCGGATACCTCGTGCTGGTGTCGGGAATTGCGCGAGGACTCGCGGCGACCGGCATCATCTGGGTGATCGGCGGCGTCGGGACCTGGTTGTTCGCCGGCTCGAACTCGAATCACGTCGGTGCGTCCGTGCTGATCTTCGGCTGGGTCACCTACCTGTTGGTGCGCGGGTTCTTCACGCGGAGCTTCACACAGATCCTGATCGGCGTTGCCGTCTTCGTCGTGTACGGCGGAGTGCTGTGGGGCGTTCTGCCGAGCGATCCACGGGTTTCCTGGCAAGGACATCTGTTCGGAGCGATCGGCGGCGTGGTGGCCGCCTGGGCGCTCACGTCGGGGGAGAGGGCCAAGCGCGCCGGGTCGGCGCCGGCCGTTCGACCACCGAGTTTCTGAACGGACGTGGGTCACACCCTCACTGCGGTGTGACTTCGACGCGCCAAAACCACCAAGAGCTTTTTCCCAGACGGGTAGACGTGGCAGCATGACCGGTATGCGCATGACCGTCCTGGGGTGTTCCGGCAGCGTCACGGGTCCGGATTCACCGGCTTCGGGATACCTGCTCACGGCACCGGGAACTCCGCCGCTCGTGATCGACTTCGGCCCGGGAGTTCTTGGGGCGTTGCAGCGATACGCCGATCCGGGCGAGGTGACGATCCTGCTTTCGCACCTTCATGCGGACCACTGTCTCGACATGCCCGGCCTGCTCGTCTGGCGTCGCTATCACCCCAACCCGCCGGTCGGCCGTGCTCTGGTTTACGGCCCCACCGACACCGCGTGCCGCATCGGAGTGTCCTCCGCCGAGTGCGCCGGCGAGATGGACGACATCTCCGACACCATCGACGTCCGGCTCTGGGCCGAGAACGAGCCGGTGACGTTCGGTGAACTGAGCGTCGTCGCCCGCCGGATGAATCATCCACCCGAGGCTTACGGTTTCCGGATCACCGGCGCCGACGGCCGCGTCCTCGTCTATACAGGCGACACCGGTATGTGCGACAACGTCGTCGAACTCGCGCGTGGTGCAGACGTGTTGCTCTCCGAAGCGTCGTGGACCGACAGTCCGGATCGCCCCGAGGGAGTTCACCTCTCCGGTAAGGAAGCCGGCCGTGTGGCTGCGCTCGCCGGCGTCAAGGAACTTCTCCTCACGCACATCCCGCCGTGGACATCGCGTGAAGACGTGATCGCCGAAGCGAAATCCGAATTCTCCGGACCGGTCCATGCCGTCTCCGCCGGAAGTGTCTACGACATCTGATTCCCCTCACATTCGGTGCAGCGCTCACCGGGCGACCGCTAGGCTCACGAAGGTGACTACACGAGAAGACGGTAGGGCGGACGACGAGCTCCGCACGGTCAAGATCACCCGCGGGTTCACCAGTCACCCGGCCGGATCCGTTCTGGTCGAGTTCGGGAACACTCGCGTCATGTGCACGGCCAGCGTCGAAGAGGGTGTACCCCGCTGGCGCAAGGGCTCCGGCTTGGGTTGGCTGACAGCCGAATACGCGATGCTTCCCGCCGCCACGCACACACGCAGTGGCCGCGAATCGGTCAAGGGCAAGGTCGGCGGCCGCACGCAGGAGATCAGTCGACTCATCGGCCGATCACTTCGAGCGTGCATCGATCTCGCGGCAATCGGTGAGAACACCATCGCCCTCGACTGTGATGTCCTCCAAGCCGACGGTGGCACTCGCACCGCGGCAGTGACGGGGGCATACGTGGCCCTGGTCGACGCCGTGACGTACCTGCGCGCAGCCGACCTGCTATCCGACCCTCAGCCCATCTCGTGTGGCATAGCGGCCGTCAGCGTCGGCGTCGTGGACGGACGAGTGCGCCTCGATCTTCCGTACGAAGAGGATTCGCGTGCCGAGGTAGACATGAATGTCGTGGCCACCGATACCGGCACGCTGGTGGAAATTCAGGGAACCGGTGAGGGCGCCACCTTCCCACGCTCGACGCTGGACAAGCTGCTCGACTCCGCTCTGGCTGGTTGTGAGCAACTTTTCGAGATCCAGCGTCAAGCGTTGGCCGAGCCGTATCCCGGGGTGCTACCCGAACCGAAGAATCCGGAACCCAAGAAGAAGTTCGGTGCCTGAGCTGTGAGCGTACGAGTACTGGTTGCCAGCCGAAATGCCAAGAAACTGAAGGAACTTCACCGGGTGCTCGACGCCGCTGGAGTGAACGGAATCGAATTGGTCGGGCTCGACGAGGTCCCGCCGTTCGCCGAAGCCCCCGAGACCGGAGCGACGTTCGAGGAGAATGCGCTCGCCAAAGCGCGTGACGGAGCAGCTGCAACCGGAATGCCCTGCATCGCAGACGATTCCGGTGTCGAGATCGACGCACTCAACGGTATGCCGGGTGTGCTGTCCGCGCGGTGGTCGGGTACTCACGGAAACGACGGCGCCAACACGGCTCTGGTCCTGGCTCAGCTGGGAGACGTGCCGGACGAGCGTCGAGGCGCGGCATTCGTCTCCGCCTGTGCACTGGTGATCCCCGGCGGCGACGAGACCGTCGTGCGCGGCGAATGGCGCGGGGTGATCGGCCGAGAACCAGCCGGCGACGGGGGCTTCGGATACGACCCCATCTTCCGTCCGGACGGCGACACCCGCTCGGCCGCAGAACTCACCCCGGCCGAGAAGGATGCGGCGTCACATCGAGGGCGCGCGCTCGTGCAGCTCGTTCCGGCTCTGGCGGCGCTGGCCGGCTGAACCGAATCCGAAAAGTAGAGCCCTGAACGCGTCTGCGTTCAGGGCTCTACTTTTTGGAACTCTCAGAGCTGATAAGCCTGCTTCACCTGGGCAGTCCGCTTGTGCTCGAACACGAACGACAGGAACGGGATCGTGCCGGCGAGCGCGGTGGCAACCGTCGTACCGGGCTTCCACCGGGCCTTGATCGCCAAGTCGATCGTGAATACGAGATAGAGCATGTAGAACAGGCCGTGGATCTGGCCGATGTAGAACAACCACGACGGTGCGTCCGCCGAATTGTCGAGAATCAGGTACTTGTAGACCATCTCACCGGTCAGGAACAGCAGCCAGAGGCCGGTGATCCAGGCGAGAACGCGGTATCGGACCAGCGCCGACGCAACCTTCTTCTGCTTTTCTGCGTTGACTGCGGGGGTAGCGATGCTCGCTTCCGAACCGGTACTCACGTCGTGCTCCTATCGGACTCGCGAGCGGCGAGCTGCGCAAGGTAGTCGTTGTATTCCAGCATTTGGCGGGCTTCAGGGTCGTCGACGTCGAGGTTCACATCGTCGAACTCGGCCTGCGGGCGTTGCGGCAAGAGGTCGGCGGGAATCTCACGCGGCTCCGCGGCGGCTTCCTCGGCTTCGGCCTCTTCGGGGTCCACGTCTTCGAGCTGAACGAACTTGCGGTACGCGTACACGACAAACGCCGCGAACAGCGGCCACTGGAACGCGTACCCGAGATTCTGTCCCGAGCCTCCGACGGCTTCGAAGCGCTCCCACTGCCACCAGCCGAGCGCGAGGCAGCCGGCAGCTGACACGATGACCAGCAGAATCAGCGCAGGTCGGCGTTTAGTAGCGTTCTTGGACACACTAAGACGGTACCTGAGAGCTATAGTGCCTCGCCCTGCGATCTCCGACACGGTGTCGTAGAAGCCGTGCCACGGCGTGTCGTAGGAGCCGTGCCACGGCGTGTCGTAGGAGCCGTGCCACGGCGTGTCGTAGAGGCCGTCCCGCAGCACCTGTGCGCTATGCCCATCCTCACCCGCAACGCCAGGGCACTGAACACATTCTCCCGGCTGTGCTGCATCGATAACCTCGGCGCGTATCCGAAAGCAGGGGAGTGTTTCATGCACATCAGAGTGATTCGCCCGGTCATCGACACCACACTGACTCCGGCGGTGACAGCCGAGGTGGAGCACTGGGCGGCGCCCGGTACGACGGTCGACGTCGTGTCACTGCTCTCTGGCACGGCGAGCATCGAGTCCGAGTACGACGAGGCACTTGCCGGCCCCGGGATCGTGCAGCGGGTCGAGGAGGCGGCAGCCGACGGCGTCGACGGTGTGTTCATCACGTGTTTCGCCGATCCCGGAGTGCATGCCGCCCGAGAGGTCATCGACGCTCCGGTGGTCGGCGGCTTCGAGCCGTCATTTCTGACAGCGATGAGTCTGGGCGATCGCGTCGGTGTCGTGACCATCCTGCCGAATGTCGTGCCGATGCTCCGATCGCTCACTCGGCGGTATGGACTCGATAGTCGGCTGGGCAGTATTCGAGTCGTGGACATGCCGGTGCTGGGCCTCACCGATCGGGAGGAACTGATCGATCGACTGGCCGCACAGGCGTCTACGGCAGTGGAGAACGGTGACGCCGACTCCGTCGTTCTCGGTTGCACCGGCATGCTCGGTGTGACCGCCGCAGTCCGAGACAGGCTGCATGGCAAAGGGATTCATGTTCCGGTTGTGGACCCGACGGCAGCGGCGATCACATGGTTGGAGAGCTCGGTCCGTCTGGGGCTGACACCGAGTCGGACGACGTACATGACTCCACCGGTCAAGGATCGAAAGCGCTGACCTTGCTCACGAGAACCGAAAAAGCCCCGCCGGATCAGATCCGGCGGGGCTCTTCGTTGTGCGCGAGGGGGGACTTGAACCCCCACGTCCTGAGACACTGGAACCTAAATCCAGCGCGTCTGCCAATTCCGCCACTCGCGCGCGGAATTCAAAGGATACGCGAGTGGAATCGCTCGCGGGCACACCACCCTGGTCGGGATGCGCCCGCCCGCTCTCAGGCCGTTTCGGCGAGTGGATCCGCTGCGGGCGGCATGGTGGATTTCTTCGATCGGCGAGGTTGCTCGGCCGTGCGTTGATACCGCCACGCAGCGTGGGTGAGTGTCCGAACATCGACATCGAGATGTTCGGCAACCGCAACGAGCAACTCGGCTGCGTCGGTGCTGGACAACAATTTCTCGCTACTGCTTGCTTCGGTGGCGAACCGTGCAAGCAGGTCGATCGAAGTTACCGTCAACCTCCCGGACAGGAACATCAGTGTCTCGAAGGTCCTGGGGCCGAGGCCTGGAACGGAGACGACTGCCGAACGGAGGCCTTCGGTGTCCTCGACGTCGGCACCGCACCGGCAACCGGCGTCGGCGAGCGCCTTGGCCGCACGAGCCGCGCCTTCGGCTTTGGTGAAGTAGTTGCCCGGCACGCGCTGGCGATTGCCGAGAATCGTTGCGAGCTCGTCGCCACGGTCGGTGAAGGCGGCGAGAGCGGGCAAGCTGTCGAGGCGATCGTCGGCGGCTACCGAGCGGTGTGTGCGCCAACGGTCGACGACGGCGCGGACTCCGGTCTTCGGTGTTCCATAGGCGGCGCGCGACGAGAAGATCGCATCGAGAAGGGCGGCTTCGGACTCGCGCGGCCATCCCTGATTCCAATGCGGCCACGCCTCGCGCGGAAGCTCGGCGCCGATGAATTCGGCCGCTCTGACTACGTCTGTGTCTTTCATGATTTCTCCCCCCGAGAAGTTGTCCGGTGTGGACGCGCTGAACGTAGCGAGGGGGTCCGACAGATTGTGGCCCGGAACGCACGGGATCGACCGTCCGTCAAGGAGGTCACGAATTGGTAACAATAAATATGAGGGGTTCCTCAGGTTTCTGAAAATCCCGGTAACAGTCCCAGGCAGGGCGTTCGCGACCTACTCGCGAGTCACTTTCTCGAAGTCTCGTGAGGAAGATCACGGCCCCGAAAGTCCAGATTTCCAGGGTGCCGACAAACGTGAGGAAATCCTCATGATTCTGTGTAAACCTTGTCTTGCACGAACGCCCTGACTCCGTCGATTCTCTCGACGAATTCGCGAGCACTTCAGCCGGGCAGCACACCGCAAATCCCACCTCGCCGCAGAGGTGACCAGGAGAGGACGTACGCGTGACGATCGATGACACGACACCTACAGGAAACGGACGCGACTCGAAGGGTGGACGCCGTTTCGGCGTCGATGGGGGACAGTCCCGCACGACCAGCAAAGGTGCCCTCGTCGATTCGCTGAACAACGGCGTTTCCTACGCAATCGCTTTCGGTGGACAGGGCGCTCCCTGGCTCACCTCGCTCGAGGAGCTCAGCCGTGACAACGGCCTGGAGCCCGTTCTGACCGATCTGGTCAACGACGCAGCAGCACGCCTCGCGCCCGTCGCGCAGGATCTCCTCGTGGTTCGCCCGGTCGGATTCGATCCGATCGCGTGGATGCTCGAAGCCGAGATCGTCGACGAAGAAGAAGGTGAGAAGTCGGCCGGGCCTTCCGCTGCCGCGCTCACCGCAGCTCCGGTGTCACTCCCCGGCGTCTTCCTCACGCAGCTTGCGGCGTTGCGTGCACTCTCCGCTCAGGGTCTGGATGTAGCCGGTAACCCGCCGGCTGCCGTCATCGGCCACTCGCAGGGCCTTCTGGCCACGGCTGCCGTAGCCGCGCAGGGCAACGACGACGGTGAACTCCTCGCCGTCGCACAGCTCGTCGGTGCTGCTGCCAGCTTGGTCGGCCGTCGCCGCGGCGTCATCGCCGGCGCCTCCGCGAAGCCGATGGTTGCGGTCTCGGGCGTCGATCCCGAGCGTCTCGCGGCCATCGTCGCCGAGCTTGCCGAGGGTGTGGCGCCTGAGCGCGCGGCTGTCCTCGCCATCCGCAACGGCCGTCGCCGCGTCGTTCTCGCCGGGCCGCCCGCTCAGCTGGCACGCGTGCAAGAGCGTTGCGAGCAGATCGAAGCCGAGGAAGCCCGCGAGCGCGAGGGTAAGAAGCGTGGCGGTTCCGTCTTCGCGCCGTCCTTCGATCCGCTCGACACCGAAATCGGCTTCCATCACCCCGCATTGACCGAGGCCGTCGAACTCGTCGGCAGCTGGGCGACCCGTTGCGGTCTCGACGCGGACCGTGCGCGCGAACTTGCGCAGGGTGTCCTCGTCGATCCGGTCGACTGGGTCGAGGCTGTCGACGGCGCAATCTCCGCCGGCGCCAAGTGGATTCTCGATCTCGGACCCAGCGATCAGCTGACCCGTATGACGTCCTCTTCGCTGCGTGGACAGGGCATCGGCATCATTGCCGCAGCCACCCGCGGCGGACACCGCAATCTGCTCACACCCGGTGCAGCACCTGAGGTCTCACGTTCGTGGTCCGAGTTCGCGCCGAAGCCCGTTGCGCTTCCCGGCGGCCGTATCGGCGTCGAGACCGCGTTCACGAAGCTGACCGGTCGTTCACCCATCCTGCTCGCAGGTATGACGCCGACGACGGTCGACGCCAAGATCGTTGCCGCGGCAGCCAATGCCGGTCACTGGGCCGAGCTTGCCGGTGGCGGGCAGGTCACCGAAGAAATCTTCGAAGACCGTGTCGCAGAGCTGAAGATGCTGCTCGAGCCGGGCCGCGCGGTCCAGTTCAACTCCCTGTTCCTCGACCCGTACCTGTGGAAGCTGCAACTCGGTGGCAAGCGCCTCGTGCAGCGTGCCCGTACCGCCGGTGCTCCCATCGACGGCGTCATCGTCACCGCCGGTATCCCGGAACTCGAAGAGGCTGTTGCTCTCATCGACGAGTTGTCCGAGATCGGCATCACCAACATTGCATTCAAGCCCGGCACCGTGGCGCAGATCCGCTCCGTGATCCGCATCGCCAACGAGGTTCCGAACTTCCCGGTCATCGTCCACATCGAAGGCGGCCGCGCCGGCGGACACCACTCGTGGGAAGACCTCGACGACCTGCTCCTCGACACGTACGCCGAGCTGCGTACACGCCCGAACCTGGTCATCTGCGTCGGTGGCGGCATCGGAACACCTGAGCGCGCAGCCGATTACCTGACCGGTCGCTGGTCCGCCGCAGCCGGTTTCCCGGCCATGCCCGTCGACGGCATCCTTGTCGGCACCGCAGCCATGGCGACTCTCGAGGCCACCACCTCTCCCGAGGTCAAGCAGCTCCTCGTCGACACACCCGGTACGCCGGACTGGGTCGGTGCAGGTACCGCTGAAGGCGGAATGGCCTCCGGCCGTAGCCAGCTCGGTGCCGACATCCACGAGATCGACAACGCGGCTTCGCGTACCGGGCGCCTCCTCGACGAGGTTGCCGGCGATTCCGAGGCAGTGGCCGAGCGCCGCGACGAGATCATCGCCGCCCTCGACGTCACCGCCAAGCCGTACTTCGGCGACGTCGAGACCATGACGTACGCACAGTGGCTGCGCCGCTACCTCGAGCTGACCGTCGGCATCGACGCGGCGAAGGAATTCGACTGCGGCGCCGATCTTCAGGACGCCATCGTCGAGGCGACGTCGAGCCCGTGGCTCGACATCACCTGGCGTGCTCGCTTCGGCGAGATGCTCCAGCGCACCGAGGCGCGTCTGCACCCGGTCGACCGCGGCCCGATCCCCACGCTGTTCGCTGACGCCGAGACCCTCGAGCGCCCCGAGGCTGCAATCTGCGCACTGCAGGCGTCGTACCCGGACTACTCGACCACCGTTCTGCATCCCGCAGACGTCTCGTTCTTCATCTCGTTGTGCAAGACGCCGGGCAAGCCGGTCAACTTCGTTCCCGTCGTCGACGGTGACGTGCGTCGTTGGTGGCGCAGCGACTCCCTGTGGCAGGCACACGACCCCCGCTACACCGCCGATCAGGTTTGCGTCATCCCCGGCACCGTTGCCGTCGCCGGCATCACCCGTGTCGACGAGCCGGTCGGTGACCTGCTCGATCGCTTCGAGAAGGCGACCTACGACGAATTGGTTGCTGCCGGAACCACTCCGGTTGCACTCGCGAGCCGTCGCCACCAGGATTCCGCACCCGGACTTCTCGACGCCGTTCTCTCGGCTCCTGACCTCCAGTGGGCCGGCCGCCTGACCCAGAACCCCGTCCGTCGTCTCGGCGACCTCGACGAGTGGAGTGCAGAGTCTGCCGACAAGGCAGTTCACGGCACCACCGGTTCCAGTCTGACCGTCGTCGATTCCTCGCACGTGCTGCTTTCGGTTCCGTTGGTGGCAGGCAAGTCCGTCGACATCACGATCACGATCCCCGAGTCCGTCGTCGACGGCGGCGCTCCGGTTGTCACCGAAGCCGATGCCGAAGGTGCGATGTCCGCGCTCCTGGCAGTTGCTGCCGGACAGGAACTTCCGACAGTCAAGAACGGCAAGGCTCGCCTCAACGTCGCGTGGGTTCCCGATCGCATCGCCGATCACGCCGGTGTCACCGGTTCGGGTCTGCCCGCCACGCTCAGTGTCAGCGGCAAGGCTGTTCCGGACGTCGTCGTCGGAGCATGCTGGCCTGCAGTGTTCGCAGTCCTCGGCGCAGCCAAGCTCGACAGTCTTTCCGTTATCGAAGGCATGCTCGACCTGGTCCACCTCGACCACACCGTCGACTTCGTCGGTGAACTTCCCTCCGAGACAAGCATTCTCGTGGTCAATGCCGAGGTCGCCTCGGTTCTCGACACCGACCTCGGTCGTGTCGTCGAGGTCAAGGTCGAGGTCGGTGCCATGCTCGGCGAGGGCCTCGACGCCCCCGCAGTCGTCACCATGACCGAGCGTTTCGCGATCCGCGGACGCACCGGTGCAGGCGAACTCGCCGACCCGGCTCGCGCCGGTGGATCGATCAGCGATGCGGCTGTCGACACCTCGCGGCGTCGTCGCCGTGACGCGAAGATCCTCGCTCCGGTCAGCATGGGCGCGTTCGCTCAGGTTTCCGGTGACCACAACCCGATTCACACCTCCGACAACGCCGCTCTGCTGGCCGGCCTCGGAACCCCGATCGTGCACGGCATGTGGCTCTCCGCCGCAGCGCAGCAGGTAGTCACCGCAGTCGACCCGGGCGAGACCCGCGTCCCGCCGCGCCGCCTGACCGCCTGGACAGCTCGCTTCCTCGGGATGGTTCGACCCGGCGCCGAGATCGACGTCCGTGTCGATCGTGTCGGTATCGACCAGGGCGCGGAAATCGTCGAGGTCGGCTGCCGCATCGACGGTGAACTGGTCATGGTCGCCACCGGCCGCACCGCCGCGCCGAAGACCGTCTACGCCTTCCCCGGCCAGGGCATTCAGCGCCCGGGCATGGGCCTCGACGCTCGCGCACGCTCCAAGGCCGCCCGCGACGTCTGGGAGCGCGCGGACAAGCACACTCGTAAGGCACTCGGATTCTCGATTCTCGCTGTCGTGCGCGACAACCCGGTGACCGTCAAGGCCCGTGGTGTCGAGCACAGGCATCCCGACGGTGTCTTGCACCTGACTCAGTTCACCCAGGTGGCCATGGCCGTTCTCGGTGTTGCCCAGGTTGCCGAGCTGCGCGAATCCGGAACCTTCATCGAGGATTCCCTTCTGGCCGGTCACTCGGTCGGTGAGTACAACGCACTCGCCGCTGTCGCCGAGGTTTTCCCGCTCGAAGCACTTCTCGAGGTCGTCTTCCAGCGTGGCTCCGCCATGCACCAGCTCGTTCCCCGTGACGAAGCCGGACGCTCCGACTACCGCATGGCCGCTATTCGCCCGTCGCAGATCGGTGTTTCCGACGACGACGTGCAGGGCTTCGTCGCCGGTGTCGCCGAGACCTCCGGTGAGTTCCTCGAAATCGTCAACCTGAACCTGCGCGGCAGCCAGTACGCCATCGCCGGTTCGGTAGCCGGTCTCGACGCACTCGAGGTCGAAATCGACCGTCGCCGAGCAGAATTCGGTGGCAAGCGGGCATACATCCAGGTTCCCGGCATCGACGTGCCGTTCCACTCCACCGTCCTTCGCGGTGGCGTGGCGGACTTCCGCGTGTGCCTGCAGGACTTGCTCCCGCACGACATCGACCCGGACATCCTGATCGGCCGCTACATCCCGAACCTGGTTCCGAAGCCGTTCTCGCTGCGTCGTGACTTCGTTCAGGAAATCGCCGACTTGGTGCCGTCCGAGCCGCTGCAGGAAGTCCTCGCAGACTTCGACAGCTACGCAACGCGCACTCACGAGTTGTCCCGCATCATCCTGATCGAGCTGCTGGCTTGGCAGTTCGCCAGCCCGGTCCGTTGGATCGAGACGCAGGACCTGCTCTTCGGTGACGAGTCCGAAGGAGGGCTCGGGGTCGAACGCTTCGTCGAGATCGGTCTCGGCGCTGCCCCGACCGTCGCGAACCTCGCGTCGCAGACCCTCAAGCTGCCGGGCCGCTTCGGCTACCCGGTCGAGGTTCTCAACGTCGAGCGCGAAGCTGCGATCGTCTACGGCACCGACGTCGACCCCGCTGTCGATGACGACGACGAGATCGAAGCGCCTGCCGCGCAGGCTGCTCCGGTCGCCGCGGCCGCTGCTCCGGTTGCCGCTGCCGCGCCGGCTGCACCTTCGGGTGGACCGCGTCCGGACGACCTCACCTTCAAGGCGCCCGACGCCACGAAGGTCCTGATCAGCCTGTGGACCAAGCTCCGTCCCGATCAGGTGGGCCCCGCGGACACGATCGAGGCACTGTGCGACGGCGTTTCCTCGCGTCGCAACCAGCTTCTGGTCGACCTCGGCTCCGAGCTCTCCCTCGGTGCCATCGACGGGGCCGCAGACGCCGACATGGGCTCCCTGGGGGCAACCGTCGACAAGCTCGCCCGTACGTACAAGCCGTTCGGACCGGTGCTCTCCGATTCGATCAACGATCACCTACGCAAGGTCTTCGGCCCCTCGGGCAAGCGTCCCGGCTACATCGCCGACCGCGTCAAGAAGGTCTGGGAGCTGGGCGACGGCTGGGCACATCACGTCACCGCAGCAGTGGCTCTCGGTACCCGTGACGGCGCCAGCATCCGCGGCGGCGACCTCGGTGGCCTGAGCTCCGGCGCACTGGCCGACGCTGCAGCAGTGGACGCAGTCATCGACAGCGCAGTTGCCTCGGTCGGGTCTGCTCGTGGAGTCAGCGTCTCGTTGCCGGCTACCGGCGGCGGAAGCGGCGGAACCGTCGACGCAGCCGCTCTGGGTGAGTTCACCGAGAACATCACCGGTCGCAACGGCGTTCTGGCCTCGGCCGCACGCCTGGTACTCGAGCAGCTCGGACTGAACGAAGAAACGGCAGTCGCGACGGTCGAGGACACCGAACTGGTCGACCTGGTCTCGGCTGAACTCGGCTCCGACTGGCCGCGTCTGGTTGCTCCGGCATTCGACGCGCAGAAGGCCGTGCTGCTCGACGACCGCTGGGCAAGTGCGCGTGAGGATCTCGCTCGCATTTGGCTCGGTGACACCGCGTTGTCGGTCGAGAACTTCATCGGTGCCGGCTCCACCGTCGCCGCACAGGCGAAGTGGTGGGCCACCCGTGCAACCGACGAAGGCCGCACCCCACTCGCCGAGGTCTACACCCGCATCGCTGATGCGGCTGCTGCGGCAGAATCCGACGCACCCGAGTGGGCAGGCGAGGTCGCAGTAGTGACGGGCGCCAGCAAGGGTTCCATCGCGGCAGCGGTCACGGGCAAGCTCCTTGCCGGTGGCGCAACGGTATTCGTGACCACCTCGCGACTCGACGGTCAGCGTCTGGGCTTCTACCGCGACCTGTACCGCGAGAATGCTCGCGCCGGTGCCGCCCTCTGGGTGGTTCCCGCGAACATGGCGTCGTACACCGACGTCGACGCACTGATCGACTGGATCGGCAACGAGGCCACCGAGAACGCAGGCGGCGCAAAGAAGCTCATCAAGCCGGCCATGACGCCGACGATGCTCTTCCCCTTCGCAGCTCCCCGTGTCGGCGGCGAACTCTCCGACGCCGGCGCTCGCGCCGAAATGGAAATGCGCGTGCTGCTCTGGTCGGTGGAGCGCCTCATCGGCGGTCTGTCGAAGATCGGTTACGACAGCGATGTCGACACGCACCTGCACGTGGTGCTGCCCGGTTCGCCGAACCGCGGAACGTTCGGCGGCGACGGTGCATACGGTGAGGCCAAGGCTTCGCTGATCGCCGTGGTCAATCGCTGGAAGGCCGAGCGCAACTGGGCCGAGCGGGTCACGTTGGCACATGCGGTCATCGGTTGGGTTCGCGGAACCGGACTCATGGGTCACAACGATCCCATCGTCGACGCAGTCGAAGCTGCGGGCGTCCGCACCTGGTCCACCCAGGAGATGGCGACCGAACTGCTGAAGACGGCAACCCGCGAGTCGCGGCGCGCTGCTGCCGAGGCTCCGCTCGAGGTCGACCTGACCGGCGGACTGTCCGAGGCCAACCTGGATCTGGGTGCTTTGGCCAAGGAAGCTGCCGAGGTTGCCGAGATCGCCGAAGCTGTCGACGAAGCAGTGGACGAGTCCAGCATCCTGGCGCTGCCCGCTCCGGCTCGCATCGACGACTCGGTCAAGGCTCCGAGCTGGCCCGAACTGGACGTCACCCCCGCGGACCTCGTGGTCATCGTGGGTGCCGGAGAGCTCGGACCCTACGGTTCCTCGCGTACCCGCTTCGAGATGGAGGTCGACGAGCAGCTCTCTGCCGCAGGCGTTCTCGAATTGGCTTGGAACACCGGACTCATCGTCTGGGAGAACGACCCCAAGCCGGGCTGGTACGACGTCGAATCCGGTGACCTGGTACCCGAGGCGGAAATCGCCGACAAGTACCACGACGCAGTCGTCGAGCGTTGCGGCATCCGTCGCTACGTCGACGAGGGCGCGATGATCGACAACACCGCTCCGCTGCTCACCTCCGTGTTCCTGGACAAGGATCTGAGCTTCGTGGTCGGCAGTGAGGCAGAGGCTCAGGCCTTCGTCGAATCCGATCCGGAGAACACGACGGCGACGGTTTCCGCCGAGTCCGGAGACTGGACGGTCACCCGCCGCGCAGGCACCGAGATCCGCGTCCCGCGCAAGATGAAGCTGACTCGTAGTGTGGGCGGTCAGATTCCGACCAACTTCGACGTCACCAAGTGGGGCATCCCCGCCGACATGGCAGATTCGGTCGACCGCGTCGGCCTCTGGAACATCGTCGCAACGGTGGACGCCTTCCTGACGGGCGGCTTCACTCCGAGCGAACTGCTCCGCTGGGTACACCCGAGCCTGGTCGCCAACACGCAGGGCACCGGCATGGGCGGCATGACCTCCATGAGGAGCCTGTACATCGACACGCTGCTCGGCGAGAACCGTCCGAACGACATCCTGCAGGAAGCGCTGCCGAACGTCATTGCAGCGCACGTCGTTCAGTCGTACGTCGGCGGTTACGGCGCGATGGTTCACCCCGTCGCCGCCTGCGCCACGGCAGCGGTATCCGTCGAAGAAGGCGTCGACAAGATCCGACTCGGCAAGGCGCAGTTGGTTGTTGCCGGCGGGTTCGACGATCTGAGCACGGAAGGCATCATCGGCTTCGGCGACATGTCGGCCACTGCCAAGACCGAGGACATGCATGCCAAGGGCATCGAGGATCGCCGCTTCTCGCGGGCCAACGATCGTCGCCGCGGCGGATTCGTCGAGTCGGCCGGTGGCGGAACGATTCTCCTCGCTCGCGGTGATCTGGCACTCGAGATGGGTCTTCCCGTCCTCGGTGTGGTCGCCTGGGCCGGATCGTTCGCCGACGGTGTCCACACCTCGATCCCGGCACCGGGACTCGGAGCACTGGGCGCCGGACGTGGGGGAGCGGATTCGCAGCTCGCACTCTCGCTCAACGCTCTCGGCGTGAGCGCCGACGACATCGCCGTGATCTCCAAGCACGACACCTCCACTGCCGCCAATGATCCCAACGAGGCAGAGCTGCACGAGCGGCTCGCCGGGGCATTGGGACGCAGTGAAGGCGCGCCGATGTTCGTGGTCTCGCAGAAGAGCCTGACCGGTCACGCCAAGGGTGGTGCCGCAGCCTTCCAGCTGATCGGGCTCTGCCAGGTACTGAGCCAGGGCATCGTCCCGCCGAACCGCAGCCTCGACTGCGTCGACGACAAGATGGCCGAATTCGAGCACCTCGTGTGGGCACGTCAGCCGCTCAAGTTCGGTGAGCATCTTCCGCTGCGCGCGGGCCTGCTGACCAGCCTCGGCTTCGGTCACGTCTCCGGACTGATCGCAGTCGTGCACCCGCAGGCATTCGTCGAGTCGGTTCCGGCCGACAAGCGTGACGCCTATGTTGCTGCGGCCCAGCAGCGGACGATCGACGGTCAGCGTCGCCTCGCGAAGGCGATGTGCGGTGGCGACAGCCTCTACGAGCGCCCGGCGGATCGTCGCCTCGGTGCCGACGGAACGCCGGCCAAGGCGTCGCGTCAGCTCGAAGCGGACATGCTGCTGAGCGAGGACGCACGACTCGGCGCAGACCAGGTGTACCGCTCGAATCTGCCCGGCTGCAAGTAGTAGTCACGGTATGGGAGTTCTGGGTATCGGTTTCGACCTCGTGACGGTGTCGGAGTTCGCCGAGCAATTGAACAGGCCGGGAACGGCAATGCTCGACAACTTCACACCGGGCGAGCGTCGAGACGCCGCTACCCGGAGCTCCGAACCGGCACGACATTTCGCCGCCCGGTGGGCTGCGAAGGAAGCAGTGATCAAGGCATGGTCAACTGCTCTCTTCGCCGGCCCACCGGTGCTGGGGGAAATGATCCACAATCAGATCGAGGTCGTCTCGGACGCCTGGGGGCGCCCCGGCATCCGGCTTCGCGGTGACGTGGCCAAACACCTGACCGGAGTGAAGATTCATATTTCGCTCACGCACGACGGGGACATGGCGGGCGCTTTCGCGGTCATCGAATCCGACCCGGAGTAGCACTGCCGGACACGAAAGAGCCGGTCTCCCAAGGGGAGACCGGCTCTTTGTCGTTCGACTAGTCCTTCGTGCGGGATTCCTTCTCGGCGACGAGGAGATACGCGATCATCAACCTTTTCAGTTCGGCGACGGCGTCGGCATGCGACTGACCGTCCTGAACCGAGAAATTGAGCATCGAATACACCACGTGGACAAGAACTTCCGCCATCATCAGGCGACGATCTCGCCGCGTACGAGGCGTCAACGGGCCGAGCATTTTCGCTACGGTCTCGGCGAACTGCTTTTCGTGAATGACTCCGGTTGCCCGCGTGGACGGCGTCGACTGCATCGCCAGCCAGACCTCGCGGCGCGACGGATCAGACGTCCACAGCCCGGCCATGTGATCGACGAAACTGTTCAGGAACCGCAACCAGTCGAGCGAGGGTACTTCGCCGCCGAACTGAGCAAGCTCGTGCTGGACCCCGACGAGGTCCTGGCGGTTCAATTCGCACACGATGACGTACTTGTTCGCGAAGAACTGGTAAAGCGTCCCAATCGGGACGTCAGCACGTGCCGCGACTTCTTCACAGGTGAACGATTCGAAACCGACATCGGTGAGGAGTTCCCGTGACGCAGCCAGGAGTGCGTCGAATTTACGCTGGCTGCGCTCTTGCGTCGGACGCTTGCGCGGCAGCAGTTCCTGCGGTTCTTCGAGGCTCTGGGGATTCTCCAGTGCTGGGTCGACTCGTCGCCGCGCGCGGTGACGAGTCGTGGGCTGCACGTCTTCCAGGCTATCGGTGTTTTCTGTCGAATTTGGGACTTGTGCATTATCCGGTGTCATCGGCCACCTACTTCGGCGGTCGTGATCGGTCGAAACGCACCGCGCAGGTGCGCGCACACGAGTCCCGATGCTGTTGCCACACCTCGATACTAGGTGACCAACTGTCCAGTAGCCGAAGAGGTTGCTGCGCGGTGTGGCGCAACGGCGATCCTGGCGCCTGCCTACGTCCGATTCGGGCAGACTGAGATTCTTCGGGCACACCGAGATTCGATGCCGAGGAGAGGGAGACGATGACGGAAGAACTGCGAACCGCGGTAGGTGAACTCATGCCGCGTGCCCGTGAGGATCTGAGTGCACTTGTGGCGATGAAGTCCGTCGCCGATGCGCGGCAGTACCCGCCGGAAGAATGCGCGGCCGCTGCGCATTGGGTCCTGGAGGCATTCCGGGCTCAGGGTTTCGCCGATATCGAGGCGATCGAGACCTCCGACGGTTCGGCCGCGGTTGTCGGGCGTCGACCAGGCCCGGGCGGTGCTCCGACCGTTCTGCTGTACTGCCACTACGACGTTCAGCCGCCCGGAAACGAAGAGCTCTGGGGCTCCCCGCCTTTCACGCTCACCGAGCGCGACGGACGGTGGTACGGACGGGGCGCTTCCGACTGCAAGGGCAACGTCGTCATGCATCTGACAGCTCTGCGAGCGCTCGCCGCAGCCGGTGTGGATCCGAGCGTCCACCTGACGCTCGTCGCCGAAGGATCCGAGGAGATGGGCACTGGCGGTCTCGAGGATCTGGTGCGAGAGCGGCCCGAACTTTTTGCAGCCGACATGATCCTGATCGCCGATACCGGCAACACCGAAGTCGGGGAGCCGACGATCACGACGTCATTGCGCGGGATCGCGAACGTTGTGGTCCACGTGTCGACGCTCGAGGGTGAGATTCACTCCGGTGTCTTCGGTGGACCGGCGCCCGATGCGATCACCGCGCTGGTGCACATACTCTCGACGCTGCACGACAGCGCCGGAAACACCACTGTCGAAGGCTTGACCAACGACCAGGAATGGGCGGGTGTCAGTTATGACGGCGATCAGTTCCGCTCCGACGCCGGGGTGCTCGAAGGGGTGCAGCTGACTGGTTCCGGTTCGGTCGCCGAGCAGGTGTGGGCTCGTCCGGCGCTGACCATCCTGGGTATCGACTGCCCGCCGGTCGTGGGTTCGGCGGCGGCGATCACGCCCCGCGCGTCGGCGCGCCTGAATCTTCGTGTCCCGCCTGGCACGGATCCGGCGCAGGCACAGAAGTTGTTGACGGACCACCTCCGCGCGGCGGCGCCGTGGGGCGTCCACATCGAGGTCGTTCCGGAATCGACGGGATCGCCGTTCTCGTCCTCGACGGAGGGTGCAGGTTTCGCGCAGCTGAAGTCCGCGCTCACCGATGCCTACGGCCGCGAAGTCGGATTTGCCGGCCAAGGGGGATCGATACCGCTGTGCAGTGCACTGGCCGAGCAGTTCCCCGACGCGGAGATCGCGTTGATCGGCGTCGAGGAACCGCAATGCCGCATTCATGCGCCCGACGAAAGCGTCGACCCGTCGGAGATCGAGAATCTCGCTTTCGCGGAGGCTCTGTTCTTGAGCCGGTACGGGCGTTAGACCGACAGATCGCGTCGTAGCTTGGCGACGTGGCCGGTGGCCCGGACGTTGTACTGGGCCACCTCGATCTTGCCTTCCTCGTCGACGAGGAACGTCGAGCGGATGACGCCCTGGACGGTCTTGCCGTACATCTTCTTCTCACCGAACGCGCCCCAGGCTTCGAGCGTCGCCTTCTCGGGATCGGAGAGCAGCGGGAAGGTCAACTCTTCGGTATCGCGGAACTTCGCGAGTTTTGCGGGCTTGTCCGGCGAGATTCCGATGACTTCGAGGCCGGCGCCGTTCAGCTCGGCGAGGCTGTCACGGAAGTCGCAGGCCTGCTTGGTGCACCCCGGGGTGCTGGCCGCCGGGTAGAAGTACACGATGACCTTGCGGCCGCGGTAATCGTGAAGGGAAACCTCGTTGCCATCGGCGTCTGGGAGCGTGAAATCCGGCGCGACGTCGCCGGCGGACAATCTACTGTTCTCGGTCACGGGAATCGAGGTTAGTCGAGAAATTGCGCGGCAGGTGGGCGCGAGGGCATTCTGCTCCTCTACGGTAGAGCGAAGTGTCGGCGCGCTGCGTCCGCACAGCAGACCCGCACACAGAGCAGCAGAACACAGACAAGTTGGAGGACACGTGCCCAGGGACACCGAGAGCATCGAACGCGAGATCGAGAAGGCGCGTAACCAGCTCGCGAGCACACTCGACGAACTGACGGTCCGCACCAACCCGAAGCGGCTGGTCGAGAACACCAAGAAGACGGTGCTCGCCAAGCTCAACGAGCCGGCAGTGAAGTACGCGCTGATCGCAGTCGGTTCAGTGGTGGGAATACTCGTGGTCCGGAAGATCATTCGCTGACCCGAGTTGTCGAAGACAGAACATGAAGAAGGCCCCCACCTGGTGAGGTGGGGGCCTTCTTGCAAGTGCGCCCACAGGGACTCGAACCCCGGACCCAGTGATTAAGAGTCACTTGCTCTACCAACTGAGCTATAGGCGCTCGCTCTTGCGAGACAGAACATTAGCCGACAGGCTCAGGAGTTTGCAAAACGCGTGTTCATCGTGGTGACGATGGTTACATCGCTTCCGGAATTCACGAGTGTGGAGGGTGCGAATCCGGCCAGCGGACGGTGCTTTCCAACTGCTGTGCGACGGCGAGAATGGTCGGTTCACCACCGCTGCGCCCGACCAGTTGGACGCTCAGGGGGAGTCCGCGTTCGGAGAACCCGGCGGGCACAGCGGCCGCCGGGTTGCCGCAGACATTCCAGATCGAACAGTAGGCGGCGATCGGCAACGCCTTGCGGACTGCTGACAGAAGGCCGGTTCCTTCGAGTTGTCCGATCGGGCGTGGCAGCGCGGGCGTGGTCGGCATCAGGACCAGGTCGAAGGTGTCGAAGACCTGGTTGACCGTCGCTGCGATTCGCTCGCCTTTGCGGTAAGCGAATTTCCCGACGCGCGCGGGAGCGGCTATCCGGCCGATCGACGCGAGTGCTCGTGTGCGCTTCTCGAGTAACGCTGGATGATCGACGCGCAGTGCTTCGTCGCGGACGCCGCCGAGCACCTGGGGGAGAAATGCCGCAGTTGCGTCCGGGTACTCGGGATCGTGCTCTTCGACGTGATGTCCCAACGCGCTCAACATCTCTGCGATCGAATGCACCGCGGCAACGACCTCCGGGGACGGGCGGACGCCCCGGACCGGACTCCGGGTGGACACTGCAATGCGAAGCGGCCCGGGCGCCGACGCGGCTGACTCGGCAAAGCTGGTGCGGAGCGTTTCGGCTGTGTAGTCGTCGGTCCCGGTGGTACCGGTTATCACGTCGTACACGAGCGCGCTGTCCTCGACGGAACGAGTGAGAGGGCCTAGTGTGCCGAGTCCGCGCCAGAGGTTGCGGTTCGGCGCGGTGCTCACCCGACCGCGCTGCGGTTTGAGTCCGAACAACCCGCAGAACGCCGAAGGCAGTCGGATGGAACCGCCGCCGTCGCCACCGATTGCCGCTGCGACCATGCCTGACGCGACGGCCGACGCAGATCCTCCGCTCGATCCGCCCGTGGATACGCCGGTGTCCCAAGGGTTTCTGGTGTAGCCGTTTGCAGCAGTCTCCGTGAAGGGCCAGATGCCGAACTCGGGCATCGTCGTCTTGCCGACGATCACCGCGCCGGCGTCGCGCAACCGCCGGACGACCTCCGAGTCAGCAGAGGCGATGCGGGTTGCCGCCGCACCGCCGTACGTCGTCGGCGTTCCGGCGACGTCGTTCTCGTCTTTGATCGCGATCGGAACTCCGTGCAGTGGGCCCAGGCTGTGGCCGTCGGCCTGGCGCTGATCGAGACGTGTCGCTTCGTCGAGCGCTTCGTCTGCGAGAACTCGCACAAAAGCATTGAGCGTCGAATCGAGGCGTTCGATACGGCGAAGTGTGTTCTCGGTGAGCTCGCGGGCCGATATTTCTCCGGACCGGATCAGAGCGGCCTGACCCGCCACACCGGCAAATGCCAGCTCGCTGCCCGGTGTGGTTTCGCGCTCGGTCATCAATCCTCCAGGCCGTGGTTCCGATAACTGTGAAGTCTATTCACCACAACCTGTTCACCACGACACAAAGAAAAATCCCCACCTTCCGAAGAAGGTGGGGACCTTTGCAAGTGCGCCCACAGGGACTCGAACCCCGGACCCAGTGATTAAGAGTCACTTGCTCTACCAACTGAGCTATAGGCGCTCGCTCTTGCGAGACAGAACATTAGCCGAATCGCCGGTTCGGGAGCAAATCGCCAGGTGGAGGCGTCACCGCTGTAGTCCGATCGGAGGAAATCCGCTGAAAGCGGTAACAAAACGGACGGTTCGGAGCGATTGATACTTGAACGTTACTGACGGCGTGGCCTTTCATGACCGTTGGTAACGAGCGCGCCTGGCATCATTGGTGCAGCGCAGTCATACCGCAAGTCCCACTTGCCTTCCGGTAAGTGGGATTCGCATGTGACGCGGAAGTTAGTCGGAGAAATTGTGAAGCGGAGTCGAACGATGAGTCGTCAAAGGTGGGGTCTGTCCGTGCGCGGGGGGAACGGTCGAGCGTCGAAGGGCGCGGCGATGATCGCGGCGTCTCTCGGTGCTCTCGTTCTGATGACCGCGTGCACGTCGGGCGGCAAGGACGTCAGTACCGAAGGGTCGGCGCCGATCGATTCCAATCCGCTCACCGAACTCATCAAGCCGAAGCTCACCTCGACCGCTGCCGACGGCGCTGTCGGCTTCTCGCCGGGCGACCCGGTCAAGATCAACGTCGCTGACGGCGCTCTGTCCGACGTGACGATGGTCAATCAGGACGGCAAGGCAGTTGCCGGCGCGATTGCTGCCGACGGTGCGTCGTGGACCACCACCGAGCCACTCGGCTACAACCGCAAGTACAAAATCGAGGCCCGCGCATTCGGATTGGGTGGCGCAAGTACGACGGTCACGTCCTTCACCACCAGCGCACCCGGCAACGTCACCAAGCCGTACGTCTTGCCCAACGAGGGTGACGTGGTCGGCATCGGTCAGCCCATCGCGGTGCAGTTCGACGAGAACATCCCCGATCGCAAGGCTGCCGAAGCCGCGATCACCGTCACCACGACTCCGGCCGTCGAAGGTGCGTTCTACTGGGTCAACAATCGTGAGGTCCGTTGGCGTCCGGAGAACTACTGGGCACCGGGCACCAAGGTCGACGTGAGCGTCAACGTGTACGGGCGCAATCTCGGCAAGGGAGTCTTCGGGCAGGAAGACGCCAAGAGTTCCTTCACCATCGGTGATGCCGTCATCGCCACGGCGGACGACAACACCAAGCAGGTCACTTTCCAGGTCAACGGTGAGACTGTCATGACCATGCCCACCTCCATGGGCAAGGACAGCACTCCTACCGACAACGGCGTCTACATCATCGGTGACCGCTTCGCGAACATGATCATGGACTCGTCCACGTACGGCGTCCCGGTCACCTCGGCGCAGGGTTACAAGACCCCCGTCGACTGGGCGACCCGAATGTCCTACAGCGGTATCTTCTTCCACTCGGCGCCGTGGTCGGTCGGGCAGCAGGGCTACTCCAACACAAGTCACGGCTGCCTCAACCTGAGCCCGTCCAACGCCAAGTGGGTCTACGACAACACCAAGCGTGGGGACATCGTCGTCGTCAAGAACACCGTCGGCGGCACTCTCTCCGGCACCGACGGCCTCGGTGACTGGAACATCCCCTGGAGCGTCTGGAAGACCGGCAACGCGGACGTCTGAGTTCGTCCCTGAAGCCTTGAACGGCAGAATGCCCCCGACCGTCCGGTTGGGGGCATTTCTGCATCTGCACACCTTTTGTGAGCGAAAGTGCCTCTCGGTCTATCTGAGGCGACGGGAGGTACGTTCGCTCGGTGTCAGCGTCGACCGAACGCGTCCACTCCGGTCATCTCAGCGGACAGTGCCCACAATCTGCGTGCGTCGGCGGGATCGGTAGCCCAAGGTTTCACTCCGCCGACGCTCATGTCATCGGTCTGCGCGACGTCCGCGATGTTGCAGTCCTGGAGATACGCGCCGGAGTGATCGGCGAGTATCGGTGCCGTCGCTGCCCACACCGTTGTAGCGGCGCCCTGGGAGGGAGTCTTGAACCCCGGCACGGCGTCGCCATTCGACGTCGTCCATCCGAGATCGTGTTTCTCCAATGTGGAGAAGTGACGTTGAAGCGGAGTGAGGATGCTCCCGGGATGGACGGAGAACGCACTGATACCGCGTGAAGCACCGGAGCTCGCCAGCTGTACAGCGAATAGAGCATTTGCAGTCTTGGCTTGACCGTACGCAAGCCAGCGGTCGTAACCGTTGCGGAAATGTATGTCATTCCAACGCACTCCCGACAGAAAATGTCCCGCCGACGAGACAGCGACTACGCGAGAACCGTTTGCGGGCATGGCTGGCACAAGCAGGTTCACCAGTACAAAGTGCCCGAGGTGATTGATCGCGAATTGTGATTCCCATCCGGAGCCGACACGGAGTTCCGGGCAGGCCATGACCCCCGCATTGCAGATGATGATGTCTGGAGTGATCCGGGATTCGAGAATTTCTCGCGCACACGATCTGACACTGCTCGGGTCCGACAGGTCGCACGCTCGCACTTCGATACCCGGAAGGTCGGCCACCGCCCTCCGTGCCTGTTCTGGTCGGCGGGCAAGAACTACAACTCGCGCGCCGACCGAAGAAAGTGACTGCGAAACCTCATATCCCAGTCCGGAGTACCCGCCGGTGACCAAAACCGTAGTGCCTGTTAAATCTTGTCCGGCAAGTACGTCGTCGGCAGTGGAGACTCGGGAGTATCCGGTGTTGATTTTGCGCTGGATGGAATTCATGGCTGCGACCGTAAAATCTGGAGTGCACTCCAGGTCAAGGAAAGGTCGCCAGGCAATGCGCGAACTGTCAATCGGTGACGTCGCTGTCCAGACCGGAATCAGTATCGATTCCCTTCGATACTTCGAACGTGAGGAATTGCTCGTTCACGAGGTGGCGCGCTCGGCAGGTGGGCGTCGGGTCTACTCCGAAAGCGATGTCTCTTGGTTGAAGCTGTGCAATCGCTTCCGAGACTCGGGTATGCCGATCGCCACGATCCGCGAATTCGCCGCTCTCGTCAGGTCAGGTCCAGGAAACGAGAAGGAGCGGCTTTCACTTTTACAGTCGCATGAGGAGTTGATTCGATCCAGGATCGCTGCGATGCAGGAAAACCTGAACGTCATCCACGACAAGGTTTCGGTGTACGAGCGACATGTTCGCGAGGGGACCGTCGTAGGTGTCTGGGAGCCGCAACCGTCGCCCGAGTGATCGACGGCTGGGCCATTTGCGGCGAATTCCAGCTACCCCGATGTAAGCGAAAGTGGCTTTCGGTCGATCTGAGGCGACGAGAGGTACGTTCGCTCAGCTCGGGCACGGGTTGCTCGGGAGCGCGCGATTTGTCGCGGTCGCCACCTCACCCGGCTGTGGAAGGGGAGATTGGGGCTGGCGCACAAACCATAAGAACCCCCGAAAATGTCTTTCGACATCTTCGGGGGTTCCGCTTGGGTGAGCGACGGGACTCGAACCCGCGACAGCCAGGATCACAACCTGGTGCTCTACCAACTGAACTACGCCCACCATTGCCTCGGCCACCGGTTTGACCCGGCTGCTTTGACGAAAGAGATACTAGCGCGAAAGTCGGTCAGGAAGCCAATCGGCAGGTCAGGCGGGACCCAAGCCCTCTACGACGGCTGCGATCTCCGCGCTCGACGGTCCGGGCGCCGCGACGAATGCAGTGCCGCGGTAGTACTTGAGTTCGCGGATGGATTCCTTGATGTCGGCGAGTGCCCGGTGGGCGAGACCTTTTTCGGGCTGGCCGAAGTAGATTCGCGGGTACCAGCGGCGGGAGAGTTCTTTGATGGAGCTGACGTCGATCATCCGGTAGTGCAGGTATGTGTCCAGTGCCGTCATGTCCCGTGAGATGAATCCGCGGTCGGTGGCGATTGAATTACCCGCCAAGGGAGCCGTACCGGCGACGGGAACGTGCTTGCGGATGTACGCGAGCACCTCTTTCTCCGCCTCGGCGAGGGTGACCGTCGACTTACGAACCTCTTCGGTCAGTCCCGACTTTGCGTGCATCTTCTTCACGACGTCGGGCATTGCAGCCAACGCGTCGTCGTCGGCGTGGATGACGATGTCCACACCTTCGCCCAAGATGTTCAAGTCGCTGTCGGTCACCAGAGCCGCAATCTCGATGAGTTTGTCCGACTCGAGTCGCAGCCCGGTCATTTCGCAATCGATCCATACCAATTTGTCCTGCACCAGGAACACAGTAGTGCGCGCGGGCGCGGGATAAGGTCTGCGGTGGAAACTCGACGTGTGTGAGACGGCGTTCGGGTGATGACAAGAACTTCGCCGCATTGCAACGAGGAGGGCTTTTCGATGACCGTGGATCCGAAGGACGGAGCAGCGCCGCTGACGCCGGCGGAGAAGGCGAAAGCTGCCAAGGCTGCCGCTGCCGAAGCCGCTCGGATTGCAGCTGAAGCCGCTGCAGCAGCTGAGGAAGCAGAGAAGGAAGCGGCTGCCGCCGAGGCCGAAGCATCGGCCGGAGCCACCCCCGCTGCTCAGGTGCCCTCGGGTGCTGCCGCTGAAATCGCGGCGGGCTATTCATCCGAGGGGCGGGCACTCGAGCTCGGCTCGGTGGTGATCGACGGTGTTGCAGATCCCACCGCGCGGGTGCGGATTCCGTTGGCGACGATCAACCGTCACGGTCTGATCGCCGGTGCGACGGGTACCGGCAAGACCAAGACGTTGCAGGGCATCGCCGAGCAGCTGTCCGCCGCGGGTGTGCCGGTTGTGATGGCCGACGTCAAGGGCGATCTCTCGGGTCTGTCGAAGGCGGGGGATCCGAGCGAGAAGATGAAGTCTCGCGCAGTCGAGACGGGCGACGATTCGTGGACTCCCGCTGGGATGCCAGTCGAGTTCTTGTCGTTGGGTACTGACGGAATCGGTATCCCGGTGCGCGCGACCATCACCAGTTTCGGGCCGATCCTGCTCAGTAAAGTGTTGGGCCTCAACGAGACCCAGGAATCGACACTCGGGCTGATCTTCCACTGGGCCGACACTCAGGGCCTCGCCCTGCTGGACCTCAAGGATCTGCGTTCGGTCATCGCCCACCTGACAAGCGCTGAGGGCAAGGCCGATCTGAAGGGTATCGGCGGAGTTTCCTCGGCGACGGCGGGAGTGATTCTGCGCGCGTTGGTCAACCTCGAAGCAGATGGTGGTGACACCTTCTTCGGTGAACCAGAACTCGAAACCGAGGATCTGCTGCGTGTCGTCGGCGGTGCCGGTGTGATCACGCTGTTCGAACTCGGTGCCCAGGCGGCGCGCCCGGCAATGTTCTCCACCTTCCTGATGTGGGTGCTCGCGGACCTGTTCCAGACGCTGCCCGAAGAGGGAGATCTGGACAAGCCGAAGCTCGTGTTCATCTTCGACGAGGCGCACCTTCTGTTCGCGGACGCGTCGAAGGCCTTCCTGCAGCAGGTCGAACAGACGGTCAAGCTCATTCGTTCCAAGGGCGTCGGCGTGTTCTTCTGCACGCAACTTCCGACCGACATTCCGAATTCGGTGCTGTCACAGTTGGGTGCGCGGGTTCAGCACGCCCTGCGTGCCTTCACGCCCGACGATCAGAAAGCCCTCAACAAGACCGTCCGCACGTACCCGAAGACCGAGCACTACGACCTGGAAAAGGCACTGACTTCACTCGGCATCGGTGAAGCCATCGTGACCGTACTCTCGGAAAAGGGTGCGCCGACGCCGGTGGCCTGGACCAAGATTCGTCCTCCGAGGTCGCTGATGGACACCATCGGCAACGACGCGATCAAGGCGGCCGCGTCGTCGAGTCCCCTGAATCAGAAGTACGGCCAGACCATCGACCGCGAGTCGGCGTACGAGAAGCTGACGGCCAAGGTGGCCGGTGCTCCGACAGCGGATCAGTCCCTGGATCTTCCGCCGCTGCCCGATCTGCCGCCACCGCCGCCGGCCGAGCCGGAGGGCCCCAACATCGCCGAGCAGATCTTGGGCAACTCGGCTGTCAAGAGTTTCCTGCGCTCGGCGGCTTCGGCTGCGGGACGCGAGATTTCGCGAAACATCTTCGGCACCGGTAGTCGCCGCAGGCGCTGAGGCTCAGGCGCCCGCGAGGTCAGATGCCGACCTCGCGGGCCAGCAGGTCGTTGATCGATTCGCGCCTGATCAACGGCCGCGCAATCCCGCCCAGCACGGCGACGACCGGCGGCCGGCCGACGCTGTTGTAGGTGGAGGCCATGCTGTGGTGGTATGCGCCCGTACACGGCACTGCCAACAGGTCACCTTCATGTAGGTCGGCGGGAAGCCTTGCTCCGACGGCAATTTCGTCGCCCGATTCGCAGTGTCGCCCGGCGACGGTGACTTCCTGGAGCGGTGCGCGCGAATGTCGGTTCACCAGTTCGACGTCGTAGTGGCTGTCGTACAACGACACCCGAGGGTTGTCGCTCATCCCGCCGTCGACGGAGACGAAGGTTCGTCCCCCGCTGATCGACTTGATGTTCTGTACGCGATAGAGCGTGACTCCGGCCCGCGCAGCGATCGCTCGGCCAGGCTCGAGCACGATTTCGGGGCGAGGGAAGCGGTTTCGGGTGCACGCGTCGTCGAGAGTTTCGTCGATGACGTGAGCGAGGCGGGTCAGATCCAATTGGGCATCTCCCGGCACGTAGGCGATCCCATGGCCACCGCCGAGATCGAGTTCGGTGAGGATGATTCGATGCGTGCGTCGTATGTCGTCCATCTGTGCGATCATCGTCTCGATCGCGGGGCGGAAGAGTTCGGGATCGGTGATCTGGGAGCCGAGATGGCAATGCAGGCCGATGAGCTGCAGGTGCGTCGCGTTGGCGACGACGGATACCGTATGTTCCAGTTCTTCGGAAAACGCTGGTAGGCCGAACTTTTGGTCCACGATGCCCGTGGACACTGCCTTGTGTCCGTGTATGTCGATGCCGGGTGTGACTCTGACCAACACCTTCTGTCGGTGGGTGCACACCGACGCGAGCCGTACCGCTTCGCTGGGGGAGTCGAGGACGATCCGGCCGACACCCGCGTTGACCGCCGCCCTCAGTTCGGAAACCGATTTGGCATTGCCGTGCAGGATGATTCGATGGGGGTCCACGCCCGCGGCAAGCGCGACGGCGAGTTCACCGGCGGAACAGACATCCACCCCGAGTCCCTCGTCGGAGACCCAGGTAGCCATCGCTCGAATCATCAGTGCCTTGCCGGCGTACACGATCTCCGAGTCGGGGAAGATCTCTCGATACGTGCGGCAGCGGTGCCGCACGTCCGCCTCGTCGACGACGTACGTCGGTGTGCCGTACTGGTCCGCGATCTCTTCGAGGGAGACGTCGCCGATGCAGACACGCCCGCTGTGGTCGTGGCGAGTACTGATGGGCCACAACGCAGGATCCATACGCGGTGTCATTGCGCCGCGTAGGGAGGGGAAGATTTCGAGTAGCGTCACGTCGATCTCCTGAAGGTGACCCGCCGTGTTGCGGGCTACTTTCAGATCTACTCCCGAAGATCACCGGTGGGGCGGATCTTGACGCTTACTTGACGCGCCGCCGAACGAGGTTGACGCGGCTCTGACGGCCTCGGCACTGTGCCCGTGGACTCACTGTGCCCGTCGCCGCCTCCATCCGAACCAACCGAGCACCGCGAGCAATGCCACCGCGGCGCCTCCGCCGATGACCGTCGATCGGTCGGCGGACACACCAACGGACGGAGTTCCGCCGGCACTCGGGGCGTAACCGGCGCCGTACACGGACTCGACCGCCGCTTGGATGTCGAACCCGGTTTCGGTAGCCGGCCGCAGCTGTGCCCCTCGTGCTCGGCGTCGACGTCGTACGGCGCAGAAACGAACATCAGCTGCTCGGTGCCGAGCACGTAGCTTGTGCCACAACCGTTCCCGTTCGCGAGTGTCCCCACCGACGTCACCGATGCCAGATCGCCTTTGTAGACCCGGCTGACGTCGAACAGGTAGGTGTCCTCGAACCCGTCCGAAGTTTTCTCCGTCGGAGTCCCGAGGAAAACGGTGCTGGAGACGCTCACGGCTTCTTCCGGGGTAGCCGATGATGCGCACGAACATGCATTCGCTGCCGTGGGCAGCAGTAGGGGCAACCCTCCGGTCAAAAGAAGGATTGCCCCGACTGACAGTGTTCTTCGCATCGCCATTAACCGACTATATGGTCTGCTATGGCCTGCTCTGAGAAGTTTGAGTGAATCAGCCGCCGAGCTTCTTGTAGAACGTGCCCACGATCGGCGCAACGACGGCACGCGGGCTGTAACCGCCCGCGACGGACATCGCCTTGCTCAAGATGCCCGGTACGACGCGCATCTTGTTCTCGGCCAGGCCGTCGAGCGAGACCTTGGCGGTGTACTCGCTCGAGATCCAGAAGAAGTCCGGGACGAGCTTGTCGACGATCGACGCTTCGGCCGGGTCCGGGGTTTCGGTGCGTACGGGGCCTGGGGCGAGCAGGGTGACGTTCACTCCGGTGCCCTTGAGTTCACCTCGCAACGATTCCGCGAAGGTGTTCACGAACGCCTTGGTGGCGGCGTACGTCGCGTTGTTGGGGATCGGCATGTTTCCGGCCGCGGACCCGACCATCAGGATGGCTCCGGACTTGCGCGCGAGCATGCCCGGCAGCACGGCCAGCGTGAGATCGTGCACTGCAACGGCGTTGAGCTCGACCTGGTCGCGCTCGTATGCCGGGTCCAGCTCGGCGATCGGCCCGAAGGTGGCGATACCGGCGTTGTTGCACAGGATGCTGATGTCGCGGCCACCGAGTTCCTCGACCAGAACGGCACGCGCCGCGCTGTCGGAGAGGTCCGATGCACGGACCTCCACCTCAACGCCGTGCGCGGCGCGAAGCTTCTCGGCGAGGACCTCCATGACCTCGCCACGACGGGCAACGAGGATCAGGGAGTGTCCGCGTGATGCCAGATCAGCGGCCAGTGCCTCTCCGATGCCGGAGGAGGCGCCGGTCACTACGGCGCGGGCTGTGGTTGTGGGTGTCGGCAGGCTCACGATCAGTCAGCGTAGCCGGTCAGATCTTCGCGGCCAGTCGTGTGCCCTGTTCGATGGCACGCTTGGCGTCGAGTTCTCCAGCGACATCCGCGCCGCCGATGATGTGGGTCACCACGCCCGCGACGGTCAGTTCGTCCACTAGATCGCGAACCGACTCCTGCCCGGCGCAGATGACGATGGTGTCGACCTCGAGAAGTCGGGGCTTCTCGTGCTTCTCACCGAAGGTGATGTGCAGGCCGGCGTCGTCGATGCGCTCGTAGTTGACGCCCGAGAGCTCGTGGACGCCCTTGTTCTTGAGGGCCGCCCGGTGGACCCAGCCGGTGGTCTTCGCGAGGCCGGCGCCGATGCGTCCTGGCTTGCGTTGGAGGAGGTAGACCTCCCGCTCGGAGAGCTCTGGTACCGGAGTGGTGAGAGCGCCCGGGGCCATTTCGGGTTCGGTGACGCCCCATTCCTGCTTCCACTCCTTGAGATGAAGAGTGGGGGAAGTGGGGTGCGTGAGGAATTCGCTCACGTCGACGCCGATGCCGCCGGCACCGATGACGGCGACGGACTTGCCGACGGGCTTGCCCTCTCGGACGACCTCGGCGTAGGTCAGCACCTTCGGGTTCTCGATGCCGGGGATCTTGGGAACCCGCGGCGTCACGCCGGTGGCAACCACCACTTCGTCGAAGGATCCGATGAGATCTGCTGGTGCGACGCGGGTTTCGAGCTTGACTGTCACTCCGCCCACGTCCAGCATGCGGGTGTAGTAGCGAATGGTTTCGGCGAACTCTTCCTTACCCGGAATGAGCTGTGCGATCCCGAACTGTCCGCCGATCTTGTCCGAGGCCTCGAACAACGTGACCGAATGACCACGCTGAGCAAGATTGAGTGCTGCGGAAAGTCCGGCAGGACCGGCGCCGACGACGGCGAGATTCTTGGTCCGCCGAGTGGGGGAGAGGATCAGCGTGGTCTCACGGCCCGCGCGCGGATTGAGCAGGCAGGAGACCTGCTTGTGAACGAAGGCGTGGTCGAGGCAGGCTTGGTTGCAGGCGATGCACGTGTTGATCTCGTCGGACGCTCCGCGCTCGGCCTTGTTCACCCAGTCGGGATCGGCGAGCATCGGCCTGGCCATCGAAATCAACTGCGCGTCACCGCGGTTGAGGATCTCTTCGGCAGTCTCGGGCATGTTGATCCGATTCGAGGCGGCTACCGGAATGTCGACGTGCTTCTCGAGCTTGCTCGTGATGTCCACGAAGGCTGCTCGGGGAACCGAGGTGACGATGGTGGGCACCCGTGACTCGTGCCATCCGATGTCGGTGTTGATGATCGTGGCGCCGGCAGCTTCGACTTCCTTTGCCAACGAGACGATTTCATCCCAGGTCTGACCGCCCTCGACCAGGTCTGCCATCGACAACCGGAACACGATGATGAAGTTCGGGCCGACGGCCTTGCGTGTGCGTCGCACGATTTCGACTGCCATGCGTCGACGGTTCTCGGAACTGCCGCCCCACTGGTCGGTGCGCTTGTTCGTGCGCTCGCAGAGGAACTGGTTGATGAAGTAGCCCTCACCGCCCATGATTTCGACGCCGTCGTAACCCGCGGACTTGGCCAGACGCGCGCAGCGAACGTAGTTCCGGATCTGCCAACGCACCCCACGGCCGGTCAGCTTGCGCGGACGGAACGGATTGATGGGCGCCTTGATCGACGACGCGGAGACACTGAACGGCTGGTAGCTGTAGCGGCCGGCGTGCAGGATCTGCATGGCGATCTTTCCACCCGCGTCGTGAACCGCCTTGGTGATCCGGCGGTGACGGCGCGCTTCGATGCGGTTGGTCAGCTTGGCACCGAAGGGTAAGAGCCAACCGGTGCGGTTGGGCGCGTAGCCGCCGGTGATGATCAAGCCGACTCCGCCACGGGCACGTTCGGCGAAGTACTCGGCCAAGCGGTCGGTGTCCTTCGCGCGATCTTCGAGGCCGGTGTGGATCGATCCCATGACGACGCGGTTCTTCAGCGTCGTGAATCCGAGGTCGAGCGGTTCGAGCAGGCGGGGGAACTGTGTATCCGTCATGACTGAAGATGTCCTTCCGTGGCGTACTCGCCAGTGTCTTCGGTGGCGTACTCGCCGGTGTCTTCGATGGCGTACTCGCCAGTGGGCAATGCGTCCAGAACTTCCTGGCACCAGTCGGTGAATCCTTCTTCGACGCGGATGCCGCCGCGAAGTACGAGGTACTGGTGCAGTGAAGAGCCGGAAAGCGCTGCTGGATTGGGGAAGTCACGCTTTTCGATGAGTCGGTAGACGTCGAGGCGGGCGGCGTGGCCGTCGCGGTGGCGAGCGACTTCGCGTCGTAGAGCGGGGAGATCGGCGTGCGCAGCGGCCCTGATCTTGATGGCCAACTCGTTGCGCAGGTGGTTCGGTTCGGACGGCTCTGCGATCCATCGGGTCAGTTCGGCGCGGCCGGCATCGCTGACGCGGTACATTTTCTTGTCCGGTCGGCCGTCCTGCGCGATGGCCTCCACCTCCACCCAGCCTGCCTCGTCCATTCGCTTGAGGACTCGGTAGATCTGCTGGTGCGTCGCGCTGTGGAAGAAGCCGATCGACTTGTCGAACCGGCGTGTGAGGTCGTATCCCGACGCATCCTGTTCGGAAAGGGAGACGAGCAACGCATGTTCGAGTGCCATGGAAAAAGTATCTATGCACTCAGGTGCGTATGCAACTAAGTGCGTACTAACTCGGGTGCATAGAACGTCTTGTATGTCGACTTCGGAGAGAGGCGCCGAGTCGCCCGCGCGCAGTTAGGCTTCGCCGTATGAGCGCCGAGTCCACGAGCACGCAGGCCGAGCCACCCGCAGGCATCGGCGGTGCGGCCACGAAGAGTCAAGTGTTCGCATGGGGGCTGTGGGATTGGGGATCGGCCGCATTCAACGCAGTGATCCTCACGTTCGTCTTCTCGGTCTATCTCACCGACGCGGTCGGTGACGACCTTCCCGGCACGATTTCGGCAACTACGTGGCTCAGCTGGGCACTCGGAATCGCCGGCTTCTTCATTGCGATTCTCGCTCCGATCACCGGACAACGTTTCGATGCGTCGGGTAAACGTAAACTCTCGCTCGCGATACTGACCGGCATCACCGTGCTCTCGATGGCGGGCCTCTACTTCGTCGAGGACAACTACCGCTATCTGTGGCTCGGATTGGTTCTGCTCGCAATCGGTTCGGTGATCTTCGAGCTTGCCGGCGTTCCCTACAACGCCATGATGCGGCAGGTGTCGACACCGGAGAATCTGGGTAGAGTCTCCGGCTTCGGCTGGGCCATGGGATATTTCGGCGGAATCGTGCTGCTGTTGCTGTGCTACTTCGGGTTCATCGTCGGCGACGGCGACACTCGGGGATTCCTCGGATTGACCACCGACGGCGGCATGAACATCCGGATGGTGGCACTGCTGGCTGCAGTGTGGTTCGCGGTCTTCGCGATTCCGGTGTTCTTCAAGGTTCCCGAGTTGCCCAGCCCCGCGGTCGATCCGGGAGCGTCCAAGGCCGGGTTCCTCGACTCCTATCGGGTGTTGTGGCGCGATCTGCGCGAACTCTGGAACGTCGACAGGCGCACGATCTGGTACCTGATCGCGAGCGCGCTCTTTCGTGACGGTCTCGCGGGCGTGTTCACCTTCGGAGCCGTGCTGGCTGTCAACGTCTACGGAATCAGTGCGGCCGACGTGCTGTTGTTCGGTGTTGCGGCCAACGTGATTTCCGCAATCGGTGCATTGGTGGCCGGACGTTTCGACGATCGGATCGGACCGAAACAGGTCATCACCGTCTCGCTGGCGTCGATGATCGTGGTCGGCGCGATCCTGATCGCGGTGTCCGGGCCGGTGATGTTCTGGATCTTCGGTCTCGCGCTCTGCCTCTTCGTCGGGCCCGCTCAGTCTTCGGCACGAACCTTCCTGGCGCGCATCACCCCGCCTGGGCGTGAAGGTCAGATGTTCGGCCTGTATGCGACCACAGGCCGAGCAGTGTCGTTTTTGGCACCGACACTGTTCGGCCTGTTTGCATGGCTCTTCGGTGCAGACCGTGCCGGCATCATCGGACTGCTGGTGGTTCTCGGCGTCGGCCTTGCCGCATTGTCGATGGTGAAGGCGCCGGAAGGGGACAGTGCGCTGCCCGTCAATCCTTGAAGTAGACCAACTGGTGTGTCGTAGCGAGCAATGCGCCGTCACTGCCCCAAATTTCGGCCGACTGATCGAAGTACCCGTTGCCGAACCGTTGGGTCCGCGCGGTTCCCAGCACGGAATTGTCTGCCTGTTCGGTCAGCGTCTGAGCGTCGGCGTGGAAGTAGATGGTCATCGAGACCGTCCCAGCCGGAGCCATCTTGCCTCGGCGCAAGAAGACTCGTGGGAAGAAGACATCGCACAGTGCGGCCAGCGACGTGAAGTCGAGAGCGCGTGCCGGTTGATCGCGCACCCAGAGCGTCGTTGTCGAGTCGGGATGCTCGCCCGACTCCAGGTCGGGGATCGCACCCTCGACAAAGCGCATCTCGTAGTTCTGTGCCCAGGCGATGAACTCGGGGAACGGCAGCAGCGTAACGTCTTCGGCCGACGGAACTTCCGGCATCGTGATCTCGGTAGACGACCAGGTTTCACGCCTGGTACCGAACACTGCCGTCGCGGTAGTGGCGACGGTTCCGTCCTGAGAAAGTTCGATGGACCAGTGTTGCGTCGAGCGGTTGGTGCGCACCGGCCGGGCGGAGATCTCGAAGGCGCCCTCGGTGATCGGACCGGCAAAGTTGACGGTCAACGACAGCGGATCGCCGAGGCGTTCGGGGTGCTTCAGTACGGATTCGAGCATCGTGGCAGCGGTGACGCCGCCGAACGGCCCGACCATGTTGTTGTACGCCGGATTGGTCTCGCCGGTCGACAAACCGGCGGTGAGTGGCGTCAATCCGACAGCAGCGTCGAAAGGATGGGGTGGTGCAACGGTCTCGGTCATCGCAGAACTCCTGGTGATGGAATCAATTCGGCTCTATGTATGACAACATACATAGAGCCGAATTCGTCGCGGCGATCAGGATCCTGCACGTGCGAGGATCGCCTCGGCCAACTCTTCGGCTCGCTCTTCCGGAATCCAGTGACTTCCGCCGTCGAGCACGACGAACTCGTAGGGAGCGTCCACGAATTCACCACAGCGTTCTGCGCCTGCGCGGCCGAGCGCTGTGTCGCCGGTGCTCCAGACATACGTGGTCGGCACGGTGGTGCGATCGATGTCGCCGAAGTCGCGGGTCATCGCGCGGTACCAGTTCAAGGCGCCGGTCAGCGCGCCCTCCCCGCTCAGGACACGAATGTGCTCGTCGGCGAATTCAGGATCGATCTGGCCGTCGAACATGGCGCGCAGCCGGCGAAAGTTGTCCTCCGACAACACTTCCTCGGCTTTGCCCTCCTGTCGGAGAAGTCCGATGTACGACGAGCGTTGTTTTTGGTCCTCGTCCTCGCGGAGTGCCCAGCCGAAGGCGGTGGGGTGGGGGACCGAGATCGCGGTCAGACTGCGGATCCGGTTCGGATGGCGACCGGCGACCTGCCAGGCGACCGCCGAACCCCAGTCGTGGCCGACCAGATGCGCGTCGGACAGGCCGAGTGCGTCGAGCAATCCGACGACGTCGGCTACCAGGTGCTCGATCTTGTAGGCATCCACCCCTTCGGGGCGTGCGCCGGCGGAGTAACCGCGCTGATTCGGTGCGATAACGCGGTAGCCCGCTGCGGTGAGCAGTGGTGTGAGCCTGCCCCAGGATGCGGCGCTCTCCGGGAAGCCATGCAGCGCTACCAGAGGAATGCCGTCGTCCGGGCCCGAGATCAGTACGTCGAAGGTGAGGTCGCCAACGGGGATTTCGTATGTACTCGTGGAAGACATGACTCTCACCGTACGTCGAAAAGGTGAACCCGAGGTCAGTTTCGAGGTGGATTCCAGGTGGCCATTCCGAGCATGATGACTCGCAGTTGCTTCTCGGCTCGTGTGATGACGGCGGCTTCGTCGCGATACCCGGCCGTCCCGGCGTCCAGCAGTTCGACGACAGCGCTGAACATCGTCGAGACGATCAGGTCGGCAGCCATTTCCAGATCGTCCGACGACCAGCTTTCCAGTCCGGCAATTCTGGAGAGGTCGATGGTCAGTTCGCTGACGAACAACCGCATTTCAGTGGCTATCGCACGTCGTACCTCACTGACGCCGCTGTAGCGTTCGCGGCAGAGGAACCGAAACTGTCGCTCGTGTGTATGCACTTGTCGCACAAGGATGCCCAGTGACGTAGCGGCGTCCTTGGTGCTGGGATTACGCCTTGCGTCGCGCAGCATCTGGCGCAACATGCGCATGCTCTCTTCGACGAGGACGACACCGACGTCCTCCAGTGAAGCGAAGTGGCGGTAGAACGCCGTCGGAACGATCCCGGCTTCCCTGGCTACCTCTCGCAAGCTGATTCCGGCGAAGCCCCGATCGGCCGAGAGGTCCATGGCAGTGTCCAGGAGCGCTTGGCGTGTGCGTTCCTTCTTGGCGGCACGACTTTCCGGCTCCCTGTTGTCGGGTTCCCTGCGCTCGGGGTTCACCGGTCCGGCCTTCGTCACGACGTCGAGTGTAGGTACAGGCATTCCGGCTCCTTTCGGCAACTCGTGTAACTCGGATCACATTCTTGTTGACATGTACTTGTGTGCACCTGTCACACTATCTTCGGTGAACATTTGTACACTGAATTCACGCAGTCGGGGGAAGCTAGCCCAGCAATCGAAATACCCGGCAATCGAAGTACGAGGAGGGTCATGACAATCGCATCTGCTCCTGAGAACACGACACCGAAGTCCACACCTCGACGCGGACTGTCCTTGGTGGGACTGATCGAAGCCATGGCTGCTCCACATCAGATCGACCGATACCTCGAGTTGGTCAACCCGATGGCGACCGTTCGTGACATTCGCGCGCAGGTTGTCGCCGTCGACCATCCGACGGCTGACTCCGTCACTCTCACGCTGCGCCCGACTCGCCAGTGGCGCGGTTTTCAGGCGGGCCAGTTCGTGCAGTTGGGCGTGGTGATCGACGGTGTTCGTCACACTCGCTGCTACTCGCCGGCCGGGGGCGCGTCTACGCGCAGCGGGCTGATCGAGCTCACCGTCAAAGCGCATCCGGGTGGCCTGGTGTCGCAGTATCTGTACGCCAACGCAGCGCCCGGGCTCGTTGTCAGCCTCTCGCAGGCAGACGGGGTGTTCTCCCTTCCCGTCGACCGCCCGCGTCGGGTGTTGTTGATCAGTGGCGGCAGTGGAATCACCCCGGTCATGTCGATGCTTCGGACGCTGGTGGAGGAGCAGCACTCGGGCGAGATCGTGTTCGTGCATTACGCGAACACCGATGCCGACGTGGCGTACACGCGCGCGCTGAAGACCATCGCCGAGCAGAACCCGAACGTGAAACTGGTACTCGTGTACACCGAAAGCGGTGGAGGTGACCTCGAAGGTTTCTTCGATCGCGGGCACCTCGACGCGGTGGCTCCGTGGATCGCCGATCCGGACACGATCGACGCCCAGGCTTATCTCTGCGGACCTCCCGGACTGATGCGGGGAGTGCGTGAGGTGTTCCGTGAGGTCGACGTCGAGCACTTGCTCAACACCGAGGAGTTCGCGCCGGCGGTGGCCGAGCCGGGGGAGGCCGGCGGCGAGGTGTCATTCACCAAAAGTGGGGTGGCGGCCGAGAACTCCGGCGAAACACTTCTCGAACAAGCAGAAGCTGCGGGCCTCAATCCCGAGTACGGATGCCGGATGGGAATCTGCTTCTCCTGCACCTCCGTCAAGAAGGCGGGCCGTACCCGAAACGTGCGCACCGGTGAGACAGACGACGAGCCGGACAAGAAGATCCAGCTGTGCGTCAGTGCTCCCGTCGGCGACGTCACCGTCGACATCTGAAGTCCCATTTTCCACACGACTGTCTGGAGACCGACATGTTTGGACTTTCACTTCCCACCCTCCCGTTCCTCGGCAACGGTTCCGATGCGAAGGACGACGCTCCCGTCGTCCTGACGTACGAGCAGGTCGAGGAGATCGGCCGCGAGTTGGACGCCTTGCGCGATCGCACCGTCGCCTCGCTCGGGGCGGAGGATCGGGAGTACATCTACAAGATCATCAAGGCTCAGCGCGGGTTCGAGGTCGCAGGTCGCGGCTTGATGTACCTCGGCTTCCTGCCTCCGGTGTGGCTCGCGGCAGTCGGTGCATTGAGCGTGTCCAAGATCCTCGACAACATGGAGATCGGCCACAACGTCATGCACGGTCAGTACGACTGGATGCGTGAACCAGGGCTCAATTCCGAAGTCTTCGAATGGGATACGGTGTGCCCGGCCGACCAGTGGCGTCACTCGCACAACTACATGCATCACACGTACACCAATATTCTCGGCAAAGACCGCGACATCGGATACGGCATCCTGCGTATCGACGACGCGCAGAAGTGGAACCCCTATTACCTCGGTAATCCGGTCTGGGCCTTCGCCTTGATGGTGCTCTTCGAGTGGGGCGTGATGATGCACGATCTCGAGATCGAGAACGTCATCCAGGGCAAACGCAAGTGGCACGACGTCAAGCCGCTCCTGAAGGGCTGGTGGAACAAGGCGGGCAAGCAGGTCCTCAAGGACTACGTCATCTTCCCGGTTCTCACGGGGCCGCTGTTCGTGACCACTCTCGCGGGGAATGTCACCGCCAACCTGGTCCGGAACGTGTGGACGTACTCGATCATCTTCTGTGGCCATTTCCCCACCGGTGTCCAGAGTTTCACCGAGGACGAGACGGCCGACGAGACTCGCGGGCAGTGGTACGTGCGTCAGATGCTCGGCAGCGCCAACATCGAGGGAAGCCCGCTCTTCCACATCATGTCCGGCAACCTCTCGCACCAGATCGAGCACCATCTGTTCCCGGACCTGCCTGCGCATCGTTATCCGGAACTCGCTCCCCAGGTGAAAGAATTGTGTGGGAAGTACGGTTTGCCGTACAACACCGGTGGGTTCTTCAAGCAGATCGGTTCGGTATGGGGCAAGATCTTCAAGCTCGCTCTTCCGCCCGGTTTGGTCAAGTCGAAGACCCCTCCCGGTGTTATCGTCGAGCGCCAGCGAACTGCAGCCTGAGAGGCACACACTGATGGTCGGGAAATTCGAACGCCGCAAGGACACGGTCCAGGAACTGACCGAAAGTGCAGCCAACCACGTGGGCTCCATCGCGATGATCATCGCCGGGGCTGTTCGAGACGTGACGCGCGAGATCGGCGACTGGGTGTCCGACGGAATCGAGATGCGTGAAGCAGCGAAAAAGGCTGCGGCTGACGATCGTTCGGAGTCCGTGACCATCGAGCACGACGACAGCGATCCACCTGAAGACTGGCGTTGATTCACCGCGGCGGACGGCCTGATCGCGCAACCGCGAGCCGTCTCGCCTGAACGACCGCGTTGCCCTCCGTCACAGATGACGGAGGGCAACGCGGGTTTCGTGGACTGCCTCGGCGGCCGAAGACGCGGATCGAACGCCGATCACAAGTGAGGTCCTAAGCAGCGCTACCGAGGCTCGCCGAGTCGAAGCTGCCGAGCCCGGTGCTACCGAGACCGCTGCTACCGACTCCGCCCAGTGCGAGTGCATTGCTGCTGCCCGCGCTCAGTAGCTGGACGATGATGTTGATGACGATGGGGTCGCCGGTGAGCGGAATTGTAGGCACAGGGGGACCTGCTTTCTGTTTCGAGATGTGGTGAGAAGGTGAGCGGCGACGGGATCGTCGACGTGGTCAGGCGGGCTGTTTCAGCCACTTCCGGTGCTGCCGAGCGACACGATGGAGCCGTTGCCGAAGCCGAGTGCTCGGGAGAGTGAGCCGAAGTCGATGACCAGGCTGCCCAGGGTGTGCTGGTTTATCACGGTGGTTCCTGTCTGTGCCGCGACTGTGTGATGCGAGCGGGTAAGTCGATCAGGGAGCAGGCGTCGTGGGAGTTTCGCCGCCGCCGCCAATCGGAGAGTTGTCGGTGTAGAGGAAACTGCTGCCGGCGTTGAACATCTGTAGGACGGTGTTCAAAACGACGGCCAAAGCGCCTGTGGTTGGTGCGGCGATCATGTGCTTGCTCCTGGTTTCAGCGGTGGCGACGTGGTGGTCACCGTGGTCACCGCCATCACAGTGTCAGGCGGCTTGGAGCGGGCCCTGTGCGAGAGATTCTCTCGCACAGGGCCCGAGATTCGTCCTAGGAGACGCCGCCGCCATCCGTCGAGCCCGTGCCGGTGCTGCCCGCGTTGAAGAGCTGCAGGATGGTGTCGAAGAAGGCACCGAGGAGAGCGTTATCCTGGCCGTTGATCATGTGTTTCCCCTTAATTGTTACTGGTTTGCGCGGTGATTCGCACCACACTTTTATAGCCCGGTTCGGAGCGGAAAAGTGGGGTCCAGGCGCCACACGTGGACAGCTAATAGCGAGGATGTGAGTGTTCACATTTTCGCTGGACGATTGTCCACATCAGTGCTTGCGAAGGTCAGCGAGATCATGGCAGCGCGCAGTTTGAGCAGTTCAGAGGGCAGGGCCGGATCCAATCCGGTCAGGGTTGCGATGCGCTTGATTCGATTGTCGACGGTGTTGGTGTGCAGGCCGAGCGCCGACGCGGTGCGCTGACGATGCTGGCCGTTGGCGAGATGTATGGACAATGTCTGCAGCAGTTCCGGATTGCCGTCGAGTGGCTTGAGAAGATTGATCAAGCTGTCGCGGCCTGCGCCACCCCGAGTGAGTTGATACTCGAGCGCGAGGTCTTCCATTCGGTAGGACCGCGCCGGCAGTCTCAGGCGCCGCACGAGTTGCGCCAATTCGTGAGTGGTTGCTTGGGCGGCGGCGATATCTCGTACCGCGGCGTTCTCGGCGATTGCTGTGATCTCCACCCCGACCGTTGCGCGTGCACGTTGGATGACCTCGCACACTGTTCCCCAGTCGGGTGTGCCCTCGATCAGGACCAGACCACGTTGCGGTGCAGGAGCTTCGAGCAGCGCCGATCCGAAGTGGGCCGCGATTTTCGATTGAGCGACGGAGAGGTCACGGTAGGCCTGTATGCGCTGGTGGTTGCCGTTGCGTGCTCCCGGGCGGATGGGCGGCAGGTTCACCAGGAGCCGCAGGACGAGATAGCGGGGTGCGAGTTCGACGCCCATCTGCAACGCAAGCTGGGTGGGATCGTCGCCGTCCAGCATGGCTTTCACGAGAGCGCCGGCCGAGTATTCCCCGAGTTGGGAACCGGCTGGAAGAGCCGAAAGATAGCTGATCGAGATGAACGAGTGAAGCCGCTGCGCGAGTGCGAACAAGAACTCGTTGAGATCCCCGAGATTGGCGGAGTCCTCGGCGTCGGCCCGGCTGAGGATGAGGGTGCGAAAAGTGCTGATGCCCTCGTTGGTCAAGTTGAGGATCGCGCTGAGTGGCACGCCTTTCAATGCTTGTTGGACGGTCATCGTGTGAATGCCGTCCAACTCTTGGTCGGTGGGAAGTTTGCGGTGATCCAATAGCTGGATCCCCACTTGGAGCCCCTGCACGATCACCGCAATCAGTTCCCGACGTACGGCCTCCGTTTGGAGGGAAGTCAACGTCGGGTTGGCACGGGACAGGTGATCTACGAGATCGCTTGCCAGTGGGATGACGTCGTTGACCGCTGTGGAGGCGGGCTTGCCTCCCAACATGAGCGGTCCCGGGTTGTTCAGCAGCGCTGGGGACATGGGTGGCCTCCTCTAGACAGGTGCGTCGCCTGGCACAGGCACCCGGAGGCTCGGCGCGTTACGAAGCGGGGTACACGCTGAGGCCTTGTTCGGGGGCATACTCGCCGCTGAAATTTGCGGTTCGAATTGCGCCAGGCGTTGTGATTTCTACCACATGAACGATCGTCCAACTGTGAAATGGACAAATGTGAAGATAAGTCCATATGCCCCACGTGCTGCGGACCTAAACAATCGTCCACTTACGGTGTTTTTCGACGTCAGAGCGGAAAACGGTTTCGGAGGATACCACGAGTTCCGTCTGGGATCATTGCCGCGCCTACGGTTCTCGTCGCGGGCGATTTGCTCGGAGCAAGCTCGAGGGCCCTGGGTCCTCGCGGACCCAGGGCCCTCGAGGCCTAGGTATTGATTCGACCAGTCCGATGTACGGGAACCGGTTCAGGGTGAAATCACCCCTTTTTGTACTGCTGTCTGTGGTGCGGAAATCTCTAGATGACGCCCAGTGAAATCATGGCGTCGGCTACCTTCACGAAGCCGGCAATGTTCGCGCCGTGCACGTAGTCGCCGGGCTTTCCGTACTCGGCAGCGGTGTTGATGGTGCGCTTGTGGATGCCGCGCATGATTCCGGCGAGACGCTCGTCGGTGTACTCGAAGCTCCAGGAATCACGCGAAGCATTCTGCTGCATTTCGAGAGCGGAGGTTGCAACGCCACCGGCGTTGGCCGCCTTGCCGGGTGCGAAGGCTACGTTCGCGTCACGGAAGAGCTGGATGCCACCGGGGGTGGTGGGCATGTTCGCGCCTTCGGCAACGGCCTGAACGCCGTTGGCGATCAAGGTCTTTGCGGCATCTTCGTCGAGCTCGTTCTGAGTCGCGCAGGGGAGTGCGACGTCGCACGGCACGTCCCAGATGGAACCGTCGGCGATGAACTCGGCATGCGGAACTGCGTCGGCGTACTCGCTGATGCGGCCGCGGCGAACTTCCTTGATCTCCTTGAGGAGGTCGAGATCGATGCCCTTCTTGTCCACGATGTATCCCGAGGAATCCGAGCAGGCGATCGCGACGCCGCCGAGCTGGTGGATCTTCTGGATTGCGTAGATGGCGACATTGCCGGATCCGGAGATCACGACGTTCTTGCCTTCGAGGCCTTCACCCTTTGCCTTGAGCATTTCGGCGACGAAGTACGCGACGCCGTAGCCGGTGGCCTCGGTGCGAACCTGCGATCCGCCCCAGGTGATGCCCTTGCCGGTGAGGACGCCCGACTCGTACGTGTTGGTCAGCCGCTTGTACTGACCGAACAGGTAGCCGATCTCGCGACCGCCGACGCCGATGTCGCCGGCCGGAACGTCGGTGTATTCACCGATGTGACGCTGCAGTTCGGTCATGAAGGACTGACAGAAGCGCATGACCTCTGCGTCGGAGCGGCCCTTGGGATCGAAGTCCGAGCCACCCTTGCCGCCGCCGATGGGCAGGCCGGTCAGTGAGTTCTTGAAGATCTGCTCGAAGCCGAGGAACTTCACGATGCCCAGGTTGACGCTGGGGTGGAAGCGCAGGCCGCCCTTGTAGGGGCCGAGTGCACTGTTGTACTGCACGCGGAAGCCACGGTTGACGTGAACGTTGCCCTGGTCGTCGGTCCACGGCACGCGGAAGATGATCTGGCGTTCCGGCTCGCAGAGCCGCTCGATGAGTCCGGCGTCGGCGTAGCGGGGGTGGCGTTCGAGCACTACGTGAAGAGACTCGAAGACCTCTGCGGCGGCCTGATGGAACTCGGGCTCTCCTGCATTGCGAACCAAAACCTGATCGTAAATCTGCGCTACGCGGTCACGTACGGACACCGCTCACCTACCTCGTTGTGAGAACTCTTTTACATTTCCGTTACATACTAGGCGCCTTTATTGCTGTATCGGACAACTGTCCTGTGAAGGTGAAATCGGACACAGCTGTCACTTGTGTCAGTTGAACGGGCGATTTATAACAATTTGCTCAGCTTTCACTCTCTTAACACAGTCCAAATGGTTTGCTTCTGCGGTCGGGGATCACTGTGCCTGTGGTCCGAACGAGTCGAAATGATCAGAGGGGCTGCACGTGCGTAATAAACACTCCATGTCGGCGATGTTGTCGATAGGCGTCGTCACGATTGCCGCGACGATTGCCGCAGCACCGTCTGCGTCGGCGATCGGTGGACCGTGCGGTTCGGGAGGAAGTGGTTCCGCCGGATCGATGACGGGTTCGCTCGGCTCGCTGACCGGATCGCTCGGCAGTGGATCCGCCGGTACCGGCTCCCTCGCCAACGCGCTGCCTTGGATCACCGGCGCCCCCAACGGTGCGCTGCCGGTGCTGACCGGCCGGACCAAGGCGATCGAAATGGTCACTGGCCCAGGCAGTCCCAACAACACCATCGAGCGGTTCAACGTGTCGGGTACCGACCTCGGAATCATGTGGGACAACGGTCTTTCGGGGCCGGATCACGACGTGCTGATGGCATTCGGCGACACGGTGGGTGACTGCGACACCCCGGGTGACGACTGGCGCAGCAACGTATTGTTCCGCAGCAACGACACCGCCATTGCCGACGGGATGAAGATCGACAGTTCTCCTTTGGACGGCCCCAATCATTCCAAGGAGATCATTCCGGGATTCGGCATTCCGGGTGAGTTCACCACCATCCCGACCGCTGGAATCTCTTACGGTGGTGTGCAGTACATCAGATTCATGTCCGTTCGGTCGTGGGACGAACCTGGAGCCTGGACCACCAACTACTCGGCTCTGGCCTTCTCCACGGACAACGGTGAGAACTGGGAACTCGATCCGGCGACAGTTCGCGCCAATACCGAAGGACTTGGCATTCCGGGGATTCCGGCAGTATCGCCGATCAATTCCAACTTCCAGCAGAGCGCCTTCCTCGACGGTCGGGACGGCTACATTTACGAATACGGAACTCCCTCAGGTCGTTTCGGTAAGGCGATCCTGGCGCGAGTGGCCGGCGCCGACATCAGAAATCTCGGCGCCTACGAATACTGGGACGGCTCCGGTTGGAGTCCGCGAGATACCGATGCCGTTCAGGTCATCAAGGCACCGGTCAGTGAACTCGCAGTGCAGTGGAACGACTACCTGAACAAGTACGTTGCCATGTACACCAGTGCCGAGGGCAACCTGGTGATCCGTCAGGCCGACCAACCGCAAGGCCCGTGGAGTGGTACGCAGACCCTGTTGAGTGGAATCACGTTGCCCGCGTTGTACGGCGGATTCATGCACCCGTGGGCGAGCGGACAGTTCCTCGAATTCGTCGCCACCACGTGGGACCGTTACAACGTCATCTACATGCGGACCGATTTGAACGGACTCCAGATGGCGTCGTCGGATTCGCGCGATCGTCCTGACCCCGCGACCACCGGTGAGGCTCGCGTACTCGAAGTCACGATGCCGGAAGACCGCTAGCCGAGCAAGATTCGACAACTATGGCCTGCAACTCGATCGAGTTGCAGGCCATAGTTCTGTGGGTAGTGATATTCGGGTGATACTCAGAGAATGAAGAGCATTTCCTGATACGTCGGGAGTGGCCAGTGATCGTCGGCGACGATGGTTTCGAGGAAGTCGGCCGCTGCACGTACCTCTGCCATGGCGGGCAGGAGTGCGTCCTGTGCGTGCTTGGCCTGATCGAATGGCGACTCGCCTGCGTCGGTGTCGATTGCTGCGCGCAGGGCCGCGAGCGCTGTGCGCAGAGCCGCAACGGGCGCCGACACTTCTTCGAGCGGTGCTGAATCCGGTTCGAGGCCGGCAGACTTCAGTGCGACGAAGTTCTGCGCAACTTCCGTCTGGTGGCGCACTGCGGCCGGAAGAATCAGCGTCGTACCGATTTCGGCGGCCAGGCGTGCCTCGACGCCGATGCTCAGTGCGTACTGTTCGAGTCCGACCTCGTAGCGGCTGTGCATCTCCCGGTGGTTGAAGACCTTGTACTTCTCGAAGAGTTCCATCGAGGATTCGGTGATCAGTTCAGGAAGGGCGTCCAGCGTGGTGCGAAGGTTCGGCAGGCCGCGAGACTCGGCCTCGATCTGCCAGTTCTCCGAGTAACCGTCGCCGTTGAAGACAACCGCACCGTGGTTGGTGATGATCTCGGTGAGCAGATTCTGGACGGCGGTGTCGAAATCGGCGCCGTCGGCGACCGCGGCCTCAAGTTCGGTGGCCATGTAGTCCAAGGCCTCGGCCATGATCGTGTTGATGGTGACCATCGGGCCGTTGACTGTTTGCAGCGATCCTGGCGCGCGGAACTCGAAACGGTTGCCGGTGAAGGCAAATGGGCTCGTACGGTTGCGATCGCCCGGGTCGGTCGGTAGGACGGGAAGGGTATCGGCGCCGATCATCATGGTGCCCTTGTCCTTCGACGATGTCGCGGCGCCCTTGGCGATCTGCTCGAAGACGTCGGCCAGTTGATCGCCGAGGAAGATCGAAATGATGGCCGGGGGAGCCTCGTTGGCACCGAGGCGGTGATCGTTGGTTGCCGATGCGACCGACGCGCGCAGGAGGCCCGCGTATTTGTGGACGGCCCGGATGACTGCGGCGCAGAATACGAGGAACTGGGCATTGTCATGCGGATTGTCGCCGGGGACAAGCAAACTGCCGAGTTCGGAGTTGCCCAGCGAGAAGTTGACGTGCTTGCCGGAGCCGTTGACACCGTCGAACGGCTTCTCGTGGAACAGACATTCCATGCCGTGCTTCTTGGCGATTGTCTTGAAAGTGGTCATCAGCAACTGCTGGTGGTCCGCGGCGATGTTGCCTCGCTCGAACATCGGGGCGATTTCGAACTGGCCGGGCGCAACCTCGTTGTGCCGCGTCTTGGCGGGGATACCGAGTTTGAAAAGTTCCCGCTCGGTGTCCATCATGAATCCGAGCACACGCTCCGGGATCGCCCCGAAGTAGTGGTCGTCGAACTCCTGGCCCTTGGGCGGCTTTGCGCCGAAGAGTGTTCGGCCGGCGTTGAGGAGGTCGGGGCGGGCGAGGAAGAAGTGTCGATCGATCAGGAAGTACTCCTGCTCGGGTCCGCAGAACGACACGATGTGCTCGGGATCGGTATGACCGAACAACTTAAGGATTCGTTCGGCGTGGAAACCCATTGCCTGTTGTGAACGCAGCAGGGGAGTCTTGTGGTCGAGCGCTTCGCCGGTCATCGAAACGAACACGGTCGGGATACACAGTGTGTTGCCGTTGGGGTTTTCGAGAACGTAGGCCGGGCTCGTGACATCCCAGCCGGTGTATCCGCGAGCCTCGAACGTGTTGCGCAGCCCGCCGTTCGGGAAACTCGAAGCGTCGGGTTCACCTTGGATCAAGGTCTTGCCGGCGAACTCCGCCAGTGCACTGCCGTCGCCGACCGGCTCGAGGAAGCTGTCGTGCTTCTCGGCGGTCAACCCGGTAAGCGGATAGAAGACGTGGGCGTAGTGGGTTGCGCCTTTCTCCAACGCCCAGTCCTTCATCGCGGATGCGACCGCGTCGGCGACCATGGGATCGAGCGGTTTGCCTTGCTCGATCGTCGCCATCACCGATTTGTAGACAAGCTTGGGCAGTCGCTTCTGCATGACCACCTTGTTGAAGACGTTGGCTCCGAACACCTCTCCGGGTGTCTCGTCGGTCGTGAAACTGACCACCGGAGGTGTGTAGGCCTCGACGTCCTTGATCGCTTGCAAGCGAACTGCATTTCCACTCATGTGCTTACCCCTCGCCCGGGCCCAGGGCTGCGCTGCTGATTGCGAGCCCGACTTCGGCAAACCCTACGAACCTCCGGTATCGGGGGTGTTTCGTAGATATTGCGCCTGTCCGCAAACTTCGAGTCACAACGGAAATGTCGATCTGTCGGAGGTCTACGGCAGACTTCGAGCCGACGGGCTATTGCAGGACAGTCGAATCGGAGAGTCTTTGTGATCAGGGTGTTGGTGCCAACAACGGTGGAGCAGGGCGATCTCGCGGAAGTGCTTCGGTTGTACGACGAACTTGTCATCGAGACCCGAAAAGAGGTCGGCTGCATCAATTACGAGTTACTGCAGCGCACCGACAATCCCTGCGAGCTCGTGTTGGCGGAGGAATGGGAATCGCAGGAGCACCTCGACGCCCACACTCATACCGAGCACTTCGTCAGGTTGGTTGAGGCGCTGGACAAGCTCGAGACGGCAGCGCCGGCGCAGATCTTCACGAAGGTTCTGTAGCGGCGGAGTCAGGTTTCAGTGCTCGCTCAGGCGTCGAACAAACATTCCGGAGAGCCCCGAGCGTCAACTAGGCGACCCGTTCCGACACACGCGGAAACTGGTTTGCATCGACACGCCAGAATCATCGTAGATCCGTCGAGTCCGATGTAGGACAGCACCTTCGGGCCCCAGCCGGGCGTTGTGCAGGTGTCGGCCGACCTGCACGGGCGCTCTATACGGTCACGTCGGAGTAGGGCATATGCTCTGACACCCAAGGAAATACGAATTCCATGAGTAGCAGCACCAGCGCGACCACGAGAACGATCGCCAGCAGGGCCTTCACTGGTCGGGGGCCGGGGAGCGCTCCCCAGAGGTATCCGTACATTCATTGCTCCTGGAATGCCGCGGGAATGGTGCCCGAAGTCTTCGAGATTGTTTCGACGAGAACCGCGTGGACGATCAAGCGTTCGCTGTTCGAGTAGAGCGGATGGCACGTGGTCAGTGTCAACATACTTTCCAGCGTGGCGTCGGGCGCGGCCCAAGGGTTTCCGGGCAACGGGTTGACGACCGCGACATCCCCGGGCACGGTGATGTGCCGCCCGAGGAGATGGACGTAGTCGCCTTCGGAAACACGATCGGCTTGCTCGGGATTCAAGCAGGCATTCGCCGCAGCGCGACGTTCGGGCGAGGCCTGGTCGAGTGGGAGCAACCGGTACGTCATCCATTGGAACTCGGTCTCCACGACGACGGCATCGCATGCATCGAGTCGATCCAGGTGTTGGAAGACTGCGCCGGAACCATTGCGGTGCCCGGCGAGCGCGAAGTTGCCGGCTTCGCCGGGCATCTGCGAGTCCGGGTAGTGGCCGGGGCCGGCCCGCAGGTCCTCGTTGCGTGTGCCCTCGACGATTGCGTACGCGGCGCCGAGTGTGGGGAAATGCACGCGCGCGAATCCCTCGCCGAGCACAGGGATCAGCGGGGACACCGGCTGACCATCGATCGCTCCTGAGGCTTCGGGGACTTCGGCCCAGGATTCCTCCAGACTGTTGTTGAGCTCGTCCTGCAGCCGCCCTGAGACGATATTGGTCCAGAACGCCTCATAGATGACGAACAGCAAGATGACGACCCCGGCCGTGAGGAGCAGTTCGCCGATTACCTGGCCTGCGCCCGGCCGCCGACGCCCTGGAACTTTGGTATCGCTCACGAACCGGGGTCTCCTCTTCACAGATCTACCGAGCTAGCTGATGTGTCGCATTGGTGCCGTATCGAACTAGCTGCCCGCGTCGATCGTGGCGCTCCCGGTACCGCCGAGGAGATCGTAAAGGAGTACGGACAGGCGACCGAGGCCGTCGATCGCGGCAGAACCAGTGGTCTCGATGCCTTCGATGACGATCGGGAACGGGAGGAATGACATGGTGTTTCTCCTTCGAGGGGTGGGCCGCGGCGGCGGCCGCGAGATAGATGCGTCGTGACGGTGAAACAGGGCGGGTGCGACCAGGTGTATGTCGCACCCGCCCTGTTTCGGTATTTCTGGTTGGGAGTTACTCCTGGCCGGGTCCACGCTTGCGGTTACGCAGGGTGAGCCATGCGCCACCGCCGATCAGTGCCAGCGCCAGACCGGCGAGCCAGATGACGTTCGCGCCTGTTACCGGCAGGGACGAGGACTGGTCCGGTTTGGCCTGAGCAGGATTTCCCGGAGCAGGTGTGCCCGGAGCACCGTTGTGTCCACCACCGTTGTTGCCGGGAGTGTTGTTGCCGGGAGTCGAAACGTCAGTGCCTGGTCCTCCGGGTACTTCAGAGCCCGGCCATGTCGGGATTTCCCACGGCGGCAGCGGGATCGGGATCGGGATGATGATCAGCCCATTGCTGCTGGTTTTGTTCTCGAGTCCCAGGACCACCGACTTGTTTGCTTCGCCGGTGAGCTTGACGGAAGTTGCGGTCGGTTCGCCGTCGATCGTCGAGACATCCGCCTTGCCTTCCTTGACGCCCCAGATCACTTCACCCCACTTGACGTTGGTGACGTCGGTGTGAGCACCGGTTTCTGTGAAAGTGATGTCGGTGTTCAGCGGGAACTGGACCCGGCCGTCGATGACGGCTGCGTCGCACTGGGCGGTCGGAGTGACCGAAGCGCCCGGCTTGACATCGAGAACACAAGACCGCGCCTCATTGTCGATGTCCGTCCACGTAGCCGTGACCTGGAAGATCGTGGATCCGTCCTTGGCCACCTGGCTGCCCTTGGGGCCGGTCACGATCTTGTCGATATCCACCTCGGTGGTCGGGATCGGGCGGTTGTGGATCTCCACCACAGCCTTCTCACCGGCCACCGCCTTGACGGTGTCGCGGTAATCGGCGTCACCGGCATCCGCGGAGACGTAGTAGTACGGCCGCGCCCAGTCGATACCGGCCAGTGGCTTGGGGTCGACCTCGGAGAAGGTGATCACGGTGTTCCGCGGCACAACCTCGTCGGACGTCCAGCTCCAGTCGTTTGCGGCATCGAGGGTGATGGTCTGGCCCACTGCCGGGAAATCAGTTCCAGCGGGGAGTGCCGGATCGATCCCGTCGATACGGACCTCGAACGTCGCGCTGTCAGGCAGGTCGGCCTCGGGTGCGCGGACGGGGTTGCCGTCAGCGTCGAGGATGAACTTCGTGAATTCGACCGATCCGAATTTCCACAGCGCCTCGTTCGACAGCGTGATCAGCCGACCGTCGGTCGGGTCGTCGGAGACTATGCCCGTCGCGGTGCCGTCGAGGTTCGAGTGCAGCCACGATTCGCCTTCCGGGCTGGTGCCCCAGGAGATCGCGCCCCACTCGACTCCGTCGACATCGGGACGGCCGGTCTCGGTGAAGGTCACCTCGGTGCCGACAGGGAGGTCGACGCCGAGCGGTGTGGTCTGTCCCTGCTTGACGCTCAGCACCTGGGTGCGGTACCCCACACCGTCGCGCCAACGCGCCTCGACCGTGAACTCCACGTCGTCGCCGACGGCCTCGGCGGCCTCACCGCCGACCTGCTTTGCGATGCGTAGAGTGCCGTCGTTGACGTCGACGAAGTTCGACACCTCGATCTTGCGCAGATCCTTGCCGATGGTCACCACCGCCGCGTTGTCCGGACTGATCCTGACATTCCCGGAGTATGCGGGCACGCCATAGGCGAGACCGTCACCGTTTGCCGGAACCAGCTCTGTCAGTGTGACTTCGGTGCCGCCCGGAAGGTTCTCGCCGAACGAAACCGGGGTGCCGTCGGACGGAAGAGACAGCGTCTTGCTCTGCGGGTTGCCGTCCGTATCGAGCCAGGTGGCAATCACGTCGAAGCTGGCCGGTACGGCCTTGTCGAACGCCTTCGGGCCCGTGAGCTTCTTGCTCACTTCGAAGGTGCCTTGCGTGATCGTGGCCTCGTTGGTGACGGAGACCGTGTTCGCCGACGCGTCGGTGCCGATGGTGAGCGTCTTCGGGCTGATCACCGGCAGCGACCACGTCACGAGGTCGGTGTTCGTCGGTTGGACCTCGGTGAAGGTGACTTTCGCTCCGATGGGCAATTTGCCCAGGTCGTAGTGCTGGCCGTCCTTCAGAGTGAATTGACGCAACTCGTTGCCGGCGGCGTCGTCACCGAAGGCGATCTCTGCGTTGACAACGAAAGCCTCGAGTCCCGTGCGCGCTCCGTCACCGATGACGGACTTGGTGATCCGCGCCGATCCCAGACTCGCTTTGTTGAGCAGTGTGACACCGACATTGCTTTTCGGCGTGATGGTCACCAGTGCCTCGGTGCGGTCCCCGTTGAGCGTCACACCCTCTGAGGGGCGGAACGTTCCTCGCTCGAAGTACACGCCGTCAACGGTGGGGAGGTTGATCTCGGACAGTCGGATCTGCCAGCCGGTTCCGCGGGGGTTGATCCCACTGACCGGTGTCCCGTCAGCCTTCACCTTGATCTCGTAGGAGCTCACCGGGGCGTCGGTCGCGGGGTTTTGACCGGGGGCGAACTCCTCGACTTTCACAGTGAACTCGGTGTCCTCCGGGAATTTCTCGGAGAAGGGAGCGATCTCCTTCAGCAGCGAGAACGAGCCCCGCGACACGCCTTGACCTGTGCCGCCGCCGCCCCATTCCTGCTTGACACTCTGCGTCGACTGAGTCTTGCCGTTGTAGAAGACCGAGTTCCCGTAAACCGTACCGCGCTGATCCAGCCCACCGCTGCTGGTGCAGAGGGTGTAATCGATGAAATAGCGTGTCTCACGGTTGTAGTCACCCGCGTCCTTCGGGAGGGTGACAGCAATCCCGTTGTCGCCGCTGCGTGTGACCGTGGTGCCTGCGGTGATGTCCGTGCCGCCCTCTTTTGCGAGGAAGTCGCGCGCGGTGACCTTGAAATTGAGGTCCTTCTTCAGATCGCCGCTGACATCACATACCGCCAAGCTGTCGGAGAACGTGTCGGTGATGACCGCCGGTGCGTCGAGGCCCTCGAGGGTGTGTCCGGAGACCTGTACCTTCCAGTCGATGGTCGTGCCGGCAGGCTGCTTCTCGCCCGCGACGTCCTTCGGTTCGGTGTTGAGCGTGCCGGTCTTGCCGCCCTCGAACTTGGGCCCCGTCACCGAAGCGTCTTTGGAGATGCCGTTGACGACCGCCGTATTGGTGAACACATCAGAGGAGTCCGGCACCTCCTTCTCGATCACACAGGACCGGAACTTCACGTAGTAGTAGTAGTAGTACTGCGTCGAGTCTTGCTTGATCTTTTCCTTCGGCGTGATGGTCATGCTGAAGGATTGGGCACTCGCCGTGGCACCGGAAGCGTCGATGTCGAACTCGGAGGTGACGTTGACGTGGTTGGTTGTTTCACCGTTCAGCCCGGGTAGACGGTTCGCGCGCCAGACCGTCGGGACGAGGCCGCCCTCGCAGACCTCGTGATTGGCGCCGAGAGTCTCCTTGATGATGACTTTCTGGTCGGGGAGGCTCTCGATGAAAGTGCCCGGAACCGTGATGCTCCAGTCGATCTCGCTGTACCGGGTGCCCCCGGCCCAACCGCCGGACTTCGACGGCCCGGTCTCTGGAGCCCAATCCTGGCCGACGCCTGCCGCGCCTACGGTGTTCCCGCCGATGGTCACGGAGTTGTCGTAGACAGTGCCGGTGATGTCCACTTCGCCGCTGGTTGTGCACGAGGTGTACTCGATGCGGTAGAGCTTGTTTCTTTCGAAGGGGCCGCCGTTGTCGAGCGCGATGCTGACTGGATCACCAGCGGCACTCTGGGTGACGGTGACGCCGCCTGCGACCGGCTTGAGATCGTTCGGGCGACCGGACAACAGCTTCGCGTCGATCAGGCTGCCCGTACACAGCTTCATGTTCTCTGAGAGCGCGTCGCTCAGGGTCACCGAACCGGTGCCGCCCGCGTCCAGTGCGGCCAGATCGGCACCGGGAATGTCGATCGTCCAACGCACAGACTGCTTGTTGCCCTGGAGTTGGCCGGACTTCTTGGCCTCGCTGATCACGCTGCCGTCGCTGATGCCGCCACCGCCGGGTAGCTCGTGCGTAACGTCGAAACTGCCGTTGATCGTGAAATCAACTTTCTCTTCGGTGGTGTACGCGACCGCCTTGGTGTAAACGAAGAAATCGCCCTTCACCTCGTCCGGGCGATCCGCCACGGCATCGGAGAGAACACACGTCATCAGATTGGTGGAAGCAACCAGATCGCATGTGCCCCAAACCGTCCCGTCGTCGCCCTCGAGCGCGATCGTCGGGTTGGACTGGAGCTTCAACTCGTCAGGGAATCCGATGGTGAACTGGTCGCCCGGTTGCGGGCTCGCGCTTGACGCGTCCCAGGTGCCCTTCACCGTGACGGAGTCCCCGACCGTGATCTGCTGGTCGTTCTTTCCCTCGACCTGGACGTCGGTGATTTTCACATCGATGCCGGGATTGACTCCGCGTGCGGCCAGTCGCTGCGCCGCCACAGAAGTCGTAGACGGGGGCGCTGTGGTTGTGATCGCCGGTTTCGCAGAAGTGGGTGACTCCGACGTGGAAGTAGGCGGCGCCGTCGTTTTCAGTGGCGCCTCCGTCGTAGTTACGGGCGGCTTCGTTGTGGTCGGAACTGTTGAGGTCGGAACTGTGGCGGTCGAGGTCCCGACGTCATCTGCCGAGGCAACCTGGACGAAAGAGAACGACGATACGACCAGCGCCAGGACCGCAACAATCATCCCCAAAGCTGCCCACCGAGACACCACCCCCTCCCCGGCGCGGCGTGGGAAGACACGGTTACGCATGACGAACACCTTTCGTTCAGAACACATGATTTGGGCCCCGTTTCCGGGGCCGGCGAATAGCGAAACGGGACCTTTGAGCAGCTCTGGAGCCTGGATGCGAGCGTTGGTGATTCTCAGGCGTCCTATTGCGGAGCCGAACAGTTGATAATCGGACCTGGTTGGCGCCAGCGCAGACCGACGGCCGGCTCTGGGTAGGCCAGGAAATTCCAAGAAAGATCGACCGCCGGTATTAGCTAACGCGACGACCTACGAGGTACTAAAGGCTGCGGCCGAGGATCTTTCCTGCGCGATTCATTGCAGTTCGGGCATGAGCACCATCCCGGATAGCAATAGCAACAGTGCGATGGCTCCGAGGGGGAGTCTTCGTGCTGCGTGCTTCGCTGCCGTGACGGTTTTCATGAAATTCCTTTCTTTGGCACAACGTAAAGAAATGTGCGCGGGGCCGTTCGCGAGAAGATGCAAATTCCGCGCAAACAACGCAGAAGGCGCAAACCGGGCGATGCGCAATCAGGAATCTAACACGAGCAAATCGCATAGCTGGACACGCCATGGACGTGCGTCCATGCAAGAAAAACTGCGCTTACCTGGCTATATCTATCTTCCGTTGATTTATTTCGAGTTAACTGGCTGGTTCATCACAATTCGATCTCGACCATCAGTTATATACCTGCCTTGGCCCCTGTCGACAATCGGTGAGCGGCCGAGCCGAGTCGGCGCTGCTGTACCGAATGGGCCTTTATGCAGTTCACCGCCCCTTATTTGCTGTCGGAACGACAAGGCGTGGAGCGAATTATCTGTGCGCACACGCTCGGCATAAATGCAAATCATGTTTCTGCGTATAGGAGGAGGGTGAATTTGGGGGTGAATTCAGTCGCTGGTCATCGAAACCCCTGTTCTGAAAGGATTCAGAGATAGGGGTCACATTAGATTCGTTTTCTTAGCAGATTGGATTCCGGCCTGAGTTAACCGTCGATAATGCTTCTGGGGCCGACATGGCCATTCTAGACAAAGGTTCGCCCAGCTTTTCGTAGAAAGCCTTCGGTACGGTTACGTCAGTCCAGCTGATCACGCGTCGCAGCGACTATTGGCGACGCTCTTGTGCGCACGGATGAGGCACTGCCTGGGATGTGTGTGGATCTCGGAAAATGCCACGTCGGAGGCTTCTTCGAAGATCTCGAGACCTCGCAAGTTCAGGTCGTTCTCGCGCATCTCGGCACGATGAAATGGCTTACTTTTCAAGCGCTTTCGATGCCCGGAGTCAAATGGTGACGGTCGTTGCGTAGTCGCTGACGGCGGATGCGGCGGGTTCGATCGGTGCGCAGTCGCCACATCCGAGCAACCGCACCGAGTAGCTGCGAGGTCCCAGAGCCGGCGCCTCTCACGGCTCCCTGGAAACTTCGCGAAATTAGAACTTCGAATCGAGTTCTCGCTCAACCATTCTGACGCAGCTTGTGTCATTGGTGCTACGCCCACGGCCGCCAGCAAGGTCCGACTACTCCGGCTGCTGTTATACGCCCTGGGATCCGGAGCCCAGAGATTCTGTGACACTGTGCGGCGGCTCTGCTGAGCGTGTTGCATGCGACTCGGCTGGCATTGGTGCATTCTTGGCTACCGGCTCGTTGTCGTAGAACTTCGTGAGACGACCTTGTCGCAGTCGCAGGGAAGGGCTACAACGATTGGTCTGGCCCGGTCAACGAGGCGGGACCGGTAGTCGGTTGGTGTGCGCCGGTGAACCTCTCGACGACGGATACCACGACGATCGCGAGTGCCAGGATTCCAACGGTCCGGGCGAGTGACTTCAGGGTCTTCGGAAGTGCCTTCTTCATGCGTGGCAGATTACTGCGGACGGCACGTAATTTGTGGGCTAGGTTTCGGTCCGTATCGGACTGCTCTGCCCAGTGGCCGCTCGTCCACGCAGCGTGACTATCTGTGAATTAAATCTTGTGGTGCCCCCGGCAGGATTCGAACCTGCGACCAAGAGATTAGAAGGCTCTTGCTCTATCCCCTGAGCTACGGAGGCGCGTGGAACATCATACTCGAGGGTTCGGGATGTGACGCGCGCCGCCCAACTCCGACGCGTTGTCGTAGTCGGTTCGCGAAGGTCCTACCCTTGAGGTATGGCTACACCCGACCTCGCGCCGACAGATTCCCCACCGGAGTCCACTCCGCACAGCGGTGCACCCGCTTCTTCGACCGCGATATTCGTGGTCAGTGGACTCATCGCAGGGCTCACCGCAGCCATCGTGGTGGGATTCTCCGCGTCGCAGGCACTGACTCTTCTGGGCATCCCGGATCCAGGCCCGATCACCACGTACGGCCTGCCCGCGATGCGGGCACTGGGGGAGATCGCCGCGGTCATCGCGATCGGGTCACTGCTGCTGGCCGCGTTCTTCGTGCCGCCGCAGAAGTCGGGCGTCCTCGACGTCGACGGCTATCGGGCAGTCCGAACTGCATCGCACGCCGCGATCGTGTGGGCGATCTGTTCGTTCATGATGGTGCCTCTGACGCTCTCTGACACGTCGGGTCAGCCGTTTGCCGAAGCGATCAAACCGGCGAACCTGTGGTCGGGACTCGATCAGGTCGAGATCGCCGGCGCTTGGCGTTGGACTGCGATCATCGCGGTTGTTCTGGCGATCCTGGCCCGACTGACACTGCGCTGGTGGTGGACCCCGCTACTGCTGCTGGTCGGTCTTCTCGGACTGATGCCGCTCGCTCTCACCGGTCACTCGTCTTCGGGCGGGTCGCATGACATCGCTACCAACAGCCTGATCCTGCACCTCGTGGCGGCTTCGCTCTGGGCCGGCGGCTTGTTCGCGCTACTGGCACACGCGCGGCGCGGCGGCGATTACACCGACGTAGCAGCCCGACGCTTTTCGACGGTCGCATCCATCTGCTTCGTCGTCATGGGATTCAGCGGCGTCATCAACGCGATTGTCCGTCTGCCTCTCGACGACGTATTCACCACGACGTATGGACGATTGATCGTCGCGAAAACAGTTGCACTGATCATCCTCGGGTTCTTCGGTTGGGCTCAGCGGAGTCGGGCGCTACCGGCGCTGGCGGAGAATCCGAAGAGTCGCTCTGCCCTGATTCGATTTGCCGGCGCTGAAGGCATCGTGATGGCGGCGACCATCGGTCTCGCGATCGGCATTGGTCGTACCCCGCCGCCCCCGCCTTTGTCGATTCCTTCGATTCCCGAGGTCGAACTCGGTTACAACCTTCCGGACCCGCCGTCGTTCATGGCCTTCGTGACGGACTGGCGATTCGACCTCATGTTCGGCACCGCCGCCGTTGCTGCGGCGATTCTGTACGGAATCGGTCTGCGCAAGCTGGCCAAGCGTGGGGATTCCTGGCCTGTCGGCCGAACCATCGCCTGGATGAGCGGTTGTGCGGTGCTCCTGATCGCCACGTCGTCGGGCGTCGGCAAATACGCACCGGCAGTCTTCAGCGTTCACATGGGTGCGCACATGGCGCTGTCGATGTTGGGCCCAGTCCTGCTGGTTCTGGGTGCGCCGATCACTTTGGCTCTGCGGGCCCTGGATCCGGCAGGCAAGGACGGCGTGCCCGGCATTCGCGAGTGGATTCTGACCGCGCTGCACAGCCCGTTCTCGCGATTCATCACCCACCCGATCGTGGCGGCAGTTCTCTTTGTCGGCGGCTTCTACGCGCTCTACCTCGGCGGAATCTACGGCGCTACCGTCGACTCGCACAGTGCTCACCTGCTGATGAATCTGCACTTCATCCTCAGTGGCTATCTCTTCTATTGGGTGGCGATCGGAATCGACCCGTCACCGCGCCAATTGCAGCCGGTGACCAAGCTGGCAATGGTCTTCGGCTCACTTCCGTTCCACGCCTTCTTCGGCGTGGCATTGATGAGCACTACCGCCGTCATGGGCGGCGCGTACTTCCGTTCGCTCGGCCTCGGCTGGAACAACGATCTGATCGGCGATCAGCAGCTGGGCGGCAGCATCGCGTGGGCGACCGGCGAGATCCCACTCATGGTGGTCATGCTCGCGCTGCTGGTTCAGTGGTCGCGCAGTGACGGAAGGACCGCGCGCCGAACGGACCGTGCGGCCGAGCGTGACCACGACGCCGACCTCGCTGCTCACAACGCCATGTTCGCCGAATTGGCCAGGCGGGACCGCGAAGGGTGGAAACCCCGTGAGGCTGCTGACGCGGAGACTACAAGCGAGGACTCTGCGGACGAGACACCCAGCGAGAAGAAATCCGACGAATCCTCGACTAGCACTTAGCTCCGACACTGCCCGGGCCGTTTGGCTCGGGCAGTGCTGTTTCTCCACAGCTGTTCCACCGATGCACAGGTGGAAATCGAAGATCCCGAGCCACGCGTTTGTCGTTCCACAATCGAAACTGCCGACGCAATGATCGGCCCCGCGGCAGTTGGCGGGTTCTGGAGTTCGAAGGGGGATCGGACATGTACGAAACGCATGCAACGGTTGTCGGAACCGTCATCACCAATCCGGTGAAGCGGCAGACCACCAATGGCGAAGAGGTGCTGAGCTTTCGGATGGCGAGCAACACGCGTCGCAAAGACGCGGTGACCGGAGAGTGGACGGACGGAGCGACCCTCTATCTCACGGTCAGCTGCTGGCGGCGGTTGGTCACCGGCGTCGGCGCATCCATCATGAAGGGTGATCCGGTCATGGTGGCGGGGGAGTTGCGCACCAACGAGTACACGACCAAAGAGGGTGTGCCTCGTTCCGATCTCGAGCTACGGGCGACTGCGGTAGGCGCGGACCTTGCTCGTTGCATCTCGAAGATCGAGCGTCAGAGCAAGCCGACGTCGGCGGAGAATGTCGAGGACGCAGTCGACACCGTCGCTGCGTGAGGACTCAGACCGAAGGTTTCGGGCAGTCGCGGGGCCGCGAGTCGTGCCCCGCGTCCACTCGCTCAAGAAGTTCGGTGAGAGTTGCTCGCTCCGATTCGTCGAGGTCGTCGAACACATCCGAGGATTCGCGTCGTTGAGCTTTCGCGACGTCGGCAGCGAGGGTAGCGCCGGCGTCGGTCAACTCGAGCAGCACTGCTCGCCGATCGTTCGGGTCGGGAGTGCGGCGCACCCATCCGGCGTCTTCGAGGGAATCCACGACGTCGGTCGCCGACCGCGGAACTATGCGCAAGCGCTCGGCAAGAAACCCGAGTCGAACCGGTTCGCCCACTCGGGTCAGCACTCGCAGCGCTCGGCTTTGCGACGGCGAGAGGCCGAATGGTTCCAGCGCTGCCACTTGGCGTCGGCGGATGAGCCGTGCCACCGACATCACGACGTCGGTGAGTTCGCGCTCTCGGGAATGCATGGCGCCAGTCTAGCGTTGTTGGTGTCAGCCTCATAGTGAGGTAACCTCATCAATATGAAACTAGGGTGAGAAAGCCTCCAGGAGGTAGAACGTGAAACCAGATCACATGCGAAACATCGAACGATCCGCTGTCGAGATCACTCCGGCGGAATCCGTACCGGCAAAGCGCGTACTCGGACTGTTCGCGCCGTATCGAACTCAGATCGCCATCGTCACCGCGGTCATCACACTCAGCGCGATCGTGGCGCTGGGCAGCCCGCTGCTCCTACGCGAAATGCTCGACAAGGCGATCCCGGACAAGAACCTCGGACTCGTCAGCGTTCTGGCCATCGGCATGATCGCCATTGCCGTGATCACGAGCTGTCTCGGCGTGGCCCAGACCTGGATGTCCAACAGCATCGGCCAGAAACTGATGCACCAACTGCGCGTGCGGGTCTACTCGCATCTGCAGAATCAGTCGCTCGGATTCTTCGCTCGAACCCGAACCGGAGAAGTTCAGTCGCGTATTGCCAACGACATCGGCGGTATGCAGTCGGTGGTCACCAACACGGCAACGTCCATCGCGCAGAATGCAACGACCGTGGCAGCCACCATTGTTGCTCTGTTCCTTCTGGATTGGCGGCTTGCCATCTTCTCGCTGGCGATCTTGCCGGTGTTCATCCGTATCGCACGCAAGATCGGTGACGAGCGCCGCAAGATCTCTGGTAAGCGGCAGAAGCTACTCAGTGATCTGTCGGTCCAGGTGGAGGAATCTCTCTCCGTCAGTGGCATTCTCCTCGGCAAGACGACCGGCGCGAAGTCGGCTCTGACGGATCGATTCACCGAGCGTTCAGCGGAAGTCGCAGACGTCGAACTCCGAGCCATGATGGCCGGCAAGTGGCGCATGGCGACCATGTCGATCACCTTCGCAGCCATGCCTGCACTGGTCTACTGGTTTGCCGGTTTCACTCTCGATCACGGCAACACCATCACCGTCGGCACCCTCGTCGCATTCACCACGCTGCAAACACAATTGTTCCGCCCCACCATGATGCTGCTCAACACGGGCGTCGAGGTGCAGAGCTCGATGGCACTGTTCAGTCGCGTGTTCGAGTACCTGGATCTGCCGATCGACATCGCGGATCCGGAAGAGTCGAAGAGCTTCGACCGCACCAAGATGTCCGGCGAACTTCGGTTCGACCACGTCGACTTCTCGTATCCAGGAACCGACAGCAAGACCCTCGACAACATCGACCTCACGGTCCCGGCCGGCGGAACCTTGGCGCTTGTCGGCTCCACGGGTTCGGGCAAGACCACTCTCGGATACTTGGCCGCACGTCTGTACGACCCGACTGCGGGATCGGTGAGAATCGACGACGTCGATCTGCGGGACCTCGATCTGGCGACGGTCTCCGACCTGGTAGGTGTGGTGTCGCAGGAGACGTATCTCTTCCACACGACGATTCGTGAGAACCTTCGGTTCGCGAAACCCGACGCCACGGACGCCGAGATCGAGCAGGCAGCGCGCATCGCGCAGATCCACGAGTTCATTTCCGGTCTCGACGACGGGTACGACACCATGGTCGGCGAGCGCGGCTACCGATTCTCCGGCGGTGAGAAACAGCGCATAGCGATCGCGCGCACAGTCCTGCGGAATCCGCCGATCCTTGTCCTCGACGAGGCGACGAGCGCCTTGGACAATCGCACTGAACGTGCGTTGCAGGACGCGCTCGACGAGCTGATGGTCGGACGCACCACTCTTGTTGTGGCGCACAGGCTTTCCACGGTTCGAGATGCGGATCTCATTGCGGTCCTCGACCAGGGCGTGGTTGTGGAAAAGGGCACCCACGACGAACTTGTGCAACAAGGTGGGCGATACGCACAGTTGCTTGCGGCCTCGGGTAGCGACGCCGTCGAACTCCCGTCGGAACTGCAGACCGTGTGAGTGTAAGAAATGTCGGCCATTTCACTTCCGCAAGTTTCTAGAACGTGTTCTACTTTAATGGTCGTTGGTCGACTATCAATGGAGGCGGAAGATCATGGGTCAGGTTCTGGACAACATCTCACAGTTCGCCGACGAGATCCGCGCCGACGGGGTCGAGGGCGACAAGCTGATGCGCTTGACGGACGGCAGCGCGAAGCGTTTGCGCGACGCCGGCGTCATCCGGATGTTGCAGCCGAAGGAGTTCGGAGGCCTCGAGGCGCATCCGCGTGAATTCGCCGAGACGGCAATGGCTATCGGTGCGATGGATGGTGCCACGGGCTGGGTCAGCGGCATCGTCGGTGTGCATCCGTGGGAGCTTGCGTTCTTCGACCGCAAGGCTCAGGAAGAGGTGTGGGGAACCGATCCTGATACGTGGATGGCGTCGCCGTATGCGCCGATGGGTGTGGCGAGGCCGGTCGAGGGTGGGTACATCCTCAACGGTCGTTGGTCGTTCTCCTCGGGTACCGATCATTGTGACTGGATCATGATCGGTGCGATGGTCGGTGACGAGTCCGGTAAGCCGTTGATGCCGCCGAAGATTCTGCACGTGTTGTTGCCGCGTTCGGATTACGACATCGACCAGGACAGCTGGAATGTCGTGGGTCTGCGCGGTACGGGGTCGAAGGATCTGATCGTCAAGGATGCGTTCTTGCCGACGTATCGGACTCTTGATGCGGGAAAGGTTTTCGACGGGACGGCGTGGAAGGAAGCGGGCCGTACGGAGACGTTGTACAAGTTCCCGTTCTCGTGCATTTTCCCGTTGGGGATCACTTCGTCGTTGATCGGTATCGCTGAGGGTGCGTTGGCGTGCAACATGGCGGCGCAGCGTGAGCGTGTGACGGTCAGTGGTGTTCCGATAAAGGAAGATCCGTACGTGCTGTTCGCGATCGGTGAGGCGGCGGCCGAGATCGCTGCTTCTCGGGCTGCGATCTTGGAGACGGTGGATCGTTTCTGGGACATGACGGAGAAGGGGCAGGAAGTTTCGTTCGAGCTTCGTGCGATCGGTCGCCGTACGCAGACTGCTGCGGCGTGGCGTGCGGTGAGTGCGGTGGACGAGATCTTTGCTCGTTCCGGTGGTGGGGCTTTGCAGTTGAACACGCCGATGCAGCGGTTCTGGCGTGACGCTCATGCCGGTTTGGCGCACGCGATCCATGTACCCGGTTCCATCTTCCATGCGTCGACGCTCTCGCAGCTCGGTGGCGAGCCGAAGGGCATCCACAGGGCAATGATCTGAGCCGTCCTGGGGACACCCGGAGGTGTCCCCATCGCGGTTTTCGTGGGGGTCGATGAGCATGTCGACGAATCTGGTCGATGACCTCGGACTGTCCGCAGAACCCGCATCGGTGTGAGCGCCAACGCGCAATGTGGGTTATAGGACAAACACCGATAGGCTGGCGGTCATGGCTGAGTTCATTTACACGATGAAGAAGGTGCGCAAGGCGCACGGTGACAAGGTCATCCTCGATGACGTCACGATGAGCTTTTACCCCGGCGCGAAGATCGGTGTCGTCGGACCGAACGGCGCTGGTAAATCCAGCATCCTCAAGATCATGGCCGGACTGGACCAGCCGGGCAACGGCGAGGCATTCCTGGCTCCGGGCGCGACCGTCGGCATCCTCATGCAGGAGCCGGAGCTCGACGAGACCAAGACCGTTCGCGAGAACGTCGAGGACGGTCTCGGAGAGACGATGGTCCAGCTCAAGCGGTACAACGAGATCGCCGAGCTGATGGCTACGGATTACTCCGACGAGCTCATGGAAGAGATGGGCGAGCTGCAGGAGAAGCTCGATCACGCAGATGCGTGGGAGATCGACTCGCAGCTCGAGCAGGCTATGGACGCCCTGCGCTGCCCCCCGCCGGAAGAGATGGTCACCCACCTCTCCGGTGGTGAGAAGCGACGCGTTGCGCTCTGCAAGCTGCTGCTGAGCAAGCCCGACCTCCTGCTCCTCGATGAGCCCACCAACCACCTCGACGCCGAATCTGTCCTGTGGCTCGAGCAGCATCTCGCTGCTTACCCCGGCGCAATCCTCGCCGTGACTCACGATCGCTACTTCCTCGATCACGTCGCGCAGTGGATCTGTGAAGTCGACCGCGGACGCCTGTACCCGTACGAGGGCAACTACTCCACCTACCTGGAGCAGAAGGCTGCACGCCTCGAAGTTGCCGGCAAGAAGGATCAGAAGCTGCAGAAGCGCCTCAAGGACGAGCTCGCATGGGTTCGTTCCGGCGCCAAGGCCCGCCAGGCCAAGAACAAGGCTCGTCTCGATCGCTACGAGGAAATGGCGAACGAAGCAGAGAAGACGCGCAAGCTCGACTTCGACGAGATCCAGATCCCGGCACCGCCGCGCCTGGGTGACGTGGTCGTGGAGGTCTCGAACCTCGACAAGGGCTTCGACGGTCGCGTGCTGATCAAGGATCTCTCGTTCACGTTGCCGCGCAACGGAATTGTCGGCGTCATCGGCCCCAACGGCGTCGGTAAGACGACGCTGTTCAAGACCATCGTCGGTCTCGAGGAGCCTGACGCCGGTGAGGTCAAGATCGGTCAGACGGTCAAGCTGAGCTACGTCGACCAGAACCGTTCCGGAATCGACCCCAAGAAGACGGTCTGGGAGACCGTGTCCGACGGGCTCGATTTCATCGTCGTCGGCCAGACCGAGTTCCCCTCGCGCGCGTACATCAGCTCGTTCGGTTTCAAGGGCCACGATCAGCAGAAGCCGGCCGGCGTCCTCTCCGGTGGTGAGCGCAACCGCCTGAACCTGGCGATGACGCTCAAGCAGGGCGGCAACCTGATCCTGCTCGATGAGCCCACCAACGACCTCGACGTCGAAACCCTCGGCTCGCTGGAGAACGCTCTCGAAGAGTTCCCCGGCTGCGCCGTCGTGATCTCGCACGATCGCTGGTTCCTGGACCGGACCTGTACCCACATCCTCGCGTGGGAAGGTGGCTTCGGCGACAACGAGGCAGCTTGGTACTGGTACGAGGGCAACTTCGAGGGCTACGAGGCGAACAAGGTCGAGCGACTCGGCCCCGACGCCGCACGCCCGCACCGCGTGACTCACCGCAAGCTCACCAGGGACTGATCCGGTGTCCGACGTATACACGGCGCAAATCCAGGTCCGGTGGGGCGATTCCGACCGGTTGGGTCACGTCAACAACACGCGTTACGTCGAGTACATGCAGGAAGCGCGCATCCAGTTCCTGGAAGCGAAACTGGCGCCGCTCGGCGGCCGGCCGGGATACCTCGTGGTTCGAAAGATGACCGTCGAGTTCCTCAAGCCGGTCACCGATCGGTCCGGTCCCTTGAATGTGGAGATCTTCACGACTCACGTCGGGACTTCCTCGTTCACGGTTCGGCACGTCATCCGTGACAACGCGGGTGTCGAATGCGCTTTCGGCGACGCGTTGATGGTCGGATTCGACACGGTGTCCGAAAAGTCCAGACCGCTGGCGGACAGCGAACGCGCGGTGCTCGAAGCATCGCTTGTTCAGATGACGACATCGTAGATTTCGTTTCTCAGTTCACCCTAGGTACTGGTTGCCGCGGCTAGTCTCGAGTCAGAGATTGGTCGCGGCGATCAGAACCCACAAGGATGTGAGCCAGGAATGACAGACCGTGTACGGCAGCAGGGCACAGGCCTCGACGAAGCGACGTTGTTGACGCGTCTTCGCGAGGCCTTTTTCACGCATATCGACGAGGGTGACAGCGACGACGTCATCAACGGTCGATCGGATCGAGTCCTGCTCGCGCATCTTGCGCTCGGGAGGCAGCGGACCCCGGGCACGGCCGTATGGCGTGTGTACCGCCCGTCAGGATCCGAGGGTCTCGGCGCTGCCGTCCAGATCGTCACCGACGACATGTCGTTGCTCGTCGAGTCCGTTACCGCGATGCTCAACCGACAAGGTGTGGGAATCAGTCAATTCGCCCATCCGATCCTGACGGTTGAACGCGATGACTCGGGCAATCTGATGTCCTTGGGCGACAGCGGTATCCAAGAATCCTGGATGCACGTCCAGTTGGACTCTGAAGTCGAGGATTCCGCTCTCGACGCGATCGAAGCACACCTCGGCAAGGTGCTCGCAGACGTCCGCCAGGTGGTTGGTGACACCCCGGACATGAAGGCATTGCAACTGCGCGTTGCCGACGAGTTGGAGAGTGCTGCAGAAACTGCCTCCGGGAGGATCACCCCCGAAGAATTCTCCGATACCGCTCGGCTGCTGCGGTGGATGGCGGACGGAAACTATGCCGTGCTCGGATACCGGCGATTCGAGGGTACGAAGGACGGTTCACGCACGGTCGCCGGCAGCGGGCTCGGCGTGCTGCGCTCCGACGCGGTCACCGAAGGCCCGATGAGTTTGCCTCCCGTCGCAGATCTCCCGGATCGACCGCTTCTGGTCCTGACGCAGGGATCGTTCCCCGCCACGGTGCACCGCGCCGTCTACCCGTACTTCGTGGGTGTCTCGATCCTCGACGACGAGGGAAACATCGTGGGGGAGCACAGATTCCTGGGTGTGTTCACCGTGGTCGCACTCCACGAGAACGTCCTCGCGATTCCTCTGATCGAGCGCCGCGTTCGCGAAGTCATCGCGCGTGCCGGTGTCGACCTGCATTCGTACTCCGGTCAGGCGATGCTCGAGGTCATCCAGTCGTTCCCACGCACCGAGTTGTTCTCGAGCGACGCCGAGACCTTGTTCGAGACCGTCCACGCCGTGCACAGCATCGGGCTGCGTCGACAGGTGCGACTCTTTGTCCGCGAGGACACGTTCGGACGGTTCGTATCCTGCTTGGTGTATCTACCCCGCGACCGGTACACGACGCGGGTGCGACTGGCGATGCAAAACCTGTTGTGGCGCGAATTCGGACCAGGCACAGTCGATTACACCGCCCGGGTTACCGAGAACGATCTTGCGCTGTTGCACGTGACGATCCGGCGCGATCCGGACAGTGAGCCGGTTCATCTGGATGTCTCCGAGGCCAACCGCGAGCGAGTTCAGGCTCTGTTGACCGAAGTCAGTCGTAGCTGGGACGACCGCATCAACGACCTTGTTCGTGAAAGTCCGGGTGTGGATCCGGAACTGGTGCAGCGGTATTCGCGGGTGCTTCCCGATGGATACAAGGAGGACTTCGAACCGTCACGCGCGTTGGCCGATATCGCCAGACTCGAGGCGTTGGCGCCAGGCGCGATCGACGTACTGCTCTATCGTGCTGTGGACTCCGCGCCCGGTGCCTGGCGCTTCACGCTCTTCGTCGGCGGCGACGGTATCTCGTTGAGCCAGGTGCTACCGGTGCTGCAGTCACTCGGCGTCGAAGTTCTCGACGAGCGGCCGCACGTCGTGCAGCGACTCGACGGCGTTCAGTGCTGGATCTACGATTTCGGATTGTCGGTACCGGCGGATCTTCGGGCGTCGGTCGAGATCGACCTCGATGCGCAGGTGCCGCTCGAGACCAGTACCGCCCCGCTGACCGAGGTCCAGAAGCGATTCACGGCTGCATTCGGTGCAGTCTGGTTCGGCCGGGCCGAAGCTGACCGATTCAACGAGTTGGTGCTGCGGGCCGGAATGTCCTGGCGGCAAGCCGTGGTGCTGCGTGCTTACACAAAGTATCTGCGCCAGGCCACATTTCCATACAGTCAGTTCCACATCGAAGGAATCGCGCTTACACACCCGCAGACCGCGTTTGCATTGGTGCAGTTGTTCGAGGCGATGTTCGACCCCGAGAAGCAGGACGACATTCGCGTCGCCGAATTGGACGAGCAGTTGCGTGCGTCCATCGACGAGGTACTCAGCTTGGATGCCGATCGCATTCTGCGTGGAATGTTCTCCTTGGTGAAGGCGACCTTGCGTACCAATTTCTACGTCGTCGACGCCGATGGCCGCTCTCGCGACTACCTGTCGGTCAAGCTCGATCCCTCACGGATCAGCGAGTTGCCCAAGCCGCGGCCGGCTTTCGAGATCTACGTGTACTCACCCGAGGTCGAAGGCGTCCACCTGCGATTCGGCGCAGTCGCGCGCGGCGGGCTCCGCTGGTCCGACCGGCGCGAGGATTTCCGCACCGAGGTGCTCGGCTTGGTGAAGGCTCAGGCCGTCAAGAACGCGGTGATCGTGCCGGTCGGCGCCAAGGGCGGCTTCGTCGTGAAGAATCCGCCTCTGCCGACGGGCGATCCGGCCGTTGATCGAATGGCGACGCTGGAAACCGGCAAGGCCTGCTACACCACGTTCATCTCCGGATTGCTCGACATCACCGACAACGTGCACGCGGCTACCGGCGAAGTTGTGACGCCGGATCGAGTGGTGTGCAAGGACGATCAGGATCGCTACCTGGTGGTCGCCGCGGACAAGGGCACGGCGACGTTCTCGGATCTCGCCAATTCGGTTGCCGCCAAGTACGACTTCTGGCTCGGCGACGCGTTTGCCTCCGGTGGCTCCGTGGGATACGACCACAAGGGCATGGGTATCACCGCTCGCGGCGCCTGGGAAAGCGTCAAGCGGCACTTCCGCGAACTCGGGGTCGACACGCAGACGCAGGATTTCACGACGGTAGGCGTCGGCGACATGAGCGGAGACGTGTTCGGCAACGGAATGCTCCTCAGTCGGCACATCCGTCTGGTGGGCGCGTTCGATCATCGACACATCTTCCTCGATCCGAACCCGGATGCAGCGAGCTCGTTCGTCGAACGTCAACGACTTTTCGAGTTGCCACGGTCGTCATGGGCCGACTACGACAAGAGCCTGATCAGTGAAGGTGGCGGCGTATGGGACCGCACGGTCAAGTCGGTTCCGATCGCCGAAAGCGTCCGGATCGCACTGGGTCTGGCCGAGGGGGTCACGAAGCTCTCGCCGCCGGAATTGATGCAGGCGATTCTGTCGGCACCGGTGGATCTGCTGTGGAACGGCGGAATCGGTACATACGTCAAAGCGTCGACCGAGACCAATGCGCAGGTTGGCGACAAGAGCAACGACGCCGTGCGTGTCGACGGTCAAGATCTGCGGGTCAAGGTGATCGGGGAGGGCGGCAACCTCGGCGTCACTGCTCTGGGAAGAATCGAGTTCAGCGCCAGCGGCGGTCACATCAACACCGACGCCATCGACAACTCGGCCGGCGTCGACTGCTCCGATCACGAAGTGAACATCAAGATTCTTCTCGATTCGCTCGTGCGTTCGCAGTTACTGCCCACGCAGGAACGGAATCCGTTGCTGGCGTCGATGACCGACGACGTGGCGGCGCTGGTGTTGGCGGACAACATTGCTCAGAACGCGCTGCTCGGAATCTCCCGCGTGACCGCTTCTCAGATGCTCGGTGTTCACCGCCGTCAGTTGACGGATCTGACCAAGGCACGTGGCCTTGACCGCAAACTCGAGGCGTTGCCGACCGACAAGGAGATCGAGCGTCGACTCGAGGCCGGTGTGGGTCTGACGTCGCCGGAATTGGCGACGCTGACGGCGCACGTGAAGCTTTCACTCAAGGACGATCTGCTCGCAACCGAGTTGCCGGACAACGATTTCTTCGCCCAGCAGATCCCGCAGTACTTCCCGACCGCTGTTCGCGATCGGTTCGAAACGGAGATCAAGGCACACCCGTTGCGGCGGCAGATCGTCGCGACGATGCTCGTGAACGAAGTGATCGACAACGGCGGAATCACGTACGCCTACCGCTTGGCCGAGGAGACCGGAGCGAGCAGTACGGACTCGATCCGTGCCTACGCCGCTGTGCGAGAGGTGTTTGCGCTCGACGAGGTGTGGTCGCGAATCCGCTCGGCGGGCGTCAGTGCAGAGATCGAAAACGAGTTGATCGTTGAGTCGTGCCGCTTGCTCGACCGCGCGTCGCGGTGGTTCCTGGCCAATCGGCCCCAGCCGATCGCCGTCGGCGCCGAGGTTGCGCGTTACTCGGCGGCGTATCGGGCTACGGCACCTCTGGTCCCGGGGCTGCTTGCGGGCCATCAACTCGACGATCTGCTGGTGCGGGCTCAATCGGTGATCGATCGCGGGGCTCCGGAAGCGTTGGCGCTGGACGTGTTCCGACTGCTGGATGTCTACTGCCTGCTCGACATCGCGGATATCGCCGACATCGCAGATCACGACATCACCGAAGTCGCGGAGCTGTACTACGCCTTGGACGCGCATCTGGGAATCGACTGGTTGCTGAGCGCGGTCTCGGGACTCGAGCGCGGCGATCGATGGCACTCGCTCGCGAGGCTCGCGTTGCGAGACGACCTCTACAGTTCGCTTCGGCAGCTGACGATGGAGGTTCTGGCCGGCGGCGAGCCGGGGGAGTCGCCGCAGGAGAAGATCGACGAATGGGAGTCGACCAACGCCTCGCGTCTGAGCCGGGCGAGGGCAGCTCTCGTCGAGATCTTCGAGTCTGGGACGCTTGACCTCGCGACGCTCTCGGTGGCGGCGCGTCAGGTTCGTAGCATGGTGCGCAGCATGGGCACCCGATCGGAGGTAGGACGTTGAGCGAAGGATTCCACGCCGAAGTTGTGGTTCGGTGGTCCGACATGGATGCCTTCCAGCACATCAACCACGCACGGATGGTGACGTTGCTCGAAGAGGCGCGGATTCCTTGGTTGTTCGAAGACTCGCGCCCGACGGTCACCCTGCGTGACGGGGCCGTGATTGCCGATCTCCATGTGCGGTACCGCGGCCAACTGCGGCACGACGATTCGCCGCTCGACGTCTTCATGTGGGTGGAAAAGGTTCGCGCGGTGGACTTCACCATCGCGTACGAGGTTCGGCCGCGTGGCGCCGATCTCAGCGTTCCGCCGTCCATCGTGGCATCGACTCAGATCGCGGCCTTCGATATCGACACTCAACGTCTGCGCCGCCTCAGCGGGCCCGAGCGGGAGTACTTGGAGAGCTGGCAACGTGCATGAACGTGTCCTGACCGTGCCCGAGGAGGCCGAGCGAAAGAACTTGGCCGGCTTCATCGGTCACGCCTTGCGTTTGGACGAGTCCGCGGTCATCCGGATGCGTCGACGCGGAGATGCTCACCTGAGCGTTTGGGCGTCAACGGGTTTCGACGCTCTCGCTACGCGAACCGTGGCGGGCACCATCAACCCTGACGACACCTCGGCTGCCGGCGATCAGTTGCTCTCGGCGGTGGAGCAGGCGACAAGTGAGCTGATCGATCCGGGGTTCGCCATGGATTCGGCGTGGCGTGGGGCGTTGCCGCCGATGGACGGCTTCGAGCACCTGGACGACGTACCCGCCCGGGTGCTGATCGAACTGGCGCAGCGGGGCAACGCCTTGGCACTGGAGCATGGAAGTAGTCACGGTCCGCCGGCGTCGTTGCTCGATCAGGACGTGCTCGAGGTCAGTGGTCCGTCCGGCACGGTCGGGATCTCGATGCGGGTTATTTTTGCCTTGACCGCAATGGGATTCGTTCCGCACGCCGGGTCCGAGGCGATGACCGCCGACATCGACCTCGAGCAGATCGACGCCTCGGAACTGGTTCGGGTGCGGGCGAGCAAATCCTGGGTGCGGCTCGATGCACGGTTCGGTTCGATCTACCGTCACCGCGGTGGTTCGATACCGCTGATGGTCGCACGATAGGAGTTCAGGTGGCGGGTGCGGTGTTCTCTCAGATCAGCCACGCCGCAGCGTTGACGGGTAGTTGACCGTCGACGAGTGGCGCGCTGCTCAACAGCAGCTGCCCGTTCGGCAGTGCGATCGGCACCTCCGTGGTGTTGAGAGCACAGATCAGACCACCGCGTCGACGGAAAGCGAGGCAGCCGGGGGGACTGCCGTACCAATCGATGTCGGCGCCGGAGAACTCCGGCCTGGCGCTACGAAGTTCGAGGGCGGCGCGATAAAGCGAGAGCATCGAGTCGACGTCCTCGATCTGCGCCTCCACCGTGAGTGTCGACCACTCGCGTGGCATCGGCAACCAGGTGCTCGCACCGGTGGTGAATCCGAACGGGGGTTCGCTTCCTTCCCACGGAAGGGGCACTCGGCAGCCGTCGCGTCCTCGCTCGGCATGTCCGGATCGTTCCCAGACCGGGTCCTGTAGTGCCTCGTCGGGCAGGTCGACGTTCGGCAGGCCGAGTTCGGCTCCGTTGTAGATGAAGCTCGCGCCCGGAAGCGCCAGTTCGACGAGGATCATCGCCCGTGCGCGTTGGGTTCCGATCTCACCCCCGCCGTAGCGCGTGACTTCACGTTCGACGTCGTGATTCGACAGCGTCCACGTGGGCACACCCCCGACCTCGGCGACGGCCGCAAGAGAGTTCTCCACGGCCTCCCGGACGGACTCGGCGGAGAATTCGGTTTCTGCAAGTCGGAAGTTGAATCCGAGATGCAGTTCGTCTGGCCGGATGTATTCGCCGAACTTCTGGTTGTCCTTCACCCAGATCTCGCCGACGGTCATCGCCTCCGGGAACTCGTCCATGACCTTGCGGATGCCGCGGTGGATTTCGTGAACTGCCGGGTTGTTGAACCGCGGGTCGTCGTCGGAATTGCGCATGAGCTCGTTGAGCTCCCAGTCGTGGTCCGGCAAACCGTCGGGCTTGGCCATTCCGTGGGCCACGTCGATGCGGAATCCGTCGATTCCGCGCTCGAGCCAGAACCGCAGAGTCTTGGCGAGGTCGTCGAAGACCTCGGGGTTGTCCCAGTTCAGGTCGGGCTGTTCCTTGGCGAAGATGTGCAGGTACCACTGGCCGGGTGTTCCGTCGGCTTCGGTGACGCGGGTCCACGCCGGGCCGCCGAAGATGCTCGGCCAGTTGTTCGGCGGTTCGTTGCCGTTCTCACCTTTGCCGTCCCGGAAGATGTAACGGGATCGCTCCGCAGAACCGGGCGCCGACGCCAGGGCTGCCTTGAACCACTCGTGCTGATCACTCGTGTGGTTCGGGACCAGGTCCATCGTGACCTTGATTCCGCGTTCGTGGGCTGACGTGATCAGTGAATCCATCGTCGCCAGATCGCCGAACAAGGGATCGATGTCGCGAGGATCCGAGACGTCGTAGCCGTGGTCTGCCATCGGTGACTTCATCACCGGGCTCAACCAGATTGCATCGATGCCGAGCAGTTCGAGGTAGCCGAGTTTCTCCTCGACTCCGCCGAGGTCGCCGATACCGTCGCTGCCCGAATCGGCAAAAGAACGCGGATAGATCTGATAGAAGACCGCCTCGTTCCACCACGGGTCTTCGGGCCGGCTTACAGAGGACGAATCCGCGGGGGTGCTCACAGCAGTTCATAGTGCCAAACGTCTGGCACTCTCACGACTTGGACACGGCAAAAGCGTGACTCTTTACCTAGCCTTGGTGTACTTTGCATTCACGCGGTGACACCATGTGGCAACTTTGGTGTTACTGCCGGGGGAGAAGTATTCGGGAATTCAACCAAGGGGGCTTGGCCTTGACTTTGTCGGCAATCGAAGCGGTCAGTTTGGATCATGTACTGCTCGAAGATGATCCCATCAACCGCGACTGGATAATCTTCGGCACACCGGTTGCACGGTCGGCGCAATGGTCGGCGAGTAAAGACGGGACCACGACTACACACGTCTGGGATTGCACGAAGGGGCGCTTCCGCTGGTACTTCCACGCGGACGAAATCGTGCACATCATCGAAGGGTCGGTCACCGTTCAGGCCTACGGAATCGCCGAGCGAACCCTGAGTGTCGGCGATGCCGCACTCTTCCGTGCGGGCAGTTGGTCGGAGTGGGAGGTCGAAGAGTACGTGCGCAAGCATGCAATCTTGAGTTCGCCCCTGCATCCCACGGTGTCGTTCGGGGTACGAGCAGTCCGCCGGGTCGCGCGCGTGTTCAGGCCGAAGGCTAGGTAGACGGTCAGATAGCGGAGTTCACCATGGACGCGGCAGCCATCTCCATGTAGTCGATCAACTGCTTGCGGTGCACCGGGCTCAGAGTCTTCTCGTCGATGGACGCGATGGCGACGTGCATGCACCGCAGCCACGCATCACGCTCGATCGGGCCGATCACGAATGGATTGTGGCGCATCCGCAGACGCGGGTGTCCACGCTCCTCCGAGTACGTGTGCGGTCCGCCCCAGTACTGCTCGAGGAACATCCGCATCCGCCGCTCGGCCGGGCCGAGATCGGCCTCGGGGTAGAGCGGGCGCACAACCTCGTCCTTCGCGACCTCTTCGTAAAATCGCGCGGTGAGCTTGTGAAACGTCTCGGCTCCGCCGACGGCGTCGTAGAAGGTCTGCTGCACGTCGTGCTGTACGTCATTCATGGCAAGTTCCATTGTGCCTGACGGCCGTAGTGGTCGGTTTCCGGGTCGACGACGGTTGTATTGAGTCGGAGTGCGTACCCATTCACCGGAAATTCACCGGCCGTCCTGGCAATTTTGTTCGAAATGGGAGTGCGTAACGCGATCATCCGTGGTCAACTTGGGGGCAGTCTCCCGGAGGTCGTATGAAGAACCGACATGCTGCACGCAATCACCGACAACTCCAGCCCACTAGCGCGCGGAACGACCACGCGTTAGGGGCTGTTCTGGAAGTTGTTCCTGACGGGTTCGCGCACACTACCGACCCACTCTTTTCCGACGAGCATTCTCACCTCGAGATGTTCCCTCCCGATCGCGTCGTCCCCGAGTGGGTGAAACGTCGGGTGCTACTGCTCAACGTCACGTACGAACCGCTGACCGCCCTTCCTGCCAGGCGCGCGGTCGTACTGATGGCCTGCGGCAAGGCCGATACCGTCCACGAGGACGAACAGGGCCCGGTAGTCCATTCCGCGGACTGGTCGGTGCAGGTTCCCTCGGTCATTCGATTGCGCACCTACGTGCGCGTTCCATATCGCGCCCGCATCCCCATGACTCGTGCCGCGCTGATGCATCGTGACCACTTCCGATGTGCGTACTGCGGAGCCAAAGCCGAAACCATCGACCACGTCGTTCCTCGCAGCAGAGGTGGCGGGCATTCGTGGGAGAACTGCGTCGCGTGCTGTGCCCCCTGCAATCACCGCAAGGCAGACAAGATGCTCAGCGAACTCGGATGGACCCTCCGTGCGGAATTGGTCCCGCCGTCCGGACCGCACTGGCGTCTGCTCGCGGCGACCAAGGAATTGCATCCGGCGTGGATGCCATATCTCGGCGTGGGCGCAGCCTGAGCTATGTGTCGGCGTGGGCGCAGCCTGAGCAATGTGTCGGCGTGGGCGCAGCCTGAATTGAGTTCTAGCGTCACCGAAACGAAATTGCCCGAGAATTTGTGGCCCTGACGCTTTCCTTCCTGGCGTTCTGGGCTACGTTATCTGGTGTGAGCATTCTCGAGGTAGTACTGATATACGTTGGGATTCCGGCCTTGATCACCGCGTTCTTCGCGGCTGCGTCCTTCCTCGGGAAGAAGACGCCGGGACCGGTTCCGCCGGCGTTCCATCTCGGTGAGTCGTGGGATCACGCTCCCGTGCTGTGGAGTGCTGTCGACGAGGTCACCGTTCGCGGTGGCCATCACGGCAGTGCACACGCAATCGAAGCCGGTTCGGCTGATCTGATCGGAGGGTCCGCAAGTGGCAAGTGGTGATCATTCGACCGCGCTCGCAGTAGCGCCCGAGGACCTGCCCGTCGGCAGCGTCGTCACGTCCAGTGGACGCGTATCCGGTGTGCATCGCATCGGCGAGCCGTTCACCGACGATCTTCCGTTCGAGACCATGGATCTGGTCGCGCTCGACGTCGCGATGACCGAAGCGACGCGGGCCACCAAGGTGCGGTTCAACGCGTACGTCGGTGATCTCGGTTCTGATCCGGCAGCGGGTGCCGACGCATTGTTCCCGACCACGCCCGAAGCCGAGCGTTCCGTCCTGATCGCCGTTTCGCCCAACCAGCGCACCGTCGAGGTTCGCAGCGGTCGGGCAATCGCCGATCGGGTCACCGATCGTGTTACCCAGCTCGGAGCAACGGCAGCTGTTGCATCCTTCAGTGAAGGCAACCTGATCGACGGACTGATCAGTGCCATCCGCGTTATGGCAGCCGCAATTTCAGCGCCGTAACTGTTTGTCAGACACAGGCCGGTGCCCGCTTCGATTCGTGAGAATCGACGCGGGCACCGGCCTTTCGCATGTCAGCTCGCGTCGAACTTTCGTGCTGCGAGTGAACGAACCACGCCGGCCTGGCCTTCGACGACCAGGCGACGCAACGCGGGAGGGATGTCGCCTTCGAGGAACCGGTCTGCTGCCGCTACGGATTCGTCCGAGATCGACCACGACGGGTACAGCCCGATGACGACCGTCTGTGCCACTTCGCTCGAGCGTCGTTCCCACACCGCCGCGATATCGGCGAAGTAGCGGGAGACGAAGGGCTCGAGCAATTCGTCCTGGCCTTCGCGAGCGAACCCGCCGATGATCGATCGCGCGGTGATGTTGGGCACGGAGTCGTCGCCGACGACCTTTGCCCAGACCTCTTCCTTGACAGCGACCTGCGGACGTCCGGCCGCGGCCGCCGCGGCTTGACGAGCGCCCGCAGCGGTCGGGTCACGCTGAGCTTCGGCGTCGATGAATGGAGTTGCGGTTCCTTCGGCGTCGATCTCACCGGCGGCCGCGAGTGCCCCGACGATGCGCCAGCGCAGGTCCGTGTCGACGATCAGGCCGTCGAGCCCAACGGTGGAGGGATCGGCGTCGAGCAATTCGCGCAGTACCTCGGTGTGCCACGGGGAGAGTGCTGCGCCGGTGAGTGCGTTGACGAATGCCAGCTGGTGGTCGGACCCGGCCTCTGCCTCACGCGCGAGTTCGAGCAACCGATTGGCGAAGCTCGCCGCGCCTTCGGCCTCGGCCCAGGCCGGATCTGCGTAGGAGCCGATGGCGGTTTGGGCTTGGAGCAAGAGACGTTGCACCACACCGACTTCGGTCTCCGAACTGATGCCGCGCTCGACCAGCGCGACGAAGTCGCGTGCCTTCAGTTCGGCTTGACGGGTCATTTCCCACGCTGCCGACCAGACCAGGGTGCGGGGGAGTGAGTCGGTGATGTCGCCGACCCGCTCGATCGCCGTCGCCAACGATTCGGGATCGAGTCGCACGGAGCCGTAGGTGAGATCGTCGTCGTTGACCAACACGAGTGCACCGCGGGCGACGCCGACAAGTTCGGGGACATCCGTGCTTTCCACGGCATCGAGGTCGAGTTCGACGCGATGGCTTCGTACCAACTTGCCGTCGACGTCGTCGTAGATGCCGATGGCGATCCGGTGGATTCGCCGCTCGCCGGCGCCTGGTGCAGCACCGTCCTGCAGGACGGCGAAGCGGGTGAACTTTCCGTCTGCGTCGACATCGAAGTCGGGGCGCAGGATGTTCAAACCGGTGGTCTTGAGCCACTGCCGACCCCAGTCGGAAAGGTCACGGCCCGAGGACTTTTCGAGTGAGCCCAGCAGATCGTCGAAGGTTGCGTTTCCGAATGCGTGCTCACGGAAGTACTCACGCAGTCCGGCGAGGAACGGCTCGAGTCCGACGTATGCCACCAACTGCTTGAGGACGCTGGCGCCCTTCGCGTACGTGATGCCGTCGAAGTTCACCTCGACGGCGGCCAGGTCCGGAATGTCCGCGGCAATCGGGTGCGTCGACGGCAACTGGTCCTGGCGGTACGCCCACGACTTCTCGACGTTGGCGAACGTCGTCCAGGCGTTCGTGTACTCCGTGGCCTCGGTCTGGCACAGGACCGAAGCGAAGGTCGCGAACGACTCGTTGAGCCACAGGTCGTCCCACCACGCCATCGTGACGAGGTCGCCGAACCACATGTGCGCCATTTCGTGCAGGACCGTTTCGGCACGACGTTCGTACGAGTAGCGGGTCACCTTGGAACGGAAGACGTAGTCCTCGAGGAATGTCACGGCGCCGGCATTCTCCATCGCGCCCGCATTGAATTCGGGGACGAAGAGCTGGTCGTACTTGCCGAAAGCATAGGGAACACCGAAGTTGCGGTGGTAGAAGTCGAATCCCTGCTTGGTCTCGGTGAACAGTCGCTCCTCGTCCATGAACTCGGCCAGCGAAGCGCGGCAGAAGATTCCGAGCGGGATGTCGCCGTGCTCGTCGGAGTAGTTGTCGGTCCACTGCGCGTAGGGACCGGCGATGAGTGCCACCAGGTACGTGCTCATCTTCGGGGTGGTCCGGAAAACGTGCTTGCCGGGATCGGCGGCAAGGGTCTCGACGACCGCGGAGTTGGAGATGACCTTCCACGACGTGGGAGCGGTGACGCGGACGTCGAACGTGGCCTTGAGATCAGGCTGATCGAAGCACGCGAACATGCGCTTGGCGTCGGCCGTCTCGAACTGTGAATAGAGGTAGACGGAGTCATCGGTCGGGTCGACGAATCGGTGCAGTCCCTCGCCGGTGTGGGAGTAGATGCAATCGGCCTCGATGACCAACTCGTTGTCGGTAGCGAGATCAGGCAGGCTGATGCCCGTCGACTCGTCGTAGCCGGAGACGTCGAGCGCGGTGCCGTTGAGGACCGCGGAATGGACTCTGGCCGCGACGATGTCGATGAAGCTGCTTGCTCCGGCCGTGGCGGTGAACGTGACGGTGGTCTTCGAGGAGAACGTCTCCTCGCCGGGTGCGTCTTTGCCGTCGGTGAGATCGAGTTCGATCAGGTAGTTCTCGACGGTCAGGATTGCTGACCGTTGCGCTGCGGTTTCGCGTGTCAGGTTCGGTGCGACCACAAAGATCTCCTCGTAGATGGTGCGGATCTATTACGTCCATCCCATCACGAAGAGAACGACTTCACTCAAGCGGACACTTCTGCCAGCGGAATCTCCGGATCGGCCAACCGCTCCGGATCGACGGGACGCGAAGACGCGACCAATTCCTTGATGGCGTCACCGGCATCCCAGATGTTCACGTTCATGCCGGCGAGCACCTTGTTCGCGGAATCGAGCCAGAATGCCAGGAACTCGCGCTTGTCGACGTCGCCGCGAGTGACGACACGGGAGTAGCCGCCGTGCGGTGCGTGACCTACGTATTCCATTCCGAGGTCGTACTGATCGGTGAAGAAATACGGCATGCGGACGTACTCGGCGGGCCGTCCCAACATGGTCTCTGCGGCCGTCTCGGGTTGGTTGAGTGCGTTTGCCCAGTGCTCCACCCGAATTCGTGCATTCAGAATCGGATGCTGTGCGGCCGCGATGTCACCCACTGCGACCACGTCGGGGTCGCTGCTCTGCAGACCGGCGTCGACGAGAACCCCGTTCTCGACGTCGATACCCGCCTCCGATGCCAACTCGGTGTTCGGCAATGCGCCGACAGCGATCAACACGGCGTCGGCCGGAATCACGGTTCCATCACTCAAAGTGACACCCGAGGCGTGACCGCCGTCGACAGAGATTGCGGTGACGTCCGTGCCGGTGCGTAAGTCCACCCCGTTCTGGCGGTGCAGCGCGGCGAAGACCTCACCCATTTCCGGGCCGAGGGTCGATTCGAGCGGAAGGCCGGCATGTTCGAGCACGGTGACCTCGACGTCGAAACCGCGAGCCGACGCGGCAATTTCGAGGCCGATCCAGCCGGCACCGACCACGACGAGCTTCTTGTCGGCGGCCAGGGTGCGCAGCAGCGCGGCGGCCTGATCGACTGTTCGCACGTAGTGAACACCCTCGGCGTCGGACCCCGGGATGTCGAGGCGCCGCGACCGCGAACCGGTGGCCAAGGCGAGCTTGTCGTACCTGATCGTGGAACCGTCCGGAAGTGACACGGTGTGCGCAGCGGGGTCGATGGCCGTTGCCGTCGTTCCCGGGCGAAGATCGACGCGATGGTCGCGAAACCACTCGCCGTCGTGGACGGTGAATTCGGGGAGTGTCTTCTTGCCTGCGAAGAACTCTTTCGACAGCGGCGGACGCTCGTACGGGAGGTGGTCTTCTTCACTCAATACGGTGATCTCACCGTCGAAATCTCTGTCACGCAGGGCTTCTGCGATCTTTGCGCCCGCGAGCCCGCCGCCGACGATCACGAATCTCCGGTTGGTGCTCATTACTGAACCACTCCTTCGTACTCGTTTCTTTTCGACACTACTGCGATCGGGAGGTGGTTCGGGGGAAAGCGCGGGAAGGATTGCGGGTTCATGATTGTTGGCAGAACGGGAGTATGTCCCCGAACTGATATGACCTGACCGACATGAACTGATAGGGAGTTTCTTCGTGAGCGCAACCTCGAGCAAGACCACGGACACTGCTGACTTCTGGTTCGATCCGCTCTGCCCGTGGTGCTGGATCACCTCACGCTGGATTCTCGAGGCCCAGCAGGTACGCGACATCGAGGCCAAGTTCCACGTGATGAGCCTTGCGGTTCTCAACGAGGGCCGTGACCTTCCCGACGAGTACCGGGAGATGATGACCAAGGCCTGGGGCCCGGTCCGTGTCGCCATCGCTGCAGCGCAGCTGAAGGGTGACGAGATCCTGCTGCCGCTGTACACGGCTATGGGGACGAAGATTCACAACGAGGGCAACAAGGACTTCGCCGACGTCATCAAGTCGTCCCTCGCCGAGGTCGGCCTGCCACCTGAACTGGCCGAGGCCGCCGACACCGACAAGTACGACGAGGCTCTGCGCGAGAGCCACCACAAGGGCATGGACGCCGTCGGACCCGACGTCGGAACCCCGACGATCCATGTCAACGGCGTGGCGTTCTTCGGCCCCGTGCTCTCACGCATCCCGCGCGGCGAGGACGCAGGCAAGGTGTGGGACGGCGCAGTAGCGCTGGCCGGCTACCCCCACTTCTTCGAGCTCAAGCGGACCCGCAACGAGGATCCTCAGTTCGACTGAGCAGCAGTGAGCGCCGGATTTCGGTAGAGCTGGCCCGGCCGGAAGAACAGATGCCCTGAGTGCGTGCGGTTGCGAAGCGCAGCCGCACGCCAGGTCAGCACCGGATGCGACGACAAGATGTTGACGAACCACGGGAAGAACCCGGGTTCGAGTGTCGCCCGATCGGCCAGTTCGTCGAACCCGACCAGACCCACCAGATACTTTCCCGCGCCGAGGACGCCCATCGCGCCCGGTGCACCCTGCGGACGCATGTGAAAGCCGAAGTTGTCCGCCGTGTACTCCATGGAACGCGACAGCGAAGATCCGATCACCGGAATGTAGTTCGACGCGAACTGTCCCCACTGGCGCCAGTACGACGCATGCCCGGCAGCGATGTGGCCGACCTCGTGGCCGATGATGAATGCGAGCGCATCGGGCTCGCGTGCCTGCCCACCGACTTCGAACAGGTCGCTGTAGACGACGACGAAACGGCGAAATCCGTGCCCCGACGCGAACGCGTTGATCCGTCCGTTCCCCAGCACGACGTAGGCATCCGGCGGAGTTTTCATGCCGAACCGTGCCGCAGCCTCGGCAACGAGCTGATACCCCTCCGGAAACTGTGAAGGCGTCATCTTGATTCCGTTGACCTGTTGCGATCCGTACAGCTGACCTCGCGCAAGGAACAGCAGGATCGGAGCCGCGAGCACCACGAGGATCCACGTCGACAGATCACCCGCAGCGATCAGAACGATCGCCACCACATAAGTGACGACCGTCGTCAGCACCGCGAGCACGAGTAGCGGGATTTCCCACGGGTGGCGAACGGCGTCACTGCCCGGTGACATACGAAGGGCGGGTGCAGCGGCCTGGCCGTTGACGGGGTACATGGGCACCACGATAGGTGTGCTCGCGCGGCGATGCGTGTTCCTGAAAGTGTGACGTCGACCCGGGTGCGCCCGGCTGGTCGGGCCTGAGAGAATTGTCGCCATGCGCGTATACCTGGGTGCCGACCATGCCGGATTCGAACGTAAGAACGAGATCATCGAACACCTGAAAGCGAACGGCCACGAGGCCATCGACTGTGGTGCTCACGAGTACGACGCCGTGGACGACTACCCGGCTTTCTGCATCGAAGCCGCAAAGCGCGTCGTCGCCGACGAGGGCAGCCTGGGAATCGTCCTGGGTGGCAGTGGCAACGGCGAGCAGATCGCAGCGAACAAGGTTCCCGGCGCACGGTGCGCCCTCGCTTGGAGCGTCGAAACGGCGAAGCTGGCACGTGAGCACAACAACGCTCAGCTGATCGGCATCGGCGGACGTATGCATTCCCTCGAGGAATCGCTTGCCATCGTCGACGCTTTCCTCGCCACCGCATGGTCGGGTGAAGAGCGCCACCAGCGTCGTATCGACATCCTGTCCGAGTACGAGAAGACCGGCGTCGCACCGGCTCTGCCGCAAGCCTGATCCGAAAGTTGTTCCGTGCCTGAAGGTCATACCCTGCACCGGCTGGCACGGTTGCATGCCCGCAAGTTCGTCGGTTCACCGGTCCGCGTCCTCAGTCCGCAAGGCAGATTCGCCGAGGACGCGCGCCTGGTGGACGGACACGTACTCACGTCCTCGGATGCCTGGGGAAAGCACCTCTGGCACACGTACGACAACGGTCTGACAGTTCACGTACACCTCGGGTTGTACGGAAAGTTCACCGACGTCACCCTGCCGATGGAAGAACCGGTAGGCCAGGTCCGGATGCGAATGGTCGGTGCCGACTTCGGCACCGACCTTCGTGGTCCCACCGCCTGCGAAGTCCTGCTACCTCCTCAGGTCGCCGCGATCGAGGCCAGACTCGGGCCGGACCCACTGCGCCGCGACGCGGATCCAGAGAAGGCCTGGTTGCGAATCTCCAAGTCCAAGACGGCAATCGGCGCCCTGCTGATGGACCAGGCGGTCCTGGCGGGTGTCGGCAACGTCTATCGCGCCGAACTTCTCTTTCGTCACGGAATCAACCCTGAACGACCGGGGAATCTCGTCTCTCACGGCGAGTGGACCGCCATGTGGGCAGACCTAGTCGAATTGATGAAAGTCGGCGTCAGACGGGGGAAGATGCACGTCGTTCGCGCCGAGCACGACAACGGAGATCCGGCGTACGCGAAGGATCGTCCGCGTACCTATGTCTACAGAAGAGCAGGATCGCCGTGCCGCGTGTGCGGCACACCGATCCTGCATTCCGTCATGAAGGCACGAAACCTGTTCTGGTGCCCGGTGTGTCAGTCGGCTTAGAAGTCGAAGCCGCCGAAGTCCCCGCCGCCCCCGAAATCCATTCCGCCTCCGTCGCCACCAGACCAGTCGCTTCCGCCGTCAGCGGTGTAGTCCGTGTTGTCGATACTTCCTTGGTCGGCGCCGGGATCACCGGCGTCCATACCCTTATCCTCTGAGTCACCGGAGCCTGTGTCGGCGCCGGGATCGCCACCCTGGGCGAAAGCCTCTGCGCCGTAAGGAACCCCGGCCATGCCGGAGAACATGGTCGAGAACAGCATCATCGAACCCAGACCCCAGGCGCCGGCGACGAGTGCAGGCTTCCACCAGGGTTCGGAGTACCAGCCGGCCGGGACCGGGCGTCCGGCGACTCGGCCACCGGGGTAGTAGTTGGGTGTGTGCGACGACGGATTGGGTGATGCGGCGACCTTGCGGCCCTCGAATTCGACCTCACGGTCTTCGGTGACCGAACCGGCAGCCTTCTGTCCGTCGATGGAAGGAACTTCCGGTCCCGGATCCATGCCCATCGCCACCCGTGCCGCGCGGATGTAGTAAAGCCCTTCCAGTGCAGTCTGTTTCGCGAGACGTGCTTGGACCGGCGTTGCGGCCTGATCGATCTGCGAGCCTGCGGCGTTGTACCGTTCGGCCGCGTCGGCGAGGGCTTGGCGCGACGCGTCGTCACTGCCGGTCAGGTTGTAGACCTGACCGCCGAGGCGTTCGATCGCCTGCCGGGCATCGGCTTTCGCATCGTCGAGTTGTGTTGCGCTGTGGCCGGAACCGCGTTGCTGGCTTTTCATGACCAGAAATACGACTACGGCCAGAACGACGAGTATGAGAAGAATCGTGGTCACGAGTGGCCTCCCGAGCAGAATCGATCCGGACAACTCCAGGATACGGACCGCAGGGGAGTGGTCTGAGTGGACAAAGTCGGAATACAAAAAATCCGCACCGGCTGGGCCGATGCGGATCTTTTGTGGAGTTTCCCTCCTGATGGAGGGGATGACGGGAATCGAACCCGCGTGATCAGTTTGGAAGACTGAGGCTCTACCATTGAGCTACATCCCCGTGCATACGACAACTCGGGATCGCCGTGTTCGTCGTCTGCGATACGAAACTGTACCCAATGCCCCACCGGATTTCATAATCGGGGGGTCGGAGAAGTTCGAGACCGTCGTTCACCTGGGGAATTGGCGAATGGCTCGGCGAGTCGGGGTGTCTCGGCCGCAGGCGCGACTTCTGATTCCGGCTCTGAATGGCAGTTGAGGCAACGCTGTATGTGGCTGCCGTATGTGGCTGCCGTCGGATGACATACTGACGGGGTCGACAGCCGGGCCGTGTACAAATGGCGGTCGGGTTCGTGAGAGAGTAGTGAGCGCGATAGGGTTGTGCGCGGTCACCGATGGTGGCTGCCTTTGTGGCCCGCTGTCTTTGTGGCCTCGGATGGCCGTATCGTGTGTTTCATGTGATCGGAAACGGGATGTAGCGCAGCTTGGTAGCGCATCCGCTTTGGGAGCGGAGGGTCGCAGGTTCAAATCCTGTCATCCCGACAAGTACGTACATGGCACTTCACCTCCAGTAAGTCCGGGAGTGAAGTGCCGCGCCAGACAGCAGTACCGATTCAACACAAGTTGTGAGCAAGACCAGACGAAGGAGCGAAGTTTCGTGAAGAGCACCGTCGAGCAGCTCAGCCCGACGCGAGTCCGTATCAACGTTGAGGTGCCCTTCGCGGAACTCAAGTCTGATTTCGACAAGGCCTACAAGGCCCTCGCGCAGCAGATTCGTCTCCCCGGCTTCCGTCCCGGCAAGGCTCCGGCCCGCCTCCTCGAAGCGCGTGTCGGTCGCGGCGCTGTGCTCGAGCAGGTCGTCAACGACGCTCTGCCGTCGCGTTACTCCGAGGCTGTCACCAGCGCCGGCGTGAAGGCCATCGGCCAGCCCGAGATCGAGGTCACCAAGATCGAAGACGGCGAGCTCCTCGAGTTCACCGCCGAGGTCGACGTGCGCCCCGAGATCGAGCTCCCTGACTTCAGCTCCATCAACGTCGAGGTCGATCCGATCGAGATCACCGACGAAGCCATCGAAGAGCAGCTGCTTTCGCTGCGTCAGCGTTTCGGCACCCTCACCGGCGTCGACCGCGCAGTCGAGGACGGCGACTTCGTCTCCATCGATCTGTCGGCCACCGTCGACGGCGAGAACGTTGCCGAGGCAACCGCGAGCGGACTGTCGCACGAGGTCGGTTCGGGCCAGCTCATCGAGGGCCTCGACGAAGCCATCATCGGCCTCAAGGCGGGGGAGTCCAAGGACTTCACGTCGACGCTGGTCGCCGGCGAGTACGCAGGCAAGGAAGCTGTTGTCACCGTGACCGTGCAGACGGTCAAGGAGCGCGAGCTTCCGGCTGAGGACGACGAGTTCGCTCAGCTCGCCAGCGAGTTCGACACCCTGGAAGAACTGAAGGCTGACCTCCGTGAGCGCGTCGCACGCGTCCGCAAGGTCGAGCAGGCCGGTCAGATCCGCGACAAGGTTCTCGAGCAGCTGCTCGAGACCGTCGAGGTTCCGTTGCCGGAGGCTGTCGTCAAGGCTGAGGTCGACGCTGCACTGCACGACGCCGTTCACGGTCTCGATCACGACGAAGAGGCACTGAACAAGCTCCTCGAAGAGCAGGGCAGCAGCCGCGAAGAGTTCGACAAGGATGCACAGGAAGCCGCTGAGCGCTCCGTCAAGACGCAGCTCTTGCTCGACTCGATTGCCGATGCGGGCAACGTCACCGTCGGTCAGGACGAGCTCACCGAGCGCATCCTGTTCCAGGCGCAGCGTTACGGCATGGCTCCTGAGCAGTTCATCCAGCAGATCCAGCAGGCCAACCAGCTCGGCGCCGTCTTCGCAGACGTCCGTCGTGGCAAGGCTCTCGCGTCCGTCGTCGAGTCGGCCGGTGTCAAGGACACCTCCGGCGCAGTTGTCGACACCGCAGAGCTGTTCGGCAGCAGTGAGGCCGAAACCGAAGCGGACGAGTCTGATTCCGCCGAGAGCGAAGACAAGTAAAAACGCAGGCGGACGGGTGTTTTCACCACGATCGACTGCACTGAGTTTTCCGCTTTGAGCGAAGTAGGGCGGCACCGGGACTCCGGTGCCGCCCTACTTCGTTACTGTCTGTGTCAGTAGAAGTGTTTCGCATAGACGATCCACCGCACAAGTAGATCCACATAGAAGGCAGGTACCGTGACTTCCAATCACCTGGAGACTTTGCAGAGTCCCGCCATGACTTCAGCGACCGCTGGGTTGAACCTCAGCGACTCGGTGTACGAGCGCTTGCTGCGAGAGCGCATCATTTTCCTCGGTACCCAGGTCGACGACGACATCGCCAACAAGCTGTGCGCACAGATCCTGCTGCTCTCGGCCGAGGACCCGACGCGAGACATCTCGCTCTACATCAACTCGCCCGGTGGATCCGTGACCGCAGGTATGGCGATCTTCGACACGATGCAGTTCGCCGAGTGCGACATCGCCACCTTCGGCATGGGCCTTGCGGCGTCGATGGGTCAGTTCCTGCTCTCGGCAGGCACCAAGGGCAAGCGCTACGCACTGCCTCACGCCCGCATCATGATGCACCAGCCGTCCGCCGGCATCGGTGGTTCCGCCAGTGACATCGCGATCATGGCCGAGCAGTTCAAGCACACCAAGCGCGAAATGGCCGAGCTGATTGCTCAGCACACCGGCCAGACGGTCGAGCAGATCACCGCGGACTCCGATCGTGACCGTTGGTTCACGGCGAAGGAAGCTCTCGAGTACGGCTTCGTCGACCACGTCGTCTCCCGTGCGAATCAGGCCGGCGGCACCGGCAACTGAGCCGGTTCGCCCGTCCTTTCGCTGCCCAATTCATACTTTGGAGAACTGATGACCAATCTTTTCGGAGCTAACTCGCTGGGCGGCCAGGCGCCGTCGGGCCCCCAATCGCGTTACATCCTGCCCCAGTTCACGGAGCAGACCAGCTACGGCGTCAAGACGTCCGACCCGTACAACAAGCTGTTCGAGGAGCGCATCATCTTCCTCGGCTCGCAGGTCGACGACGTGTCCGCCAACGACCTCATGGCGCAGTTGCTGGTTCTCGAATCGCAGGATCCGGACCGCGACATCACGATGTACATCAACTCGCCCGGTGGTTCTTTCACCGCGCTGATGGCGATCTACGACACGATGCAGTACGTCCGTGCCGACATTTCCACCGTCTGCCTCGGTCAGGCCGCTTCGGCAGCTGCCGTGCTTCTGGCCGGCGGTACGCCGGGCAAGCGCTTCGCGCTCCCCAACTCGCGCATTCTGATCCACCAGCCGGCTACGGGCGGCATCCAGGGTCAGGTTTCCGATCTGGAGATCCAGGCTGCGGAGATCGAGCGTATGCGTCGGCTCATGGAGAGCACGCTGTCGCTGCACACGGGTAAGGATCCGGAGACCATCCGCGTCGACACCGATCGCGACAAGATCCTCACGGCCGAGCAGGCCAAGGAGTACGGCATCATCGACGACGTGCTGGCTTACCGGAAGCTCAGCGCACAGAAGTAGTCGATTTCCGCCTCGTGTCGAGGATCTGTTACCCGATTCCCGACACGAGGCGGACACGTCGAGAAGTGCCTGGTGGAGCGCTTGCCAGGCTGAAATCTCGACTCTTTTCTTTTTTATCCGCAGACGAAACGCCGAGAACAGGTCGACCCCGTTTGGGATCTGCGGGTACCGTCACTTCACGGGCTGGTTCTCGACCGGCGTTCTGCGATTGTTCGACCAGATTTGTTCGATCAGTTTGTCTGATCTGACAACTACCGAAGTACTGCGGAGCGTCTCGACCGATCGAGTGGCGGCGAGTGCACGTACATGATGGAAAGTAGGGACCTCACGAGATGGCACGCATCGGCGACGGCGGGGATCTGCTCAAGTGCTCTTTCTGCGGTAAGAGTCAGAAGCAGGTCAAAAAGCTCATTGCAGGACCCGGGGTGTACATCTGCGACGAGTGCATCGACCTCTGCAACGAGATCATCGAAGAGGAATTGGCCGAATCGAGCGAGGTCAAGCTCGACGAGCTTCCCAAGCCTGCGGAGATCCGAGAATTCCTCGAGAACTACGTCATCGGTCAGGACTCCGCCAAGCGGACGTTGGCCGTGGCCGTCTACAACCACTACAAGCGCATTCAGGCCGGCGACAAGGGCCGTGACGCGCGGGGTGAGACGGTTGAGCTCGCGAAATCCAACATCTTGATGCTCGGCCCCACCGGCTGTGGCAAGACGTATCTCGCTCAGACTCTCGCGAAGATGCTCAACGTCCCGTTCGCCATCGCTGACGCGACGGCGTTGACCGAGGCCGGTTACGTCGGTGAGGACGTCGAGAACATTCTGCTCAAGCTGATTCAGGCTGCCGACTACGACGTCAAGCGCGCCGAGACCGGAATCATCTACATCGACGAGGTCGACAAGATCGCCCGTAAGAGCGAGAACCCGTCGATCACGCGTGACGTGTCCGGCGAAGGTGTTCAGCAGGCGTTGCTGAAGATCCTCGAAGGTACGCAGGCAAGCGTCCCGCCGCAGGGTGGCCGTAAGCATCCGCACCAGGAATTCATTCAGATCGACACCACGAACGTGCTGTTCATCGTCGCGGGCGCTTTCGCAGGTCTCGAGCGGATCGTCTCCGATCGTGTCGGCAAGCGCGGTATCGGATTCGGTGCCGAGGTTCGGTCGAAGGCCGAACTGGATACGGTCGATCGTTTCGCCGAGGTCATGCCGGAGGATTTGATCAAGTTCGGTCTGATTCCGGAGTTCATCGGCCGACTGCCGATGATCGCGTCGGTGACCAACCTCGACAAGGAATCGCTCGTTCAGATCCTGTCGGAGCCCAAGAACGCTCTCGTCAAGCAGTATCGTCGCCTGTTCGACATGGACGGCGTCGAACTCGAGTTCACCGAAGAAGCGCTCGACGCTATCGCCGATCAGGCGATCTTGCGTGGAACCGGCGCTCGTGGCCTGCGCGCCATCATGGAAGAGGTTCTTCTTCCGGTGATGTACGACATCCCCAGCCGTGACGACGTCGAAAAGGTGGTCGTCACCGCGGAGACCGTCAACGACAACGTACTTCCGACCATCGTTCCGCGTAAGCCGGAACGTGGCGAGCGTCGCGACAAGACGGCGTAGAACTTCAAAACGACTGTGGCCCGGTATCTCTCGCGAGATGCCGGGCCACAGTGGTTCGTGCAACACAGTGGTTCGTGCAGGATGTCTGTCGGGTATTCGGCTAGATCGGGTTGCCGAGTTCCTTGAGGGGAGTGCGGAACGTCTCCTTGGCGGTGAACGCCGAGAGCGCGCAGATGACGCAGGCCACCGAAGTCAGAATGGCAACGGGCATCCAGTGGGTCTTGTCGCCGCCCATGAGGGCGTTGCCGATGGCGGGGGCAAAGCCTGCGAGGGCGAAGCCGACCTGGGTGCCGATCGCAATGCCCGAGTAGCGGACCTTGGTGTTGAACATCTCGGAGTAGAACGACGGCCAGATGGCATTCGGGGCAGCGTAGAAGACGGACATCAATCCGATTGCGGCGAGGAAGATCAGGGGAACGTTGCCGCTGGCGATTGCGCCGAAGTACACGTAGATGAACACCGCGCTACCGAGGGCGCCACCGATGAACAGCGGCCTGCGGCCGATCCGGTCGGAGAGCATCGCCCAGGCGGGCTGACTGAGCAGGGCTACGGCGTTGGCTGCGATGGCAACCCAGAGCATGGTCGACTTCGGAATCCCCACTTCTTCGGTGGTGGCGAAAGCGAGACCGAAGACGGAGAAGATGGTCGAGACGACGGCGATGAAAGCGCAGCAGATCACGCGAATCAGATTTGCGCTGTGGGTGCGAAGAAGATCGGCAACAGGCAATTTGGCGACGGTCTTGGATTCCTGCTGCTCGGTGAACTCTTCGGGCTCTTCGAGCTTGAGACGCATGATGTATGCCGCGACCAGAACGATCAGGCTGCCCCAGAACGGGATTCGCCAGCCCCACGTGTAGAGGATGTCGTCGGGGAGCGCGGCGATGGGCAGGAATACGAGGCTGGCGAGGATGAAGCCGGCCTGGGTGCCGTTGAGGGTCCAACTGCAGAAGAACGCGCGTCGGCCTTCGGGGGCGTGTTCGAGCGTCAGTGAGCTGGCACCGCTCTGTTCACCGGCAGCGGAGATGCCCTGGGCGATTCTCATCAGGACGAGAAGGATCGGTGCAAGAACTCCGATCGAATCGGCGCTGGGAATACATCCGATGAGGAAGGTGGCTGCGCCCATCAGAATGAGCGTGAGCAGCATGATCTTCTTGCGGCCGACGCGGTCACCGAAATGGCCGAGGACTACAGCGCCGAGGGGACGCGCGACGTACGCGACACCGAAGGTGGCCAGCGAAAGTAGAGCCGCATGCCCGCTGTCCGGGAAGAACACCGTGGGGAAGATGAGCGCAGCGGCGGAGGCGTAGATGTAGAAGTCGTAGTACTCGAGCATGCTGCCGAGAAACGACGACGTTGCGGCGCGCTTGACCTTGGTCGTATCCGGCCTTGCCAAGGATCCCGCCTCGGGCCCGGACGGTGTAACCGTGCTAGCTGACATGCTCATCTCCTGGGTGGAAGCGTCGTGGAGGCTCTACATCCGCCGATTGTGTTCGTATCAAGAACGTCTGTGCGGAGAGCGATACAAGGAATGTAACCGACGCCACAGCAACTACACAAGATTATTAACCAAATAGTTCATAAAAATCTACTGGCGGTCACGCTGCTCGTCGAAACCGCAGTTCAGAGAGTTAGGAGGCCGGCTGTGCTGCGGCCGCCACCAACTGCTCCACCTGTTCCTCGGTGATCCCGAGGCCGAAGGTGGCGAGTTTTCCGAGCGGCATCGAGCCTGCGAGTGCCATCATCTCGGGGCTGACCGCCTGTGCACCGTCGCCCGCTGCGGCAGCCATGGCGGCGCCGAGAACTGCGCTGCCGACGGGATGGGCGAGCCATTCGCCGATGGTCGACATGGCGTCGAGCGTGCCGACGCCGACGTTCCCGGCCAGGGTGATCGTGTCGGTGGTTGCGATGTCCCGAGACGAGAAGCCGACGCGGATCTCGTAGTCGCCAGGTTCGATCGCCCAGTCCTGCGCCGCGACGGACCAATAGGCAAATGCCCTGCTGTCGAGCGTGATGGTCACAGTCGCGGATTCGTCGGGGTCGAGGTGGACCTTGGCAAAGCCTTTCAATTCCTGCGCGGGTCGATCGATGCTTGCCGAGGCGTCGTGGACGTAGACCTGAACGACGCTGCTGCCCGATCGGTCGCCGCTGTTGCGCACGGTGACGGTCACTTCGGCGGAGTTCTCACCGGCCTCGACGGAGGTATCGGTGATGTCGAAGGTGGTGTAGCTCAGCCCGAACCCGAACGGGTACGCCACTTCGCGCAGCGCGGAGTCGTAGTAGCGGTATCCCACGTACAGGCCTTCGCCGTAGCGTACGTGCTGCTGTGATCCCGGGAAATGCAGATACGACGGATTGTCTTGGAGGCGAAGCGGAATGGTCTCCGTCAGGCGGCCGGACGGATTCGTGATGCCGAACAGAAGATCGGCAATCGCCGAGCCGCCCGCCTGGCCGAGTAGCCAGCCCTCGAGGATTGCGGCGGCATGATCCTTCCAAGGCTCGATCGAAACCACACCGCCGTTGGCGAGCACGACGACCGTGTTCGGGTTCGCGCCGTGGACCGCTTCCAGCAGGGCGATCTGGTCAGCCGGCAGTTCGATGTCGGTTCGGTCGAATCCTTCGGATTCCGTGGCGGACGGTAGTCCGAGGAACAGCACCGCGACGTCGGCGCGGCGTGCGGCGTCGACAGCCTCGGTGACCATGTCGTCGTCCGGAGTGCCGTCGAAGGTGAAGCCCGGTGCGAAAGTGACGCGGTCGGCGCCTTCGAGGTCGAGGATCGCGTCCAAGGCATTGTCGAGCTTGGTCGGGACCACCTGTGAACTGCCGGCTCCCTGGTACCGCGGGCTGCACGCGAATTCGCCGATCACCGCGACGGTTTGCCCGCCGGGGGTCAGCGGCAGTAGTTCTCCGTCGTTGGCCAGCAAGACAGCGGACTCCGCTGCAGCGGTCCGTGCCAGTTCGTGGTGACGCTCGACGTCGTACGTGTGGCCTTCGGTGCGCGCGGCGGCGGTGCGTGCCACCAGCGTCGCCAGGCGCTCGGCGGCAGTGGTGAGCACTGATTCGTCCAGGTCGCCGCCGCGCACGGCGTCGACGATCTGGGTATCGGTTCCGGTCGGCGGCATTTCCAGGTCGAGGCCCGCGGCGAGTGCCGCCACGCGGTCGTTGACCGCTCCCCAGTCCGAAACGACGAGGCCGTCGAAGCCCCACTGTTCGCGGAGTACCTCGGTGAGCAGCCAATGGTTCTGGCTCGAGTACACACCGTTGATCTTGTTGTACGAGCACATGACCGTCGTCGGGGCCGCGGTCTTGACGGCGTATTCGAAGCCGGCCAGATAGATCTCGCGCAGCGTCCGTTCGTCGACGTCGGCACTGACTCTCATCCGGTCGTGTTCTTGGTTGTTGGCAGCGAAGTGCTTGAGCGAGGTTCCGACGCCGCGAGACTGGATGCCGGTGATCAGCGCTGCCGCGACGCGGCCGGAGAGGAATGGGTCCTCGGAGACGTATTCGAAATTCCTGCCACACAAGGGTGATCGTTTGATGTTGATGCCTGGGCCGAGGAGGACCGAGACCTGTTCGGCTTTGGCCTCGTCGCCCAGAGCCTCACCGATCTGGCGGATGAGGTCGAGGTTCCACGACGAGCCCAACCCGACCGCCGGTGGGAAACATGTCGCTGGAATGCTGTGGCCGAGTCCGAGTGCGTCGCCGCCCTCGGGTTGTTTCCGGACTCCGTGCGGACCGTCGGTCAGGAGTATCGATTCGATTCCGGCAACGGACTGGCTGTGCCAGAAATCCGAGCCGGACGTCAACGACGCCTTCTCCTCGAGTGAAAGCCCGTCTACGTAATTCTCGGTCACGTCATTCCTCCCGGTGGCAGCTGTGAGTTCCACTCACCACCGTAGGGGGATTTTTCGGACTTCGGGGTGGGTCAGGACGGCGCCTTCGAGGTCAAGAACGCAACAACCATGTCGCCGAGCATTGTTCGAAGATGCTCACGATGCGTCGAGTCGGTCAGATCGCGGTCGAAGAGCGCTTTGAAGGTGTAACGATTGGCGATACGAAAGACGCAGTAACTGCTGATCAACATGTGAATATCGAGAGCATCTACGTCGGAGCGGAATGCTCCCGACTGCTGTCCGTCGTGGAGGATCTGCGAGACCAGGTCGGCGGCGGGGGCGCCGAGACCGCTGAGTAGCTCGGATTTCTCGATGTGCTCACCGCGGAGCATGTTCTCGTTGGCTACCAGCCGAATGAAGTTCGGGTGTTGTTCGTGGTGGTCGAAGGTGAGTTCGGCCAAGGCGCGGACTGCTGCCGTGGGTTTCAATCCCTCGAGGTCGAGTTCACGTTCCTGCGCACGAATGACGCTGTACGCGTGTTCGAGGACGGACTTGTACAGCCCTTCCTTGTCGGTGAAGTAGTAGTAGATCATGCGCTTGGTGGTGTGAGTCTTGGTTGCGATCTCGTCCACTCGGGCGCCGGCAAAGCCTTTGTCGGCAAACTCCTCGGTGGCGACGGCGATGATGTTCACCCTGGTCAGATCGCTGTTTCGGCGTCGTTTCTCCGGCTTCGACACCACGGAGTTCACTGACTGCTCGGAAACCATGTGCTCACTCTATCTGTCAGCAGTTTGTCGACTTTGCTTGTCGAGTCCGCGTCGGGGGAGTAACGTCCAGTGAACTAACTCACTAGTTCGTACATTAGTTTCGAGCGTCAACCCCGAGGTGCCCCTGATGACTTCATCTCTACCGGTCCTGGTCCTCAACGGGCCCAACTTGAATTTGTTGGGCCAGCGCCAACCGGAGTTCTACGGGAGAGACACGCTGGACGACGTCGTTTCCCGCTGTGAAGCGGCGGCCGCGAAGTTCGGAGCGGTGATCGAGGCAAGGCAGTCGAACCACGAGGGCCAACTGATCGATTGGATCCACGAGGCCAGGGGAAGAGTCGCGGGCATCGTCATCAATCCCGGTGGGTACTCGCATACCTCCGTTGCGTTGCGTGACGCTCTGGTCACACTCGATGCCCCCGTCGTGGAGGTGCACATCAGCAACATCCACAGTCGCGAAGAATTCCGTCACCACTCGTATGTCTCCGGCATCGCCGACGCCGTCATCTGTGGATTGGGAATCGACGGATACAGCGCCGCAGTCGAATTCGTCTGCATCCGAGAAGGGAAGAACTGATGAGCGATTCGATGCTCTGCGGTCTGATCGGCACCGGAATCGGAGCCTCTTTGACTCCGATCATGCACGAGGAAGAAGGGCGCAGACAGGGTCTTCCGTACGTCTACCGCATCCTCGATCTCGACGTGATGGGCATGGCGCCGTCGGACATCGGTGAACTTCTCACCTATGCACGACGTTTCGGGTTCCGCGGCCTCAACATCACTCACCCGTGCAAGCAGTTGGTGATCGAGCACCTCGACGAGCTCTCGCCCGATGCGAGCCGGCTCGGCGCGGTGAACACGGTCCTCTTCGACTCCGGCAAGGCGATCGGACACAACACCGATTGGTCGGGCTTCGGCCGAAATTTCGACGACGGACTTCCCGGAGCACAGCTCGATCGTGTCGTGCAGCTCGGTGCCGGCGGAGCCGGTGCGGCGGTTGCCTATGCCGCGCTCACCCGTGGCGTCGGGACACTGACGTTGGTCGATTCGAGCCTGCCTCGCGCGCAGGAACTTGCACAAACCTTCGCGCAGCAGTTTCCGGCGCAGGTTGTCGAGGCGCGGCATACGAGCGACCTCGCCGAAGTGCTCGGCAAGGCAAACGGATTGATCCACGCGACGCCGATGGGAATGGCGGCTCATCCCGGAATGGCGTTCTCGCCAGATCTGCTTCGCCCTGATCTGTGGGTGGCCGAAATCGTCTACCGTCCACTCGAAACCGAACTGTTGCGTCAGGCAAGGTTGATCGGAGCCCCGACGCTCAGCGGAGGCGGAATGACTGTCTTCCAGGCCGTCGACGCGTTCCGGATCTTCACGGGCATCGAGCCCGACAGTAAGCGCATGCTCGCGCACATGACGGAACTTGTACACGGCGAACAGACTGCGGCAGCGCTGTGAGTGCCCCGGTCCGGACGTCGATCGCGACGGTATCGCTCAGTGGCACTCTCGAGGAGAAGCTCGACGCCATCGCTGCTGCCGGCTTCGACGGCTTCGAGGTGTTCGAGCCGGATTTTGTTGCTTCGCCGTGGTCCCCGAAGGAATTACGAACGAGGGCTGCGGATCTGGGCTTGACCCTCGATCTGTATCAGCCGTTCCGTGACTTCGACACGGTGGACGAGGCCCAATTTGCTCGGAATCTTGTTCGAGTGCAACGCAAATTCGAGCTCATGGATCAACTGGGGTGCGAGACGCTCCTGGTGTGCTCCTCGCCCCTGCCGACCGCAAGTCACGATGACGGTCAGTTGACAGAGCAATTCGGAGCTCTCGCCGAACTGGCGTCCGAGCACGGCAAGAAGGTTGCCTATGAGGCGCTCGCGTGGGGTGCCCACGTCAACACGTACGGCCATGCGTGGCAGATCGTCGAGGGCGTCGACCATCCTTCGCTCGGTACCTGTCTGGACAGCTTTCACATCCTCTCGCGCGGTGACGATCCCGCCGGAATTCGCGAGATTCCCGGCGAGAAGATCTTCTTCCTCCAGTTGGCGGACGCTCCGTTCTTGGCGATGGACATCCTCCAGTGGAGCCGGCATCACCGAAACTTCCCGGGGCAGGGCAGCTTCGATCTCAATGCGTTCGCTCAGCATGTCTACGCCACCGGTTACGACGGACCGTGGTCGCTCGAGATCTTCAACGACGTATTCCGCCGCGCCGACACCCAGCGGACGGCAATCGACGCTCATCGGTCGCTCCTGCATCTGGAAGAACAGGTCGCCGCCGCGAACCCTGCCGCCGGTGGACCCACGCTGTTCACCGCCCCGGAGCGCACACCGCTCGAAGGAATCGTGTCTCTGCGAATCGCGGCGGGTCCGGCGAAACAGGACCAGGTGCACTCGATGCTCTCCCGCGTCGGTTTTCATCTGGTCGGACGGCACCACGATCACGATTTGCAGTTGTGGCGGCACGGACCGCTCACCGTTGCCGTGGATGCGACTGCGGGCACGGTGTGGACGGCGCCCGGGCTGCCTGCGGATCTACCGGTTCTCACTCAGATCGGCATCCGGGCAACCGAACCCGAGGTGTGGGGAGAGCGCGCTCTGGCTCTCGAAGTGCCGGCGACGCGCGTGCAGTTGCCGGGGTCGAGCGACGAGAACTCCGAGGTACCGGACGTCGTACGCCTGAAGGTCACCGATGCGACATCGATCGACCTTCGTGGCCCCGGCAGCGCTGCAGCGTGGGAATCGGCATTCGAGATCTACCCGCTGCCCGCCGAGCGCAATCGTGAACAGGGCGCAGTGTTCACCGGGATCGACCACGTGGCACTGGCGGTTCCGGCCGAGAGCTGGGACGGCATCATGCTGCTCCTACGGTCCGTGTTCGAGATGCAACCACACGAGGGGCAGGACGTCACCGATTCTGTCGGCCTCATGCGAAGCCAGGCGCTCACGCTCGTTCAAGGCGGTGACGGACATACCCTGCGCATCTCGCTGAACATGGTGGAGGGAAGTCGAAGTGGGCTGCCGACGGTCCGTCGCGGCGGCGTCAGCCACGTCGCCTTCGCGTGTGAGAACATCTTCGGTGCCGCTGCGTCCATGCAGGACTGGGGATTTGCTCCGCTACCCATTTCCCCGAACTACTACGACGATCTGGACGCGCGTTTCGGACTGAATCCGGAACTGCTCGACCGGATGCGCAGCACCGGAATTCTTTACGACGCGGACGCTCACGGCGAGTTCTTCCACCTGTTCACCCCGACCGTCGGGGGAGACCTGTTCTTCGAGGTCGTGCAGCGGGTGGGTGGATACGAGGGCTACGGGGAAGTCAACTCCGCTGTGCGACTGTCGGCTCAGTTGCGCGCGAGTTCGACGTGACCTCGACTCGGTGCGGGTGCGAGTAGATATTCATCGAATCGCCGCGGATGAAACCGGCGAGAGTCAGCCCGGACTCCTGCGCTAGTTCCACGGCCAGCGACGACGGCGCGGAGACAGCACCGAGGATCGGAATGCCGGCCATGACGGCCTTCTGGACGAGTTCGAACGACGCCCGACCGCTGACGATCAAGATCGTGTCGTAGAGGGGCACTCGGCCGTCGGTGATGGCCCAACCGATCACCTTGTCGACGGCGTTGTGACGGCCGACATCCTCGCGCAGTGCCAGGAGTTCGCCGGTGGCGGTGAACAATCCGGCCGCGTGCAGGCCACCGGTGCGCTCGAAGATCCGTTGGCTCTCCCGCAGTGTGACCGGCATGGCCGACAGGATGGTCGAGGTGACGGAAGTCGTGTCACCGACCAGCGGATGTCGCGTCGTGGTTCGGACGGCGTCGAGCGAGGTCTTGCCGCACACGCCGCACGCGGAACTGACGACGGTGTTCCGATCGGTGGTGTGGTCGGGCAACGGCACTCCGGGAGCGAGAGCGATGTCGAGGACGTTGTACGTGTTCGCACCGGATTCGTCGACGCCGTCGCAGTAGCGGACGACGCTCACGTCGTCGCGGGTGGCGATGACACCTTCGCTGAGAAGGAATCCGTGCACGAGATCGACGTCGTTGCCGGGGGTCCGCATCGTCACTGCCAGCACCTGACCGCCAACTCTCATTTCGAGTGGTTCCTCGACGGCCAGCGTGTCGGGGCGCGTGACGACCCGATCACCCGAGATTCGAACGACCGGTGTTCGTGCGGTGACTCGTCCCATCTCAGGCGCCCGATGCTTCGAGTCGAACGGTGACGGCCTTCGACACCGGCGTGTTCGACTTGGCCGCAACGTGTTCGAGGGGAACGAGCGGATTCGTCTCCGGGTAGTACGCCGCAGCATTGCCGCGCGGGGTGTCGTAGGAGACGATGCGGAATTCCGTGACCCGACGCTCTTCGAGTGTGCCGTCGGGTGTTGTCCACTCGGACACGATGTCGACGAGATCGCCGTCACGGAATCCGAGCGCGGTGATGTCTTCGGCGTTGACGAGGATGACTTTGCGTCCGCCCTTGATGCCGCGGTATCTGTCGTCGAGGCCGTAGATCGTGGTGTTGTACTGGTCGTGGCTGCGCATCGTCTGCAGAATCAGGCGCCCACTCGGAGTGGGTATCCAGTGCAGGTCGTTCACTCCGAAGTTGGCTTTGCCGGTGTGCGTGCGGAACTCACGCGAGTCACGCGGCGGGTGGGGGAGTTGGAATCCGTCTGGCTCTCGAACGCGGGAGTTGTAGTTTTCGCAGCCTGGCACTACCCGTGAGATGGAATCGCGGATCAGGTCGTAGTTGCCCTCGAAGGCCGACCAGCGGACGGAGTGATCGTTGCCGAGTAGTTCGCGGGCGAGTTGGCAGATGATGGCGACTTCGCTACGCAGGTAGGGGCTGACCGGTGTGAGGCGTCCGCGCGACAGGTGCACCATGGACATCGAATCCTCCACGGAGACAAGCTGCTTTCCGCCGGCTTGGACGTCGAGGTCGGTGCGTCCGAGGGTGGGGAGGATGATCGCGGTCTGCCCGTGGACCACGTGACTGCGGTTCAGCTTGGTGGACACCTGCACGGTGAGTTCGCATTGACGCAACGCTGTTTCGGTCGCTGCGGTGTCCGGGCTTGCCTGGATGAAGTTGCCGCCCATCGCCATGAAGAAGCTTGCCTTGCCTGCGTTCATGGCGCGGATCGCGTCGACGGTGTCCCATCCGTGCTTGCGGGGACTCGAGATCGAGAACTCGGTATCGAGCGCGGCCAGGAACTCTTCCGGCATCTTTTCCCAGATGCCCATCGTGCGGTCACCCTGGACATTGGAGTGTCCTCGCACCGGACAAACGCCGGCACCGGGTTTGCCCATCATTCCACGCATGAGCAGCAGGTTGACTGCTTCTTCGATGGTGGCGACTCCGTGTGTGTGCTGAGTGATCCCCATGGCCCAGCAGGTGACGGTTCGCTCGGATCGGGCAAGTGCGGCAGCCGTTTCCTCGAGCTGTGCCATCGACAGACCCGTTGCCTCGAGTACCGTGTCGAGATCGACCGCGCGGATGTGCTTCTCGTATTCGTCCCAACCGGCGCAGTACCGGTCGACGAAAGCGCGGTCGACGACCGTCCCGGGAGCGCGATCTTCCTGCTCGAGCAGCAGCTTCCCCAGGCCTTGGAACAGCGCCATGTCGCCGCCCAGCCGGATCTGCAGGAACTCGTCCGCGATGTCGACTCCGTGCCCGATCACGCCGGACACCTTCTGTGGATCCTTGAACCTGCGCAATCCCGCCTCGGGCAGAGGATTGATGGCAATGATCTTGGCGCCGTTGCTCTTTGCCTTCTCCAGCGTCGAGAGCATTCGAGGGTGGTTGGTGCCGGGGTTCTGTCCGGCGATGAGAATGAGATCGGCGTTCTCGAGGTCGGGAACCGTCACCGAGCCTTTGCCGATGCCGATGGATTCGGTCAGTGCGCTTCCGGACGACTCGTGACACATGTTGGAACAGTCGGGCATGTTGTTGGTGCCGTAGCTGCGAATCATCACCTGGTAGAGAAACGCGGCTTCGTTGGACGTGCGACCGGAGGTGTAGAACACCGCTTCGTCCGGCGATGCGAGGCCGTTCAGATGTTCGGCGATCAGTGCGTACGCGCCGTCCCAGTCGATCGGCCGGTAATGGGTTGCTCCCGGCGTCAGGACCATCGGGTGCGTCAGTCGCCCCTGCTGTCCGAGCCAGTAGTCGGTCTTGCCTTCGAGATCGGCGATCGAGTGCTCCGCGAAGAATTCGGGTGTGACGGTGCGAAGCGTTGCTTCCTCGGCAACAGCCTTCGCTCCGTTCTCGCAGAATTCGGCGGGCTTGCGATGTCCGGGAGTCTCCGGCCACGCACACCCCGGGCAGTCGAAGCCGTGTCGCTGGTTGAGTCTGGTGAGCGTTCGGGCGGTCCGCAAGGCTCCCATCTGCTCGATTCCTCGTTGCAGCGACACCAGAACGGCCGGAACTCCGGCGGCGTAGTCCTTGGGGTGCGTGACTTCGAGATCCGATTCGTCGATGTCCTTCGAGGGGCCCTGGCGCGTCATGTCTCCATAGTGGCCCGAACGGCGCGGTACTGCCATCGAATGGGCCGGTCGAACTAGCCGGAATGAAGCTTTCATCGGCTAGCCTTACCTACCGAACCAGCAGACTTTAAGGGGTAGGAACATGGATCGAACGGACGCAGGTCGGCTGACCCGGCGCGGATTTCTGATCGGCACGTCGGGAGCGTTGCTGGCATTCGCCGCGGCCTGCTCCAGTTCGAACGACGAGGACACACCTCCCAGCGGTGACTCTGCGGAATCGATCACCCACAAGTTCGGGGCTACGGAGTTGCCCAAGGATCCGCAGCGGATCGTCAGTGTCGGATACAACGATCAAGATGCGATCCTGGCGCTCGGTGGGACCTTGGTCGGAACCTTCGACTGGTACGGCGATTACCCCTACGGCGTGTGGCCCTGGGCGCAGCCGCTGCTGAACGGGGCGACTCCCGAGATCATCGGAACCGCGGGCACCACCATTCAGATGGAGAAGGTCGCTGCCACGACACCCGACCTGATTGTCGGCACCTACTCCGGGCTCACTCAGGCGCAATACGACAAACTCAGTGCCATTGCACCGACGGTGGCGCAGCCCAAGGAGTTCGCGGATTACGGAATCCCCTGGCAGAACCAGACGACCATCATCGGCGAAGCGTTGGGGCAGCAGGGTAAGGCCACCGAGCTGATCGCCGGCGTCGACCAGAAGTTCGCCGACGTGAAGACGGCCAATCCGGCGTTTGCCGGCAAGACCGTTCTGGTCGGCGCGTTGAAGGGGCCGGGGCAGTTCGGGGTCTACGGACCGGAAGACCCGAAGGTGCGGTTCTTCACCGAACTCGGATTCGTGAATCCGCCTGTCACCGATCAGATCACGGGTAACTTCGCCGAGATCAGCACCGAGCAACTCTCGCTCGCGGACGTCGACGTACTCGTCTGGTACGCCGGTGGCGGCTACGGCGACAAGCTTCGCGCGGAGCTGGACAAGACCCCGATCTACCAGGAACTCGACGTCGTGAAGGACGGCCGCGCGATCATTCTGGAAGACGCTGCTGCCGAAGCCATGACGTGGAGCACCGTACTGAGCTTGCCGTACGCGCTCGAACAGATTCCGCCGCGGATTGCGGGCTTGCTCGTCTGATCGGTTCAAGGGCAGCGCTGTTCAAAGTCCAGTGATTCGGACAGTCGGCGGTACTCTCGCCTCATGGGTGTACACGTACGGCCGGCTGTCCGATCCGATATTCCGGCACTGTCGGCAGTGTTGGCCGAGGCGTTCGAAGATGATCCCTTGATGGCGTGGATGTTGCCGGACGAGGCCACCAGGGCTGATCGCCTGACGAAACTGTTTGCCGCAGAAGCTCGTTACCACCACCTCGCCGGGGGCGGCGTCGAGGTGGCCACCGACGACAACGGCCTGATCGGCGGGGCAACTCTGTGGGATCCGCCGGGGCGGTGGAAGCAGTCGTGGATTTCCGGGCTCGTGAGCCTGCCCGCAATGGTGCGTGTCTTCGGCAGGGGCCTACGACACGCGGCCGAGGTCAGCTCCGTTCTCGAAGGAGCACACCCGAATTCGCCGCACTGGTATCTCGCGACCGTCGGGACCGGCAGCGCGGCGCGCGGTGGGGGATACGGCAAAGCGCTGCTGAACTCTCGGTTGGAGCGTTGTGACCGTCAACATGTCGACGCTTACCTCGAGAGCAGCAAGGAATCGAACATCCCGTACTACAACCGCTTCGGTTTCGAAGTGACCCGTGACATCGTCATGCCAGGCGGCGGGCCGACGATCTACGCAATGATGCGTCAACCGCGGGGCGCGTGATACGAACTAGTGGTGACCCAGATTCCCGAGCTCCACGCAGGCACACCGTTCGACGAACTCGACGACTACATCGCTCTGGCCAGGTTGTCCGGCCTGGTGTTGTCACCTGACGGCTCGCTGCTGATCTGCGCGCGCGCCGTTCTCGACGACAAGAGCGCCGAATACGTGTCCTCGTTGTGGGAGATCGACCCGGAAGGCCGGCGTCCTGCGCGTCGGTTGACCTGGGGTTCGACCAGCGAGTCCGGTGCTGCCTTCGCGTTCGACGGCGACGTGCTCTTCACTGCCACGCGAGCCGTGCCGGGCGAGAGTGATCCGCAACCAGCACTCTGGCGCCTACCAGCGGCGGGCGGAGAAGCTCAGCTGCTGATCTCGCGTCCCGGTGGTGTCTCGTCGGTATCAGCGGCGAAGGCGGCGCCGACGTTCGTGGCCCAGACGTCGGTCATGGCTTCGGCGATCAGCCTCGACCAGGACGATCAGGTGCGATCGGCGCGCAAGGACAAGAAAGTCACGGCGATGCTGCACACCGGTTATCCGGTGCGCCACTGGGGCCACGACCTGGGCCCCGATCATCCGCATCTGGTTGTGGCCGAGACGGATTCGAAGGAATCCGTCGAGTTGCGGGACATCACACCGACGGCAGGCGCAGCGCTGCGGGAGACGTCGACCACGATTTCCGACGACGGTCTCTTCGTCGTGACCACGTGGACTGTCGGCGATGCGAGTGCCGCCCGCCGATCGACGTTGGTTCGGATCGACACGGTGACCGGTGACCGAGTCACGCTTGTCGACGAGGCCGACGCGGACGTCTACAACCCGGTGCTCTCGCCGGACGGAACCAAGCTCGCGTTCATCCGGGAGACACTCACCACACCGGAGTCCGCACCACGAATGACTCTGCAGCTCTACGACTTCGGATCCGGTGCCGTGACCGGCGTCGCCGACGGCTGGGATCGCTGGCCTACCTCACTTGCCTGGCTACCCGACGGATCCGGGCTGGTCGTCACCGCTGACGACGGCGGCCGCGGTCCGATCTTCACCATCGACCTGTGGGGCCAACCAGTACGCCTGACAGCCGACGACGCGGCGTACACCGACCTTCGAGTGGCGCCGGACGGTGAGTCGATCTACGCGTTGCGAGCCTCGTACGAAGCGCCCCCGCACGTGGTGCGGGTCGATCTGCGATCAGGTGAGATCACCGCACTTCGTGGGCCCGACACTTTGCCGGAGCTGCCGGGAACACTGACCGAGATCACCGCGCGTGCCGAGGACGGTTCGACGGTGCGTAGCTGGTTGGCGCTGCCGACGGGCGCCGCGCCGCATGCACCGGTGCCATTGCTTCTCTGGGTCCACGGCGGCCCACTCGGTTCGTGGAACACCTGGTCCTGGCGGTGGAATCCGTGGCTGCTCGTCGCCAAGGGCTATGCAGTACTGCTACCAGATCCCGCGCTCTCGACCGGATACGGCCAGGACTTCGTCCAGCGGGGGTGGGGTCAGTGGGGCAAGGCGCCCTTCACCGATCTGATGGCGATCACCGATGCTGCTGTCGCCCAGCCCGAGATCGACCCCAAGCGAACCGGCGCGATGGGTGGTTCGTTCGGTGGTTACATGGCCAACTGGATTGCCGGACATACCAACCGTTTCGACGCCATCGTCACCCACGCGAGTCTGTGGGCACTCGATCAATTCGGCCCGACGACGGACGCTGCCTGGTACTGGCAGCGCGAGATGTCGCCTGAGATGGCCGTCGAGAATTCGCCGCATCTGTACGTCGCGGACATCACGACTCCGATGCTGGTCATCCATGGCGACAAGGACTACCGGGTTCCGATCGGTGAGGGCTTGCGACTCTGGTACGAACTGCTTGCCGAGTCAGGTCTGCCCGCCGACGACGACGGGAAAACGGACCATCGCTTCCTCTACTTCCCCGACGAGAATCATTGGGTGCTCAAGCCGCAGCACACCAAGATCTGGTACGAGGTGGTCACCGCGTTCCTCTCCGAGCACGTTCTCGGCGAAGATGTCGCGCTACCGGAGATTCTGGGCTGAACCCGCGCGTGCCTCGTTCGGATGAAACACCGAACGAGGCACGAGCGTCTTCGCGTGGATCCGGACCGGAATCAGGCGCCGGGGCAACGAACGGTGTACGACCACTCGGTGTGGTCAGGGCCCGTGACGCGAACCAGAACGGACGAAGCCCCACCGGCGGGCACGTTGACGACAGCTGAACCAGTTCCCTCGTTGATGTTGTCGCCGATGTATCCGGTGCTGTGGATCAACCGACCTTCGTAGTACACCTCGATCAGGTCCGGGACGTTTTCGGTCTCGTAGCCGAGCACGAACGAGGTCGGGCCACCGCGGCCGAGTTCGTGCTTGGTGCTGGTGATTCCTGCGCCGCCCGAGACGGTCGAGGCGTCGCAGCGCTGCGTGGGCGCAAACGATCCGCCGCCGCCGCTGCCGCTGGCCAGGCCACTGAGAATGTCCCTGACGTTGCCACTGGCCAGGCCGTTGACGATGTCCGTCGCGCTGGTCGAGCCGGCGTTCAGGCCGCCGAGGACGTCGTTGAGGTTCCCGGTGGCGATCCCGCCGACGATGTCACCCACGCTGCCGCTGGCGATGCCGTTTGCGATGTCGTTCCCGATATCGCCGACGCTTCCGTTGATCGTGGCGCTGCCACTGTCGATGCTTCCTTGCACACTTTCTTCGATGCCGGGGGCAGCGGACGCAGTCGCCGGAAGCACGAGGGCAACCGCCGCTCCGATCGTCGCGGCCGCCGCCAAGGTTCGAACGCCGGGACGGCGAGAACTCCAGTTGTTCAACATATTTGCTCCACGGGTAGTTGGTCGGTCGTCCTTCAGAGCGATCCTGTCAGCCGAGCGGATCGGTGAATATCGTTTGTTCGGCTGACCCCGGACCGCGGGGCAGTCGTTCGTGTGCGCCGCGGCGGCCGACGGGCGAATTCGTTCACGACGGGGGAGTCATTAGGATCAAGTGGTGACCAGTGCAGCTCCAGAGAACCCCCAGACCCCCGCCGACGCCCTACCCAAGAGCTGGGACCCCAGCGCGGTAGAGGCCGATCTGTATCAAGGCTGGGTAGACGCCGGGTACTTCCAGGCCGACGCGACCAGCGACAAGCCCGGCTACTCCATCGTGCTGCCGCCCCCGAACGTCACCGGCAGCCTGCACATGGGCCATGCCCTGGATCACACCCTCATGGACGTGCTCAGCCGTCGCAAGCGGATGCAGGGCTACGAGGTGCTGTGGCTGCCAGGCATGGACCACGCCGGTATCGCCACGCAGTCCGTCGTCGAGAAGCAACTCGCTGCCGACGGAAAGACCAAGGAAGATTTCGGCCGCGAGCTGTTCATCGACAAGGTCTGGGACTGGAAGCGCGAATCCGGTGGAACCATCGGTGGCCAGATGCGGCGCATCGGTGACGGCGTCGACTGGAGTCGTGATCGTTTCACGATGGACGAGGGCCTCTCCCGCGCCGTCCAGACCGTCTTCAAGCGCATGTTCGACGAGGGCCTGATCTACCGCGCCGAGCGTCTCGTGAACTGGTCGCCGGTGCTGCAGACCGCGATCTCCGACATCGAGGTGAAGTTCGAGGACGTCGAGGGTGAGCTGGTTTCCCTGCGCTACGGCTCGCTCGACGACAACGAGCCGCACGTCATCGTCGCGACCACTCGCGTCGAGACGATGCTCGGTGACACCGCAGTAGCGGTCCATCCCGAGGACGAGCGCTACAAGCACCTCATCGGCACCACTCTCGATCATCCGTTCACCGGGCGTCAGATCCCGATCATCGCCGACGACTACGTCGACCCCGAGTTCGGAACCGGCGCTGTGAAGATCACGCCGGCTCACGATCCCAACGACTTCGAGATGGGCCTGCGGCACAACCTGCCGATGCCCACAATCATGGACAAGACCGGCAAGATTGCCGACACCGGAACCGAATTCGACGGAATGGACCGCTTCGAGGCTCGCGTCAAGGTTCGCGAAGCTCTCGCCGAGCAGGGACGCGTCGTCGCCGAGAAGCGCCCGTACCTGCACAGCGTCGGGCACTCCGAGCGCAGTGGCGAGGCCATCGAGCCTCGTCTCTCGTTGCAGTGGTGGGTCAAGGTCGAGACGCTCGCCAAGGCTGCGGGTGACGCGGTTCGCAACGGGGACACCGTCATTCACCCGGCGAGCCAGGAGCCACGCTGGTTCGACTGGGTCGACAACATGCATGACTGGTGCATTTCCCGTCAGCTCTGGTGGGGTCACCGCATTCCGGTCTGGTACGGCCCCGAGGGTGAAGTTGCGTGCTTCGGTCCTGACGAAACGGCGCCGGAAGGCTGGGTCCAGGATCCCGACGTCCTCGATACCTGGTTCTCCTCCGGACTGTGGCCCTTCTCGACGATGGGCTGGCCGGACAATACGCCCGAACTCGAAAAGTTCTATCCCACCAGCGTTCTCGTCACCGGCTACGACATCCTGTTCTTCTGGGTCGCCCGCATGATGATGTTCGGCACCTACGTGTCCGAGGACGAGTCGATCACCGCCGGTCCGGGTAAGTCCGGCGCGCAGATGCCGTTCAAGGACGTGTTCCTGCACGGACTGGTCCGCGATCAGTACGGCAAGAAGATGTCGAAGTCTCGCGGCAACGGTATCGACCCACTCGACTGGGTCGATCGTTTCGGCGCCGACGCCCTGCGATTCACACTTGCACGCGGCGCCAACCCGGGCAGCGACCTGTCCGTCGGTGAGGATTCGGCGCAGTCCTCGCGCAACTTCGCGACCAAGTTGTTCAACGCGACCAAGTTCGCTCTGATGAACGGCGCTGCTCCCGCGCCGTTGCCCGCTCGAAGCGAACTGACCGACGCCGATCGTTGGATCCTCGACCGTCTCGACACGGTCCAGGCCGAGGCGGACGCCGCATTCGATCGCTACGAGTTCAGCAAGGCGTGCGAAGGCCTGTTCCACTTCGCGTGGGACGAGGTCTGTGACTGGTACCTCGAACTCGCCAAGGTGCAGTTCGCCGCCGACGAGGCCGTCGCCGCGAACACCCGCGCCGTGCTCGGCAACGTTCTCGATGCACTGCTCCGCCTCCTGCACCCGGTCATTCCGTTCGTGACCGAAACCCTGTGGAAGGTGCTCACCGGCGGCGAGTCCGTCGTCGTCGCCGAATGGCCCACGTTGTCCGGTGAGGCAGTCGACGCCCAGGCCGCAACCAGGATCGAAGACACGCAGAAGCTGATCACCGAGGTGCGACGATTCCGAAACGATCAGGGACTCAAGCCTTCCCAGAAGGTCCCGGCTCGTGCGTCCGGGCTCTCGGAGGCCGGCATGGACGGCCAGTTCGCCTACGTGGCGGCGCTGGCCAAGCTGACCGAACCCGAAGAGGGATTCACCGCGTCGATCTCCGTCGAGGTGCGCCTGAGCCAGGGCACCGTCACTGTCGACATCGACACCTCGGGCACCATCGACCTCGGCGCGGAGAAGAAGCGGCTCGAAAAGGACCTCGCGGCAGCGCAGAAGGAGCTCGTCACCGCTGACAACAAGCTGGCGAACGAGGCCTTCCTGGCGAAGGCGCCCGACGCCGTCGTCGACAAGATCAAGACACGTCGCCAGATCGCCGTCGAAGAGATCGAGCGCATCACGGGACGTCTGAAGGAGTTGGCCGACAAGTGAGTTCGTACGAACCGTCCCAATTCGACGCTCAGAGTTCGGTTCCGACTCCGGTCGACATCGCCGAACTGGCGCTGGTGGAAGCAGAACTCGACAAGCGTTGGCCCGAGACCAAGATCGAGCCGTCACTGACTCGTATCGAGGCGCTCATGGATGTCCTGGGCTCGCCTCAGCACAACTATCCGTCGGTGCACGTCACGGGAACCAACGGTAAGACGTCGGTGACGCGCATGATCGATTCGTTGATGACGGCTCTGCATCGTCGCACCGGGCGAACCACCAGCCCTCATCTGCAGATCGCGACCGAGCGGATCAGCATCGACGGTCATCCGATCTCGCCGCGGCTCTACGTGGACACGTTCCGCGAGATCGAGCCGTACGTGCAGATGATCGACGCACAGTCGGAGGAAGCCGGGGGACCGGCGATGAGCAAGTTCGAAGTGCTCACCGCCATGGCCTATGCGGCCTTCGCGGAGGCGCCGGTCGACGTCGCCGTGGTCGAGGTCGGCCTCGGCGGACGCTGGGACGCCACCAACGTGATCGACGGGCAGGTTGCGGTGATCACCCCGATCAGCCTCGATCACGCCGAGTACCTGGGCACCGACCTGGCCGGGATCGCGGAGGAGAAGGCCGGGATCATCAAGAAGGGCCGCGAGGACCTGGTTCCGGTGGACACCGTCGCGATCATCGCCGAGCAGACTCCCGAAGTCATGGAGGTATTGCTGCGGCGTGCTGTCGAGGTGGAGGCCGCGGTCGCTCGTGAAGGCTCGGAGTTCAAGGTGCTTGCTCGCCAGATCGCGGTGGGCGGACAGCAGCTCGAACTTCAAGGCTTGAGCGGTGTGTACACCGACATCTTCCTCCCCCTTCACGGTGAGCATCAGGCGCGCAACGCCGCGCTCGCGCTCGCTGCCGTAGAAGCGTTCTTCGGTGCCGGTCCGGATCGACAACTGGATCAGGATGCAATCCGCAACGGGTTCGCCTCGGTCGTCAATCCCGGTCGCCTCGAACGTGTTCGGAGTGCGCCGACGGTCTTTCTCGACGCCGCCCACAATCCAGACGGTGCTCGCGCTCTCGCGGCCGCACTGGCCGCCGAGTTCGACTTCCGCAAGCTCGTGGGAGTGGTCAGCGTCATGGCGGACAAGGACGTCGACGCCATCTTGACTGCATTCGAATCCGTCTTCGACGAGATCGTCGTCACCCACAACGGGTCACCCCGGGCGATGGACGTGGAAGAACTGGCGAACATCGCCGTCGCGAAGTTCGGCGACGAGCGCGTCGTCGTTGCGCCGGTGCTTGCCGACGCCTTGGAAGTCGCGATCGAAATCGCCGAGCAGGTCGCCGAACCCGGTGAGGCCGTATCAGGGGCGGGTGTGGTGGTGACGGGATCCGTCGTGACCGCAGGCGCCGCCCGCACGCTGTTCGGAAAGGACCCCGCGTGAGTACCCCGTCAGATGCCAATCCCGAGTCCGGAGACCACGAGCCCGGAGACACTGCCGGCGAGTTCGGGCCGCCGACCAAGGACCCGTGGAAAAGCTTCCGCGGAGTGATGGCCGGAACCCTGATCCTCGAGGCGATCGTCGTGCTGCTGGCTTTGCCGGTTGTCGCGGTCGTCGGCGGAGGCCTCACCGCGGCCTCCGCGGGATTCATCATCGGGTTGGCGGTACTGATGATTCTGGGTGCGGGCATCCAGGGCAAGCCGTGGGCGATGGGGTTCAACGTCGCGCTGCAGGTGATTCTTCTGTTCGGTTTCTTCGTCCACCCGTCGATCGCCGGTGTGGCGATCACCTTCGGGATCGTCTGGGGATACCTCGTCTACCTGCAGAGAGACATCAAGCGCCGGATGGACAAGGGCCTGCTTCCCGGTCAGCGGGACTGACCATTTAGGCTGTCCGCTGTGACTGAGCGCACCCTCGTACTGATCAAGCCCGACGCCGTTGCCCGTGGATACGTAGGAGAAATCCTCAGCCGTATCGAGCGCAAAGGCCTGACAATTGCAGCACTCGACCTCCGCGTAGCTTCCGAAGAGGTGGCTGGTAGCCATTACGCAGAACACGCCGAGCGTCCGTTCTACCCGAGCTTGTTGGAGTTCATCACCTCCGGTCCGCTGGTGGCCGCAGTGCTCGAAGGCCCCCGAGCCATCGCTGCTTTCCGTCAGTTGGCCGGCGGAACCGACCCGGTCGACAAGGCTCTTCCGGGTACGATCCGCGGCGACTTCGGACTCGAAGCGCAGCAGAACCTCGTTCACGGCAGCGACTCCGTGGAGTCGGCAGAGCGTGAAATCGCTCTGTGGTTCCCCGCGCTGTCGTCCATCTGAATCTCCGATCGGGCCTCTGGCCCACATGAACGGGCCTTCGGCCCACATCTCCACAGCGAATTCTCGGCACGTATCCCACATCGGTGCGCCCTTTGCAGTTGCAGGCGCGTTGGTGTGGGATACTGCTTTCAGTTGAACCGCAATTTGTTTTACGCACGTTCAACCGGATGACACCTAGGTTCGATGCCCTTTCATCGCTGCTCCAGGTCAACAGGAAATCCCTGGACCTCTGCACGCTGGATGATCAGGCGCTCGCGCACAGGACAACGGCCATCCAGCCAGGCACTTCATGTGCTCGCAGTGAATAACGGGCATTGCGGACCATGCGGAGCGAGACCTTACAATCTCGTACTCACTTCTGAGTGCGAGTACACACAGCACGCTCCCGCGTGGCCGCGTGACAACTCGACTTCTGGGTTGGACGCGCCCGGGGGCTGAGGAGACTTACGTGGCCGATCAATCCCCAACCGAATCAGATTCCAGCACCACCCCGGAATTTCCCGACAAGATGCGCGTACACGCGCTGGCGAAGTTGCTCGGCGTCACCAGCAAGCAGGTCCTTGCCGAAGCCGCAGCGCTCGGTACCGAATTGCGCAGCGCGCAGTCGAGTCTCCACCGTGACGTCGCTCAGCGGATTCATGCCTCGTTGACTTCCGCGGCCGAGGCCATCGAGCCCGTCGTCGCCGAGCTCGACACCCTCATCGACCCGGTTGTCGAGGCGCCGGTTGCAGAAGCTCCCGTGGAGGCTGCTCCTGTTGCAGAGGCTCCGGCCGAGAAGCCTGTCAGGGCTCGTCGCACTCGCAAAAAGGTCGTCGTCGAAGAACCTGCAGCAGAAGAAACAGTGGATCCGGCTGTCGCCGAGATCAGCGCTGGACTCGACGCCGCAGCTGCGCTGCAGAGCAAGGAAGCCGAGCAGTCCGATCTGTTCACTTCCTTCGAGGCACCGCAGACACATCAGCCCGAGGTGGCACCTGCCGCGCCGCAGGTCCCTCTGTTCCTGCAGCCGGATCTCGAAGCCGCCGAGGTAGCTCCGCGTCGCCGTCGCGCACGCCGCGAGCCTGCTGCACCGGCGGTCGTCGAAGAGAAGCAGACAACCGCGGAAGCCGAGACCGTCGTTCCCGAGGCAGCGCCGGTTGCAGTTCCTGCCGTCGAAGAGCCGGCTGTGACCGCACCGCAAACCGAGGGCGAGAGCGCCGAGTCCGAGGACGAGGACGACGATCAGCCGCGTCGCCGTCGTCGTGGACGCCGTGGACGTGGACGTGGTCGCGGTGAACAGGGTGGCGAGCAGGGTTCGGACGAAGAGTCGGACACCGCTACCGAATCGGAGCAGGAATCTGCCCCTGCGGCAGTCGAGAAGCAAACCGACGACGCTGCCGGCGAAGAATCCGGTGAGAAGTCCGAGTCCACCGCTGATGCGGATTCCGAGAATGCCGACGATTCCGATCTCGATGCCGACGGATCGAGCCGCCGTCGCCGCCGTCGTCGTCGTCGCAAGACCGGCACCGACGGCGCCACCGACGCGACTGCGACGTCCGAGGACGATCCGCCGAACACCGTCGTTCACGAGCGCGAACCTCGCAACAAAACCCGCGTCAAGGACGAGGTCCAGGGCATCAGTGGTTCGACACGTCTGGAAGCGAAGCGTCAGCGTCGCCGCGACGGTCGTGACGCCGGCCGACGTCGCCCACCGATCCTGACCGAGTCGGAGTTCCTCGCGCGTCGTGAGGCCGTCGATCGCGTCATGGTCGTGCGCGATCGGGCAGACAGCGGTCAGCCGCATGCGACTACACAGGTAGCAGTCCTCGAAGACGGAGTGCTGGTCGAGCACTTCGTCACCAACTCGGCGTCCGCGTCGATGGTCGGCAACGTGTACCTCGGACGTGTCCAGAACGTGCTCCCCAGCATGGAAGCTGCGTTCATCGACATCGGACGTGGCCGCAACGGTGTTCTCTACGCCGGTGAGGTCAACTGGGAGGCTGCCGGTCTCGGTGGCAACTCGCGCAAGATCGAGCAGGCCCTCAAGCCGGGCGATCAGGTGCTCGTTCAGGTCAGCAAGGATCCGGTCGGTCACAAGGGTGCTCGACTGACCACACAGATTTCGCTTGCCGGTCGTTTCCTCGTCTACGTGCCCGGTGGTACGTCCACGGGTATCAGCCGCAAGCTTCCGGACACCGAGCGCAAGCGTCTCAAGGAAATCTTGCGCGACATCGTTCCCGCCGACGCCGGCGTGATCATTCGCACGGCGTCCGAGGGCGTCAGCGAAGAAGAGTTGGCGCGCGACGTGACTCGTCTGCAGGCTCAGTGGGCCGGCATCGAGGAGCAGGCTGCGGCTGCGGACACCGGTAAGTCCGGCAACCCGCAGGCGCTGTACGAAGAGCCTGACATGCTGGTCAAGGTCATTCGTGATCTGTTCAACGAGGACTTCTCCAAGCTGGTCATCGAGGGCGAGAAGGCGCACACGACGGTCGAGAACTACATCAACTCCGTTGCGCCCGACCTGCTTCCGCGGCTCGAGAAGTACACGCCGAACAACGGTATCGACGTCTTCGCGGCTCGCCGTATCGACGAGCAGTTGGCCAAGGCACTCGATCGCAAGGTGTGGCTGCCGTCCGGCGGCACCCTGGTGATCGACCGCACTGAGGCCATGACCGTCGTCGACGTCAACACCGGAAAGTTCACCGGAGCCGGCGGAAACCTCGAAGAGACCGTCACCCGTAACAACCTCGAAGCGGCCGAGGAGATCGTTCGCCAGATGCGCCTGCGGGACATCGGCGGAATGATCGTCGTCGACTTCATCGACATGGTTCTCGAATCGAACCGGGACCTGGTCCTGCGTCGGCTCACCGAATGCCTGGGTCGCGATCGCACGCGCCATCAGGTGTCGGAGGTCACGTCACTCGGGCTCGTGCAGATGACGCGCAAGAAGTTGGGCACCGGATTGGTCGAGGCCTTCTCGACCACCTGTGAGCACTGCCACGGCCGCGGCATCATCGTCCATTCCGAGCCCGTCGAGGTGAAGTCCTCGGACGACGGAGGATCGCGTTCGGGCTCGCAGCGCAGTGATTCCGGTACCTCGCGCAAGAACAAGCGTGGCCGCGGAGACAAGTCGGCTTCGACCGAGTCCAACGGACAGGAAGCTCCGGCGCCGGAGGTTCCGGCTGTCGACGCGACCGTCAAGCGGGCTCATCCGGTGGCATTGGCGATGGCCTCGCATCACCACGACGACGACGAGACCGTCGCGGCCGACTCGATCGAGTCTGATTCCGCCGGTACGTCTTCGGGGGACGATGCATCCAAAAGTGCCGATCGGCAACAGGATCGGCCGATCGATACTCCTGCTGCTTCTGAGCGCCATGACGTTTCTGTTGTGGACTCTGCTGCGGAAGAAGTATCCGCAGTGGACAACGAGTCGGCAGCACCTTCGACCGAAGCAGCTCCGCGAGGTCGTCGGCGTAGTCGCCGGGCGTCGCGGGCAGCGTCGGCACCGGTTGCCGAGGCAGCTCCCGAGGTGGGCACGGTCTTCGTGATTCCGACTCCGGAACCCGTGACAGAAGCGGTCGTGGAAAATGTTCCGGCTCCGGCCACCGAAGCTCCGGCTGAGGAAGAAGTTGTCGTCGTCAAGCGACCCCGTCGCAGGCGTGCAGCAGCACGTCCCGCAGGGCCTCCGGTAGACGGAGAGTAAGAACTACTGGATTTCGGTCGGTTGGATGACTTCGCGATGAGCGAGGACATCCAACCGTTATCCGAAGTTTCAGCTGGTAGAAGCAGTACAGAGTAGTAAGCACCACCCCTCGGCGGGGCGGTTTGACCCTGACGGTTGCTTTCCCGTAACCTTGGAGGGTCGCCACCCGGCGGTAGAGATTCCGTGTGCCTAGAGTGCGCGTGAATGTCCCGGTACGTCAGTGCCGAGCCGAGGTGACATAAACCAGACCAGTCGCGATGCATTTGAAGCCTCAGGCAGCAGCGCGAGCAAGTTCGAAGAAGCAAGGGGTAGCCCTCCGATGGCAACGTACGCGATCGTCAAGACCGGCGGAAAGCAGTACAAGGTCGCTGTTGGTGACCTCGTCAAGGTCGAGAAGATCGAGGGTGAGCCCGGCACTGCTGTCTCGCTTGCTCCCGTTCTCGTGGTCGACGGATCCGACCTGACCACCGACGCGGCCAAGCTGGCCAAGGTCGCAGTCACCAGTGAGATCGTCGAGCACACCAAGGGCCCGAAGATCCGCATCCACAAGTTCAAGAACAAGACCGGTTACCACAAGCGTCAGGGCCACAGGCAGCCGATCACGGTGCTCAAGGTCACGGGCATCAAGTAACCAGTTCTTTCTAGCTAATTTCACCCGAGGAGGGTCAATAGCATGGCACATAAGAAGGGTGCATCCAGCTCCCGTAACGGTCGCGATTCAAACGCCCAGCGCCTCGGCGTGAAGCGCTTCGGCGGCCAGTCGGTCAGCGCAGGCGAAATCCTGGTTCGCCAGCGCGGCACGCACTTCCACCCCGGCGTCAACGTCGGCCGTGGCGGCGACGACACCCTGTTCGCTCTCGCTGCCGGCGCAGTCGAGTTCGGCCAGAAGCGTGGACGCAAGACCGTGAACATCGTTCCGGCCGTCGTTGCGGCTGAGGTCTAGTCTTTCTCGCTAGTTGTGCGTCATCGGTTCTACTTCGGTAAGCCGGTTCTGCTTTCGGTAAGAGAGTGACGCGTTCCAAGCTCCCGATAGGGGCGGACCAGGGTTGAAATAACCCGGTCCGCCCCTATCGTTTGTTTAAGCAGTACCCGTTTTGCCCCGAGCAACCCTGCTCACCAGAAGTTCAGCTCATCGCGTGAGACCCGCAATTGACTGAGGAAGGATCCGGCAGTCATGTCCCGATTCATTGACCGTGTTGTGCTGCACGTCAGCGCTGGAAAAGGCGGCAATGGTTGCGCCTCCGTACACCGCGAGAAGTTCAAACCGCTCGGCGGTCCGGACGGTGCCAACGGAGGTCGCGGTGGCGACGTCATCCTCGTGGTCGACGAGAACATCCACACCCTCCTCGACTTTCACTTCCATCCCAACGCGAAGGCGACCAACGGCAAGCAGGGCGCCGGCAGTAACCGCGAGGGTGCAAACGGTGAAGACCTCATCCTCAAGGTTCCGGATGGAACTGTGGTTCTCGATACCGACGGCAACGTGCTTGCCGACCTCGTGGGAGTCGGTTCACGCTTCGACGCCGCTCAGGGCGGTCGCGGCGGACTCGGCAACGCAGCACTCGCCTCGAAAGCCCGCAAAGCGCCCGGTTTCGCACTCCTCGGTGAGGACGGTGTCGAGCGTGACCTGGTTCTCGAACTCAAGTCGGTAGCCGACGTCGGTCTGCTCGGATTCCCCTCCGCCGGTAAGTCTTCGCTGGTGTCCGTTCTCTCTGCGGCCAAGCCGAAGATCGCCGACTACCCCTTCACCACTCTGGTCCCCAACCTCGGCGTCGTCTCGAGCGGTGACACCACCTTCACCGTCGCCGACGTGCCCGGGCTGATCCCCGGTGCAAGCGAAGGCCGCGGTTTGGGCCTGGACTTCCTGCGCCACATCGAACGCTGCGCCGTATTGGCGCACGTGATCGACTGCGCCACCCTCGATCCGGGACGTGACCCGATATCCGACATCGACGCCCTGGAAGCAGAGCTGGCCGCGTACACGCCCGCGCTCTCCGGCGACTCGGGACTCGGTGACCTCGACAAGCGCCCGCGCGTCGTCATCCTCAACAAGACCGACGTTCCCGAGGCCGCCGAATTGGCCGAAATGGTCACGCCTGAGATCGAAGCTCGCGGATGGCCGGTCTTTACCATCTCGGCGGTGAGCCGAGAAGGATTGCGACCGTTGACATTCGCGCTGGCGAAGATGGTCCGCGACTACCGCGAAGCTCATCCGAAGCCCGAGCCGAAGCGCCAGGTCATTCGCCCGGTCAAGGTCAAGGATTCCAGCTTCACCATCGAGAAGGATCCCGATATTCCCGGTGGGTTCGTCGTCCGAGGCACCCGCCCGGAGCGGTGGATTCGTCAGACCGCCTTCGACAACGACGAGGCCGTTGGTTACCTCGCCGACCGTCTTGCTCGATTGGGCGTCGAGGACGCATTGGTCAAGAAGGGCGCTCAGCCAGGAGCTTCCGTCACCATCGGTGACGTCAGCTTCGAGTGGGAGCCGATGACGCCGGCCGGTATCGATCTGACCCGCACGGGCCGTGGAACCGACCCGCGTCTCGATCAGGTGGAGCGCATCGGCGCCGACGAGCGCAAGCACGCGCGTCGTGTCCGCCGCGGCTTGCTCGACGAAGACGCCTGACCCACGCGATTTCAGGACGAAAACCGAAGAGAGGGAACGGGACTGTGCTCGGGTCCACCAGGGAGTCGATAGCGTCGGCTCACAGTATCGTCGTGAAGATCGGGTCGTCTGCGCTCACCAGTCTGGTGGCGGGACTCGATACTCACCGACTCGATCTGTTGGCCGATGCCATCGAGGCTCGCATGCGTGCGGGTTCCGATGTCGTCGTTGTCTCGTCCGGTGCCGTCGGCGCCGGACTGGCGCCGCTGGGACTGACCAAGCGACCGCGGGATCTCGCGACCAAGCAGGCTGCGGCCAGCGTCGGTCAGTTGGCTCTGGCTCACGCCTGGGGTACGTCGTTCGCCCGTTACGGGCGTACCGTCGGGCAGGTTCTACTCACGGCTGACGACATCGCTCGACGGACGCAGCACCGCAACGCCCAACGGACACTCGATCGTCTACGGGCATTGCACGCGGTGGCGATCGTGAACGAGAACGACACCGTTGCCACCACCGAACTTCGATTCGGTGACAACGATCGGCTGGCTGCACTGGTTGCTCATCTGGTCGGCGCCGACGCGTTGATCCTGTTGTCGGATGTGGACGGACTGTACGACGGGGATCCCCGAAAGGGCGATGCCACACTGATTCCCGAGGTCAACAGTCCCGAGGATCTCGACGGTGTGGTTGCCGGTTCGGGTGGCGCCCTCGGTACCGGAGGCATGGCGTCGAAGCTCTCAGCAGCACGCCTGGCCGCTGATTCCGGCGTGCCGGTTCTGCTCGCGGCAGCATCGGACGCTGCGCAGGCACTCAGTGGTGCCGATGTCGGAACGGCATTTGCGCCGCGGCCGACGCGATTGTCGGCCCGCCGATTCTGGGTTCGTCACGCCGCTGACACATCGGGTGACCTCCACCTCGACGAAGGCGCCGTCCGCGCGGTCGTGTCCAAGCGTCGAAGCCTTCTGTCCGCTGGCATCGTCGGTGTATCCGGTGACTTCCACGCCGGCGACGTCGTGTCCCTGATGGGGCCGGGGGAGAAGCCCGTCGCCCGGGGTGTCGTTGCGTTCGACGCTGCGGAGATCGAGGAGATCCTGGGGCGCTCCACTACCGATCTACCGGCCGACATGCAGCGTCCTGTGGTTCACGCGGACGACTTGGTGGCGCTGTAGCTTTCGTGTTCGACGAGGGCGGAAAGTGCTTCAGCGCAACCGACTTCGAGCTTGAGGTCGGCGAATTCGTCGCCGCGAGTCGTGCCTCGATTGACGATGGCGATCGGCTTCCCGGTCTTGGCGGCATGCCGGACGAAACGTAGGCCGGACATCACGGTCAACGACGACCCGGCTACCAACAGTGCGTCGGATTGGTCGACGAGGCTGTACGCACGGGCGACGCGTTCCTTGGGGACGGATTCGCCGAAGTAGACGATGTCCGGTTTGAGTAAGCCACCGCACACGGCGCAATCCACGACGCGAAAGTGTGCGGTGGATTCGATCACGGCATCTGCGTCGGGTGCGATTTCGACTCCTGTTGCAGCAGCGACTGTTTCGGCGAATCCAGGATTGGCTTCTTCCAGTCTCTCCGCGAGAGTGGTACGGGAGATCAGCCGCTGGCAGCTCAGGCATCGAACCTGCGCGTAGGTGCCGTGGAGGTCGATGACGTTTCGCGCGCCGGCCTTGGTGTGCAGGAGGTCGACGTTCTGGGTGATCACGCCGACGGCTCGCCCTGTTCGTTCCAGTGCCGCGACGGCCCGGTGGCCCTGGTTGGGGCGGGAGCTGTCCATGTATCGCCAGCCGATGTGGTTGCGCGCCCAGTAGTGCCGCCGAAACGCCGGATCGCCGATGAACTGCTGGAACGTCATCGGATTGCGCGGGGGTGAATCAGGTCCGCGGTAGTCCGGGATTCCGGAGTCGGTGGAGATGCCGGCGCCTGTCAGAACTGCCAGGCGACGGCCGGCCAGGAGCTCGGGGAGGGCGTCGAGGCGGCTGTTGTCGGTAGGCACCGTTCCAGGATAGGCGCGTGTGCGAGACGGAGGCGCGGAGGAAGTCCGAAATGTTCAATAGAACACGTGTGCGATCGCCAATACTCGTACACATGAACACAGTGAACCCGATCCCTGCTGGTTACCGCACGATCACTCCCTACCTTGCGGTGCCGGACGGCCATGCCGCACTCGACTACTACAAACGAGCACTTGGAGCTGAGATAGTCGATGCGATGAACGCACCTGACGGCTCCCTCATGCATGCGGAGATCCGGATCGGCGATTCGATGCTGCAGCTCTCGCAGGAGATGCCGGACTTCGGACTCAAATCACCACAGGGCGGCTGGGTGCATTCGTCAATCGTCGTCTACACCGAGGACACGGACGAGTTTGTCGCTCGGGCAGTCGCCGAGGGAGGCACGCTGGTCACGGCTGTGGCCGATACATTTTCGGGCGACCGGCATGGAGTGTTTCTCGATCCGTTCGGCCACAGGTGGGCAGTATGCACGAAGGTCGAGGATGTACCTGCCGAAGAGGTCGCTCGCCGGGCGCGGGCGCTTTTCTTTCCGGAGACGCAGTCGCCACAGTAATTTGTGGCAACCGTGGTCCGAGCATTCGAGCTTCGGCGGCGTGCTCAGTATCCGGCTACTGGGTCCACGAGGGCAGCCAGCGCCTCACCCTTCGCGAAGCGGGTCACGTTCTTGGAGACGTGATCCGCGAAGGCGGCGGGGCGAACGCCTGGCGGATTGGAATCGTGGGGTGTGATGATCGCATTCGTCAGATCCCACAGTGGGTGACCGTCCGGGAGGGGTTCGGGATCGGTGACGTCGAGACCGGCGCCGCCGATCTGTTCCGACTCGATGGCCTCGACCAGTGCGTCGGTGTCGACCAGTGATCCGCGCGCGACATTGATCACCCAGGAATGGGGTTGCATCGCCGCCAACTGCGCACGACCCACGAGGTGACGGGTGGCCGGGGTGGCGGGCGCAGCAATCACGAAGTGATCTGCGCGAGAATAGATTTCATCCATTCTGGATGCGGGGTACGTGGAGATCGCCCCGGGGACCGGGCTACCGGAACGATTGACTGCGATGCTGTCCGCCCCCTGCGCGGCCAGCATCGGAATCAGCGCGCGGCCGATACCGCCTGCGCCGATGATCGCAACCGTCGAGCCACGGAGGGTGCCGATCTTGGGAAAGAACTCGAACTGACGCCACGTTCGAGCCTCGATGTGTGCAGGCAAGTGACGAACTCCGGCCAAGAGAAGCATGAGTGCATGCTCGGCCACCGACGCCGAAAATGCACCGGCCGCCGAGGTCCACGTGATTTCTGTGTCCCTCGGAATCACACCGGAGTCGAACCAATCCTCGATTCCCGCCGACGGAAGCTGCACCCACCTGACCGACGCCGGTAACACCGACGGAAAGGTCTCGGGTGAGCCCGCCCAGATCAGGGCGTCCGCAGTGTCGATCGGACTGATCAGACCGCCGCCCCGAAGCACCGCGCTGTCGAGCAGTGCATCGGGGACGGGGCCGATCGCTACGCGTGGAGAGGTGTCAGTCGCCATGACTAGACGCTACGCGGGGACCTCCACCAGTGGGTAGACACCGTTCTCGTCGTGCACCTCGCGCCCGGTGACCGGCGGATTGAACACGCACAGCATGCGCATCTGCGTGTCCGGCTCGACGCGGTGACGCTCGTGGCCGTTGAGCAGGTACATCGACCCCGGTGCGAGATCGTATTCCTTGTTGTTGTCGAGGTCGATCAGCTTGCCGGTGCCCTCGACGAGCCAGACAGCCTCGACGTGGTTGGCGTAATGGAACTCGTTGACCGAACCCGCCTTGATGGTGGTCTCGTGGAACGAGAACCCGACGCGGTCGCCGCCGAGGACGATGCGCTTGCTGCGCCAGTTGCCGTCCTCACTCGTGATGTCGCGGTCGGTGTCGGTGATCTCGGTGGTGGTGCGAACGATCATGGGAGAGTCCTTCCTCTAGCTGCAGACCTTGAGTGTCGCCTCGGCCAGGATGGAGAGGCCGTGCTCGAGCTCGTCGTCGGTAATCGTCAGTGCGGGAAGCAGTTTCACAACCTGGTCGGAGGGTCCGGAGGTCTCGGCGAGCAATCCCTCGTCGAATGCCAACTGGCAGACCTTGCCGGCGCGCTCGGGCTGTTCGAAGACGAGGCCCTGAACCAAGCCACGCCCGCGGTGCGAGACCTCGCCGGGGAACTGATCGGAGAGGTTGGCGAAGCATTCGCTGATGCGTGCGCCCTTCTTCAACGTCGTCTTGGTGAGTGCGTCGTCGGACCAGTAGTGGTCGAGTGCCACCTTGGAGGTGACGAACGCCGGGTTGTTGCCGCGGAAGGTGCCGTTGTGCTCGCCCGGTCCCCAGACGTCGAGTTCACGCTTGAACAGCGTGAGCGCCATCGGCATTCCGTAGCCGCTGATCGACTTGGACAACGTGACGATGTCGGGAACGATTCCGGCCTCTTCGAAGGAGAAGAACGGGCCGGTACGGCCGCAACCCATCTGGACGTCGTCGACGATCAACAGGATTCCGCGATCCGAGCACAGTGTTGCCAGCGCCCGAAGCCATTCGGGGCGAGCGACATTGACGCCACCTTCACCCTGCACGGTTTCGACGATCACTGCCGCGGGGCGGTTGATTCCACTGCCGGAATCATCGAGAACGCGGGAGAACCACTGGAAGTCCTCGGTGACGCCGTCGAAGTAGTTGTCGAAGGGCATCGGTGTCGTGTGCACGAGGGGGACACCGGCGCCCGCGCGCTTCATCGAGTTGCCGGTCACGGAGAGTGCACCAAGTGTCATTCCGTGAAATGCGTTGGTGAAGTTGATGACTGCCGAACGTCCGGTGACCTTGCGGGCCAGCTTCAGTGCAGCCTCGACGGTGTTCGATCCGGTCGGGCCGGGGAACTGGACCTTGTAGTCCAGGCCGCGCGGCTCGAGGATGTTGCGCTGAAAGGTCTCGAGGAACTCACGCTTGGCGACTGTCGACATGTCGAGACCGTGCGTGATGCCGTCGCTCATGATGTAGTCGACCAGTGCGGACTTGAGCACCGGGTTGTTGTGGCCGTAGTTGAGGGCGCCGGCACCGGCGAAGAAATCGAGGTAGTCGCGCCCGTTCTCGTCACGAATCCAGGATCCGGATGCGCTGGTGAACACTGCGGGCCAGTCACGGCAGTAGCTGCGAACCTCGGACTCGAGGGTTTCAAAAATGCTTGCTTCGTTGATATTCATATCTTCTTTGTTCCTCCGGGGCATGCTGTATGCCGAGCGCGAAGTGCGCTAGGCGCCGATCGTGTAAAGATCTTCGGCTTCGTGTCCATCGGGAAAATCGTTGGGCGAGAACAAGGTCTGCCTGGTTATCGGTACTTCGCGCCGACGTGCGAGCGCGGTGAAGAGTGCGATCGAAGCCTCGTTGTCGGGGCTGATCGTGGTCTCCAGATGTGTAACACCCAGTGGGGCAGTGCGATCCATCAAGTCGGACAGCATGCGGGCAGCAATTGCCTTGCCGCGCTGGTCTTCGTCGACCGCAACTTGCCACACGAACAGGGTTTCCTGCGCGCTGGGACGGGTATAACCGGAAACGAATCCGACTACGCGGCCGTCTACCTCCGCGACGATGGACGTCGCGCTGAAATCCCTGCACCACAACAGGTATGCATAACTCGAATTGAGGTCGAGCACCTTCGAATCACGTGCGATCTCCCAGAGCCGGACTCCGTCATCGATCTGTGGGCTTCTGAACAACACCGCGTCCGGCGCGGTGGTCGGGATAGCTCTCGTATCAACAGGCTTCATCGGTCATCTGAACGTAACAATCATTGCTGTCGAAGTCATGCAGATGTCCGTTTCGGGCCGTGTGGAACCCGTTGCGCCCCAGGTGAGGACATGAATGTGATGGTGCTCACATTATGTAACTTTTGCCGTTGTCGGAGCGACTATTTCGGGCAAAAACTCGCTATTTCGGGCTTGCGAGCGCCAACGGAAGTACAGAGTGAGCACCAGCCTGTCGAAGTGCGCGCGCGGCCATCGTGAAAGTCCAACCGGTATCGGCGATTGCGTCGACAAGAAGTATCGGTCCCTGGTGGATGCTCATGTCCGGGACTTCCCAAACATCGACCAGTCCGGACACGCGGTAGGCGGAGTTTGCTGCCGACACCGGAGGGTGGTCGGGGCGCAAGCGAAGAGTGCCCAGGTCGGTCAATCGCCCGACCTCGGCCAACTTGGCAGCCAGGCTCGACACCAACAAAGGATGCGTTGTGGATTCGAGGGCCATGACACCGGTGGGTCGCTCGGCCCAATTCCAGGCGGCCAGAACGCTGATACACGCGCTGACCACCGCATCGGGTACCTCGGCGTCGGGACCGTCGAAAAGCGCGCGGAGACGTTGACCCCAGCCCAGGTCCGACATCCGTCCGAGAATGCGCCCGGTTTCGGGCCCCTCGGTGATCTTCCCGGACAGCTTGACGCCCAGCTTGCTCAGGCCGGTCGGCCACATCTTGCGCGGCTCCAGGTCGAATTTGGGGCGCTGCAAGCGCGCCCGAGTCTCGTCGAGGGCGGCGGTGTCGACAGTGGTGTCGTAGCGATTGCCTGTGCAGTTGTCACAGCGACCGCACTGTGAGTTCTCCGAGGTCAGACCAGGATCGTCGAGTTGTTCACGCAGGAAGGTCATTCGACACGTCGTGATGCTCTGGTACTCGACCATTGCGGCCTGCTCGGCCTGGCGAGCGTCGTCGAGTCGGCCGTAGCGCTCGGCGTCGTACACCCAGGGTTCGCCGGTGCTGATCCACCCGCCCTTGACGCGTTTGACCGCGCCGTCGACGTCGAGGACTTTGAGGACCATCTCGAGACGCGTGCGATTGAGCTCCACCAGAGGTTCGAGTGCCGGTGTCGACGTGGCCTTTTCGGTGTCGAGGTGTTCGATGACGCTGCGGACCAGGTGCTCGCGGGGGAAGGCGACCGAGGCGAAGTAACTCCAGATCTGCTTGTCCTCGGCGCCAGGCAGGAGGATCACGTCTGCCCTGTCGGTGGAACGACCGGCGCGGCCCACCTGCTGGTAGTACGAGATCGGCGACGACGGTGCGCCGAGGTGGACGACGAACCCGAGATCAGGCTTGTCGAAGCCCATCCCGAGTGCCGAGGTGGCCACCAGAGCCTTGACGCGATTACCCAACAAGTCCTGCTCGAGAGATTCACGTTCAGTGGGATCGGTCTGGCCCGTGTAGGCGGCGACGGTATGGCCGCGCTCGGAGAGCAGGCTTGCGAGGTCGCGCGCGGCCGAAACCGTCAGCGTGTAGATGATGCCCGAACCCGGCAGCGTCTCGAGCATGTCGGCAAGCCAGGCAGCGCGCGCCGTCGCCTCCGGAATGTGGACTACAGAGAGGTGAAGCGATTCGCGTTCGAGCCCGCCGCGAAGGACGAGGGTTTCCTCACCGCCGACGCCGAGTTGGGCGGACACGTCCTCGACGACGCGGTTGTTGGCCGTCGCCGTGGTTGCGAGGACGGGAATGCCCTCGCCGAGTTCGGCGATCAAGGTCCTGATGCGGCGGTAGTCGGGACGGAAGTCGTGGCCCCAGTCGGAAACGCAGTGAGCCTCGTCGACTACGACCAGGCCGGCATCAGCTGCCAGGGCCGGGAGCACCTGATCGCGGAAGTCAGGGTTGTTCAGGCGCTCGGGGCTGACCAGAAGGACGTCGAGATCATTGGCTGCGACGCGGGCATGGATGTCGTCCCATTCGGTGACGTTGCCCGAATTGATGGTTGCGGCGCGCACTCCGGCACGTTCGGCAGAACTGACCTGGTTTCGCATCAGGGCCAACAACGGAGAGACGATGACGGTGGGGCCGTGGCCCGTTGCCCGGAGCAGCTTCGCCGAGATGAAGTAGACCGCAGATTTGCCCCAGCCGGTCCGCTGTACGACGAGCGCGCGTTTGCGCTGCACCACCAGCGCCTCGATGGCCGTCCACTGGTCCTCGCGTAGGCGGGCATCCGGCCCCGCGAGTTCGCGGAGCAGCCGCTCGGCTTCGTCGCGCATGGCTGGGGCAGTGGCGGTGGTCATGGACCCCATGGTGCACGACCCTGCCGACACGTGCGGGCTTCAGGCCTTGGCAACAGGTTCCTGCAGTTCGGTGACCCAGCCGTCGACATCCTCCGGGCACGCCAGCGTCACCTCACGGCTGGGGCCGGCATTGAGGTATCCCGCTGCGTCGATCCATTGGGCCAACGCCTGATAAGCGGGCAGGCAGTTGTCCATCGAACCCTTGTGCAGCAGCGAGGCCACGTGCTCTTCGGCCCGCAGGTCCACCACAGCGAACTCGTAGTCGCCATCGGGATTCGCGTCTACCGGTAGCGCCGCATGGACGACGACGTTCTCGTCGTCACCGGCATCCTCGTAGTAAGCGACAGCGGGTCCGATCGCGGCGATACCGGCACGATCCAAACCGGTACAAAGGCGCTCGTACAACCCGCGAACCACCGGGCCGATCGACGACGGATCCATCGTCTTGGCGGTACCGGTCAACTCCGTGACCCGCAGCGCCGGAACTGACTTGATCACAACCTCGTATGCGGACATCTGTCCCTCACTTTCTATGATCCGTAGGCGCGCCTGTACATGCGCCAGTCGCGCGGTGTCTTCCTGGATTCGGGTTTCGAGTTCTGCTCGGCGAAGCGTGAGCATCCCGCGGATCTCGTCGACGGTGACCGCCGACTCCACCACTTGCTGGACCTGGGCCAGAGTCAGGCCCAACTCCTTGAGAGCGACGATGCGGTTGAGCAGCGCCAACTGGCCCGCGGTGTACGAGCGATACCCGGTGGATGCGTCGACCCTCGCGGGTCTGAGCAGACCGATGGCGTCGTAGTGGCGGAGCATGCGCACCGACACACGACCTGCTCTCGCGAAGTCTCCGATGCTCAACATCCTTGCTCGCCCCGTTTCTCTCTCACAAACCCGATACCTACAGGTTTACGACCTCACACGGTGTCAGAGTCAAGCTGTCGGTTCAGGACTTTTTCGATCGCAGCGCGAGTGGGTGACGACACCGACGCGCCGCGGACCGTCGTCGCCAGACTTCCCGCCGTGACAGCGAACTGCAGGGCGCGGTCCTGGCCCTGCACCCACTCCACGGCGAAGGCGCCGGTGAAAGCATCGCCTGCGCCAGTTGTATCCACGGGTGTCACGGCCGGGGAGTCGGCGTGGATTGTCTCCTCGCCCGACCGGAGATCCGCGCCGCCGGCCCCGAGCGTCGTGACGAGGTATCGGACGCGACCGGTGACCGCGGACAACTGCTCCGACTCGGTCTGGTTGACGATCAGGATGTCGACAGACTCGATCAGGGCGCCCGGAAGGTCTTGTACCGGTGAAGGATTGAGGATGACAGTTGTTCCGTTGGCGCGCGCGTGCCGGGCCGCTGTGGTGACCGTGTCGAGGGGTATTTCGAGTTGGCACAGGAGAACGTCGGCGTGTGCGATCGCGTCGAGGTCTACTTCGGACAACGAGGTGACCGAGGAATTGGCGCCCGGGACGACGATGATGTTGTTCTCCGCGTCCTCGCTCACGGTGATGGCGGCAACGCCGCTCGGGCCGTCGACACTACGAAGCAACGCGGTGTCGACCCCGGCGTCTTGCAGGGTCTCGCGCAATTGGGTGCCGAAACCGTCGTCGCCGACCGCGCCGACGAACGACACGTCCCCACCGGCCTTCGCGGCGGCGATGGCCTGGTTGCTGCCTTTGCCTCCCGCCGCGGTGGCAAAGGCAGTGCCGAGCAGCGTTTCTCCCGGAGCTGGGAATCTGGACACTGACGTGGTCAGATCCATGTTGATACTGCCGACGACGACGATTCGAGGCGTGCTCATACCTCGAGGTTATCGGCCTTCATTCTCTTTCGACGAACCTTGCGGATGATCCGACGTGCTTCCTCGTCGGTGGCGACGGAGGGCGGAGAGCCGTCGAGTGGCTTGCGTGCGGTCTCGGGGATCATCAGGACTGCGATACCGCCGATCACGGCGGCGATCATCATGTACATCGGTGCGACCAAGTTGCTGCCCGTTGCACTTTCGAGGGCGGTGAGCACCAGGGGAGTGGTCCCGCCGAAGATGGAGACCGCGAGGTTGTATCCGATTGCCAAGCCGCCGTACCTGATTCCGGTCGGAAAGAGTGCGGGAAGCACGGACGGGAACACACCGACGAACAGCAGGAGCAAGCCGCCGAGAATTGCGAGTCCCAGGAAGACCGTCACGTAGTTGCCGACGCCGATCAGAAGGTAGGCAGGCAGGGACAGGACGAAGAATCCGATGAAACCGCTGAGCAGCAAGGGTTTACGCCCGACGCGGTCCGAGAACTTTCCGACGTAGCTGATTCCCATCATCATCACGATCATGACGATGATCATCAGAACGAGTCCGTGGGATTCGTCGTAACCCAACGTGTTGGTCAGATATGTCGGCATGTAGCTGAGCAGTCCGTAGTGAGCGATGTTGTACGTGGCCACCAGGACGATGCACAGAACAAGCGGACGCCAGTTGTCGACGAGAGTTTCGCGTAGTTTCTTGCCTGTGGATTCATCTGCGAGGGAGCGCTCTTCGGCCTGCTCCATCATCTGGAATGCGGGAGTTTCCTCCAAACGCAGACGGAGGTACAGGCCGATGAGACCCAGAGGTCCGGCAATGAGGAAGGGGATGCGCCAGCCCCACTGGAGTAGGTCCTCGGCACTGACAACGGTCTGGATGATCGTCACGATGCCCGCTGCCGCCACATATCCTGCCAGAGTACCGAATTCGAGGAAGCTGGCGAAGAAACCGCGGCGCTTGTCCGGTGCGTATTCGGCGACGAACGTACTGGCTCCGCCGTATTCGCCGCCGGTGGAAAAGCCCTGCAGTAGGCGTAGGAGTACCAGCAGGATCGGGGCGGCGATACCGATGGATTCGTAGCTCGGGATGAGGCCGATGGCGAAGGTGCTGCCCGCCATCAGAATGATGGTGGTGGCCAGGACTTTCTTGCGTCCGATGCGGTCACCGAGTGGACCGAAGAACAATCCGCCGAGTGGGCGGACGATGAAGGCTGCCGCAAAAATTGCAAAGGTAGAGAGGAGTTGAGCGCTGCCGCTCGCGTCCGGGAAGAACACTTTTCCTATAGTGGTAGCTAGATATGCGTAAACGCCGAAATCGAACCACTCCATGGCATTTCCGAGCATCGTTGCCTTGACAGCGCGCTTGACGGACGCATTGTCGGTGACGCAGACATCGGGTGATTCGGCCACTTCGAGAGCGCTGATCGAGTTCTCTGGTGTAGTCATGACATGCGCTCCCCAGCGCAATCATCGAACCGAGCGGGGCACGTACCTGATGCACGCATCTTTTCGTTGCCCACTCGCCGATGAGCCGGTCGGGAAATCGAGCGTCCGCGTGCCCTGTGGCTCGTTGCGACCCCCGTCGCACGGCTCTGGCCCGCGGCAGTGTCCGGAACCCTCAGGGCTCCGGACTACCGGCAAGTAAGACGCTTACGCTATCAAAGTTGTGCGCGGGAGCCGATTTTCGGGCTAGAAGGCGCGGGCGTACTGCGACGGGATATGCGGTCCTACCTCGGCGTTCAGTTCACGGGCCGCCCGGCGCGCCCAGTAGGGATCACGCAACAGTTCGCGGCCGAGGAGCACCGCCACTGCGCTTCCGTCTTCGACGATCTTCTCGGCCTGTTCGGGTTCGGTGATGAGGCCGACGGCGGCGGCCGGTAGCAGGCTCTCGTTCTGCAGGCGACGGGCGAACGGAACCTGGTATCCCGGCTCCACCGGAATCTTGGCTGCCGGTGAATTACCACCGGTGGACACGTCGACGAGATCGACGCCGTAGTCGGAGAGGATGTTGGCGAGGGCTACGGTCTGATCCGCGGTCCAGCTCTCGACGTCGAGCCCACGTTCTTCCGTGAGCCAATCGGTTGCCGAGACCCGGACGAAGAGCGGTAGCTCGGCCGGCCACACCTCGCGGACTGCGCTCAGGATTTCGAGGAGCAACCGGATGCGGTTCTCGAAGCTGCCGCCGTAGCGGTCGGTCCGCTTGTTGCTCTCGGGGGAGAGGAACTGATGGATCAGGTATCCGTGGGCCGCGTGAATTTCCACGACCTTGAATTCGGCCTTCAGTGCGCGGGTAGCCGCCGCTGCAAAGTCTGCGACGACCTTCTCGATGCCTTCCGTGGTGAGCTCGACCGGATCGGCAAGGTGACCGAACGGAACCGCGCTCGGGGCAACCGTCTGCCACGAGAGTCGGTCGTCGGCGGGCAGACTCTTGCCTCCGCGCCACGGAACCTGCGTCGACGCTTTGCGTCCGGCGTGGGCCAGCTGAATTCCGGGCACTGCGCCGAAGTACGCGAGTTGCGCGTTGATCTCGGCGAAGGCTTGCGCCTGCGTGTCGTTCCAGATCCCCAGATCAGCTGCCGATATGCGGCCTTCGGGATTGACGGCCGTCGCCTCGGTGAGAATCAGGCCGGTGCCGCCGATTGCACGGCTCACCAGATGCGTGCGATGCCACTCGTTGGGCACTCCGACCTGGTCGCCGATGACGTCAGCGGAGTACTGGCACATCGGTGCCATCCAGACGCGGTTCGGGATGGTGACGCCGCGCAGGGTCAAAGGCTCGAACAACACACTCACGGATGGCTCCTGACTCGAAGAAGAAGGTCGGTGGGTGCAACAGTGTCGCGCGCCGGAATTGTTCCCCGGCGGTCCGCCGAAACGTTCGCAGGCGGTCCGCCTAAATGTTCGCAGGCGGTCCGCCTAAATGTTCGCAGGCGGTCCGCCGGAATGGTCCCGGGTGGTCACAGCCTCGTTCCGCCGAGCAGGCCGTCACGGTGGGTGGTTAATGTGTATTCATGACCGCTGTGACTTCCAACGCAGAAACCGTCGACTCGAACGCGTCCGACACCAAGTCCGTCGTGCACGACGCCGCACGCCGAGCCCGTAAGGCTTCGCGCGTCCTGGCTCTGCTGACCACGGCGCAGAAGGATGCTGCGCTCAACGCCGCAGCCGACGCGGTACTCGCGGCAAGTGATCGGATTCTCGCGGCCAACGCTCTCGATATCGACACCGCGAAGGCGGGCGGCACCGAGGAATCGCTGCTCGACCGTCTTCGTCTGACCGCTGAGCGGATCGAGGGCATCGCGTCGGGTTTGCGTCAGGTTGCCGGACTACCCGATCCGATCGGTGAAGTGCTTCGTGGATCCACTTTGCCGAACGGTTTGGAGCTACGCCAGCAGCGCGTTCCGCTCGGTGTCGTCGGCATGGTCTACGAGGCTCGCCCCAACGTGACCGTCGATGCCTTCGGGCTCACCCTCAAGTCGGGAAATGCTGCGCTGCTTCGTGGTTCGTCCTCGGCGGTCAAGTCCAACGAAGCGTTGGTGGCGGCTCTGCGTGCGTCGTTGGTTGATCAGGGACTGCCCGAGGATTCCGTTCAACTACTGCCGAGTGCGGATCGCTCCACGGTCACTCATTTGATTCAGGCCCGTGGCCTCGTCGACGTCGTCATCCCGCGCGGCGGTGCCGGCTTGATCAGCGCCGTCGTGCGTGATGCCACCGTGCCCACCATCGAGACCGGTGTCGGTAACTGCCACGTCTATGTTCACTCGGCCGCCGATCTACTGATGGCCGAGAAGATTCTTCTCAACTCCAAAACCCGTCGGCCCAGTGTGTGCAACACGGCAGAGACGGTGCTGGTCGACGCCGCTATTGCCGAGACGGCCGTGCCGAAGCTGCTCCAAGCGCTTCAGATGCACGACGTCGTCGTGCACGGTGATCTGCCGGGACTGGTTCCCGCGACCGAGGACGACTGGTCGAAGGAATACCTCACCCTCGACGTCGCCCTCAAGGTCGTCAAGGACTTGGACGCTGCCGTCGAGCACATCGACCAGTACGGAACCGGCCACACCGAAGCCATCGTGACGTCCGATCTCTCGGCTGCCCGCGAGTTCACCGCTCGAGTCGACGCCGCGGCAGTGATGGTCAATGCGTCGACTGCCTTCACCGACGGTGAGCAGTTCGGGTTCGGCGCCGAGATCGGCATCTCCACCCAGAAACTGCATGCGCGTGGCCCCATGGGGTTGCCGGAACTGACGTCCACCAAGTGGATCGTCTGGGGCGACGGGCACACCCGACCCGCCTGAAAAGTTCACCAGACTTGCCCCACCTCTCAAGGAGTTAACCGTGGACCGAGCACTTCCCGACACGACGCCGTTCTTCTCGACCGTCGACGACGTGATCGAACGGCTGGCCGAAACCGGCTATCTGTCCGACAAGGCCACCGCGACGGCAGTCTTCCTGGCCGATCGTCTGGGCAAGCCGCTGCTCATCGAGGGCCCGGCCGGTGTCGGAAAGACGGAACTCGCCCGCGCAGTCGCCCAGACCACGGGCGCAGAACTGGTGCGTCTGCAGTGCTACGAGGGCGTCGACGAGGCTCGTGCACTCTACGAGTGGAACCACGCGAAGCAGATTCTTCGGATTCAGTCGGGCGGGGCGAGCGGAGCGAGGGGTGATGTCGCGGTCGACCACAGCTGGGATTCGACGAAGGCGGATGTCTTCTCGGAGGAGTTCCTGCTCGCACGTCCACTGCTCAAGGCCATTCGCCGCGAGGACCCGACGGTGCTGTTGATCGACGAGACGGACAAGGCAGACGTCGAGATCGAAGGTCTGCTCCTCGAAGTGCTCAGCGACTTCGCGGTCACGATCCCCGAGCTCGGAACCATTACCGCCACCCGCAAGCCGTTCACGGTGTTGACCTCGAATGCCACTCGCGAACTCTCGGAGGCTCTGAAGCGTCGTTGCCTCTTCCTGCATCTCGACTTCCCGGACGCCGACCTCGAGCGTCGCATCCTCGCAAGCCGTGTGCCGGAGCTTCCTGAAGCGATTGCCGAGCAGCTGGTCAACACCATTCGTGTTCTTCGCGGAATGCAGCTCAAGAAGGTCCCTTCGGTATCCGAGACCATCGACTGGGGACGCACCCTTCTTGCTCTGGGCATGGACACTCTCGACGACGATGCCGTTCGCGCCACGCTCGGCGTGATCCTCAAGCACCAGTCGGACCAGGTGCGTGCCGCCGCTGAACTTCGGCTGAACTGAGGTCTGACATGGCTCCCGCAGCATCGACGTCGCCGCTCTCACCTGGCGGCCTGGCAGCGCCGCACGGGATTCCCGGTCACCTCGTCGATTTTGTCGAGGCTTTGCGACGACGCGGAATCATGGTCGGCCCGTCCGAGACAGTCGACGCCGGTCAGGTCATGTCTGTTCTCGACCTGCTCGATCGTGAAGCGCTTCGTGAAGGGCTGGCATGCTCGCTCCTGCGCAGGCCGACCCACCGGGCGACGTTCGACGCCGTCTTCGACCTGTGGTTCCCCAAGGCGATCGGTGACCGTGCGGTCGGCGACGTCGACGTCACACTGCCGCGCAAGCCAGACGGCTCGATCGACCTGCAGGCCTTGCGTGAGCTCATTGCCGAACTGCTGACAGACGGCAGTGACGAGGCGATGGAGATGACCGAACTCCTGACCGCCGCGATGGTCGAGGAACTCGGGCAGTACCAGTCGAGTAACGGCCCGTCGTTCTCCGCCTATCAGGCGCTGCGTGACGTCGCCCCGGAGACGTTGCTCAACAAGATCCTGCAGGGCCTGCTCGGCAACCAGGAGGGTTCCGGGTCAGAGGGCAAGGACAACTCCGACTATCAGTCCGAGGTCGCCAAGCGCACGGCAGCGCAGCGCATCGCGGACTTCCGCAAGATGGTCGAGAAGGAAACGCGTCGACGCACAGCCGAGAATTTGGGCAAGGAGCGGGTCGCCACGTACGGCGTTCCGAAACTCGCCGAGGAAGTCGACTTCTTGCGAGCGTCCGATGCCGAACTCACCACGCTGAAGAAGAACGTCGCACCCCTGGCTCGCTTGTTGGCCAGTCGTCTCGCCGTGCGTCGCAGCCGCTCTCGCGCGGGTTCGATCGACCTACGTCGTACGTTGCGCAAGTCCATGTCGACGGGCGGAGTGCCGATCGATCTGGTGCAGCGCAAGCCGAAGCGGGCGCGGCCCGAACTTGTGGTGATGTGTGACGTATCCGGCTCGGTGGCGGGGTTCAGCCATTTCACTCTGCTGCTCGTGAACGCTTTGCGTGAGCAGTTCTCGCGCGTGCGGGTGTTCGCGTTCATCGACACGACCGACGAGGTCACGCGGTTCTTCGACTCGAACGCAGACCTTGGATCAGCGATGTCACGGATGGTGCGTGAGGCCGAACTGATCACCTACGACGGCCACTCAGACTACGGACACGCCTTCGGAGTGTTCCAGGAGAAGTTCGCGCAGTCGATCACCAGTCGCACGTCGCTACTGGTACTCGGCGACGGTCGCAACAACTACCGCGATCCCAACCTTCAGTCGCTGTCGCAGATGGTGGCAGTAGCCAAGCACGCGCACTGGCTCAACCCCGAGCCGAAGGGGCAATGGGGAACGGGTGACTCCGCGGCGAAGGTCTACAACGAGGTCATCAGCATGCACGAGTGCCGCTCGGCCCAGCAGCTTGCCGACGTCGTGTCCCGTCTGCTGCCGGTCTGACCCGTAAGCTCGACACTCGTGCAGAAGGGACTATCGGTGGAACGTGCTCGACGCCTAGGAGTGATGGGTGGCACCTTCGACCCCATTCACCATGGCCACCTCGTTGCGGCCAGTGAGGTCGCCGACCGGTTCGGACTCGACGAAGTGATCTTCGTCCCCACCGGGCGGCCCTGGCAGAAGCAGGGGAAGGGCGTCAGTCCTGCCGAGGACCGGTACCTCATGACGGTCATCGCCACCGCCTCCAACCCGCGGTTTTCCGTCTCTCGGGTCGACGTCGACCGTGAAAAAGTGACGTACACCGTCGACACGCTGCGAGACCTCCGGGCCTACCACCCTGACGCCGAACTCTTCTTCATCACCGGTGCCGATGCGCTGGCCAGCATCCTTTCCTGGCAAGATTGGGAAGAGTTGTTCGCATTGGCGAAGTTCGTCGGGGTATCGCGACCGGGTTTCGATCTCAATGCAGAGCACCTGGCCGGTCACCTCGACACCATGCCCGCCGACGCGGTCACGTTGATAGAGATTCCGGCACTTGCCATTTCGTCGACCGAATGTCGGCGTCGGGCAAGTGAAGACCGCCCCGTCTGGTACCTGGTGCCGGACGGAGTGGTGCAGTACATCTCGAAGCGGAACCTGTATCGACCTGTCGACGCGGAGCGCCGCGACGGAGCTACAACGATGTCGGAGCCCGCACCGGGGAAGTCGGAAGCCGTCCCGGGCGCCGAATCGAGCTAGCCGAGAACAACAAGTACTTTCTGAAGACGAAACTGGAGAACATCGAGTGAGCGCAAACACCGAAGCCATCGACATGGCACGCATCGCGGCCTTGGCAGCCGACGAGAAGCTGGCCACCGAAGTGGTGGTGCTCGATGTGTCCGAACAGCTGGTCATCACGGACTGCTTCGTCATCGCATCTGCGACGAACGAGCGTCAGGTCAACTCGATTGTCGAGAACATCGAAGACCGTCTCCGCGAAGCGGGACACAAGCCGGTCCGCCGTGAAGGCACCCGCGAGGGCCGCTGGGCATTGCTCGACTACGCCGACATCGTCGTCCACGTCCAGCATGACGAGGAGCGCAACTTCTACGCTCTCGATCGTCTGTGGAAGGACTGCCCGACGGTCGAGGTCGAAGGCCTCGGACAGAACCGTCCCGGCCCCGCCGACGCCAACACGGTGTTCGAGACCGACACGGTTTCCGAGCCGGACGCGCAGGATCCCTCGCTGTGACTTCGTCGGCGCCCAGTGCGGCGTCGAACCCTGTCCGCCGGCTCATCCTGCTGCGTCACGGACAGACCGAATACAACGCCGACTCTCGGATGCAGGGGCAACTCGACACCGACCTGTCGGAGTTGGGACGCACGCAGGCCAAGAGTGCAGGTCCGGTGATCGCCGATCGCAGGCCGTTGACGATCGTGTCCTCGGATCTGCGTCGGGCGTACTTCACGGCCGTCGCTGTCGGTGATGCCGCCGGACTTCCGGTCCTCACCGACACGCGTCTGCGTGAGACACACTTGGGGGAATGGCAGGGCCTGACTCATCATGACGTCGACGAGCGCACTCCCGGTGTGCGATCTGCGTGGCGAGCGGATGCCACGTTGGCGCCGCCCGGCGGCGAAAGCCGAATCGACGTCGCGAATCGCAGCCTCCCCGTAGTTCACGAATTGCTCGACACGCACCCGGACTGGGCCGAGCGGCCCGTGGTTCTGGTGGCGCACGGAGGCTTGATCGCGGCACTGACAGCGGCATTGCTCGACCTACCCATCGATCGCTGGGCCGTCCTCGGCGGATTGGGAAACACCAGTTGGGTGCAACTCAGTGGACATGGTGACGTCAAGTCGATCGAGTGGCGACTCGACGTATGGAATGCTTCTGCGAGTGTCGCAAATGACGTCCTCTGAAAGTGCCGACGGGCAGCGCCCCGTCCTCCTCGTACTCGCGGATTCGCTGTCGTATTTCGGCCCCAAAGGCGGCCTCGCGGCAGATCATCCACGCATCTGGCCCAACATCGTGGCCGACGAACTCGGCTGGGACGTCGAGTTGGTCGCCCGTATCGGATGGACGTGTCGCGACGCGTGGTGGGCACTGACTCAGGATCCTCGTGTGTGGGCGGCGGTGCCGCGGGCCGGCGCCGTCGTGTTCGCGGTCGGCGGGATGGACTCGCTGCCGTCCCCATTGCCTACCGCGCTCCGCGAGACCATCCGCTACGTTCGGCCACCCGCGCTTCGACGCGTGGTGCGCGAGGGTTATCAATGGCTGCAGCCGCGGCTTGCACCTCTGGGCCGCCCGGTCGCACTTCCTCCCAAGCTGAGCGTCGAGTATCTGGAAAGCTCGCGAAATGCGTTGGAGTACATGCGGCCGGAACTGCCGATGATCGCGACCTTGCCGTCAGTGCACCGCAGTGATGCCTACGCCAGCGTGCATGCCGGACGACCTGCCGCGGTGTCCGCGATCACCGAGTGGGCTACGGAGAAAGACGTTCCCGTAGTCGACCTTGCAGATGCAGTGCGTGACAACGTCTTTTCCGAGAACGGCAATCCTGACGGCATTCACTGGGGTTGGGACGGTCACGTCGGTGTAGCCCGCGCGATGATCGCTGCGATTCGCGGGGTCGAGTCGCAGAAAACGGTTTCGCCGGAACTGGTTTCGCCGGAACTGGTATCACCGCCGAGCGAAGTCGGGTAGCAGAATGCCGGTCGTCGTCGTCACGGATTCCTCCGCCTGCATCCCGCAGGAGTCGGCCGACGCATGTGGCATTCAGGTTGTTCCGCTCCACGTGCTCCATGACGGTTGCGACTTGCGAGAGGGCGTCGACGCAATGCCGAGCGACCTGTCGGGAGTGACAACGGCCGGAGCGTCGCCCGCCGAGTTGTCCGAAGCGTATGCACGCGCCCTGGACATGAGCGACGGTGACGGCGTTCTCGCCGTTCACATTTCACGTCAACTGTCGGGAACGTGGGAAGCCGGACGAGTCGCAGCCCAGGAATTCGGTGGCGCCGTCCGGATCGTCGATTCACAGTCCGCCGGTATGGGTTTGGGCTATCCGGCTCTCGAAGCTGCACGCTTGGCCGAGAAGGGCGCTTCACTCGAAGAGGCGTACGGCCGGGCGGTCGACGTCGCCAGCCGTGGGCGCTGCTACATCGTCGTCGACAAACTTGATCAATTGCGTCGGGGCGGACGAATCGGAACCGCCGCTGCGTTGCTGGGTACTGCATTGGCGATGAAGCCGATCCTGCATCTGGTGGACGGCAAACTCGTGCTCGGCGAAAAAACGCGCACCACCACCAAAGCGCTTGCACGCTTGGTTGATTCGGCAGTCGAGCGCGCCGGTCTCGGCCGCGTGGCGATAGCCGTGCATCACATGCGAGCACGAGAGCGTGCCGACGGGATAGCGGAACAGTTGGCCGAGCGCATTCCCGATGTAGCGGAATCCGTGGTTACCGACTTCAGCGCGGTTATCGGAGCGCACGTCGGTGTCGGCGCGATCGGTGTTGTGGTGTGCCCGTTGCCGGAGATCGACGCGAACACCTGATCGTTTCTCCACAATCCCCGAGTTCTCCACAGGTCGAAATTCATCGTCTTCGGTGGCGAGGTCTCTCGTTAGCGTCCAGTCATGAGGATCAGCGAGGAGCGCGAGCGGGCGCGTGATCGCCTCGCGGCGATGGACGGAAACTACCGGCAGCGACCGGCCGTCGACGAATTCGAGGATTCAGGGTCTTTCGAGAGGTCCCCCGAGTGGCTTCGGGACTTCGACGAGGACGACTACGACGCTCAGCCCGACTCGTCACGGTTCGACCGATTGCCCGAACATTGGCGCGGTACACGTTGGCGCCCGAGTCGGTCGGCGACCTGGGTGTTGGCGATCTTTGCAGTTCTGGCCACGGGAATCGGCTTGTTCGCCGTGTGGTGGGATTCTCCGAGCATGCAGGCGGTCCCAACGTTGCCCTCGCCCCAGAATGTCACGGAGAAGAATGTGACTGCCGGCGATGGTGAATCAGCCAGTCCTGTACCGACCGGCGTCGTGGCAGAGCAGCCGCCCGAGGCTGTGGTGGTCAGTGTCGTCGGGCTCGTGCGCACGCCTGGGCTTGTCAATCTTCATTCGGGCTCGCGCATCGCCGACGCGCTTGCTGCGGCAGGTGGCGTGCTCGACGGAGCGGAGACGGTGGGCCTGAATCTGGCTCAGAAACTTGTCGACGGCGATCAGATCGTGGTTGGTGCGGCCGATCAGTCCGGTGGTGTTTCTTCGAGTACCACTGCAGGAGGGACCAGCCCCGCAGCTACGGGGGAATCCGGCGGGGCTGGGCTGGTGAACCTCAATACCGCCACCGAGGCCGAACTGGACGAGCTTCCCGGGGTAGGGCCGGTAACGGCTGCGGCGATCATCTCCTGGCGCACATCCAACGGAAAATTCACGGACATAGAACAATTGGGGGAAGTCGACGGGATCGGCCCGGCAAGGTTGGCCAAATTGCGAGTGCTGGTGTCGGTGTGAACGAACCGGAAGCCTCGCCGGTCCTCGACGCTCGACTGCTTCCGTCTGCCGTCGCGGTGTGGGGGAGCAGTGCGGTGGGGATCCTGTTCGGCCCGGTCGCCGCGTGGGTACTGGCGGTGGCGTGTGCGGTTCCAGCGGCACTCCTCACTTACGTGGTTGTGCGCCGGACATCAGCGGGGTGGGTACGAATCATGTTGGTTGCATTGCTGTTCGGTGCCGGGTGTAGTGCCGTCGGCGGGTGGCGGGCGTCCGAGGCGGAGAGGCACCCACTGACCCGAGCTTCTCTCGAGGGAGCTTGGGTGAGTGTCGAAGTGGAACCCTCGGAGGATCCGCACGCGGTCTCCGGCGCGGTGGGTCAAGGTCAGGTCGTCTTCAGGGCAACCGTCAATTCGGTGACTGCCCAGAACCGCAGGTACTCCGGAGGCGGCTTGGTCACCATCCGGGCGCCCAGTTCGTCGTGGCTCGAAGTTGTTCCAGGGCAGAGCCTCACGGTTCGTGGCCGGGCGAGTCAGCCATGGCGTAGCGATTCCACGCTCGCCGTGATCACGTCCGAAGGGCCTCCCGTCGCGGTGGGAGAAGTGCCCTGGTATCAGCGATGGGCAAGTGTGGTGCGCATTCGTTTCGCGGCTGCGTGCTCGGCTGCACTCCCGCCGGATCAGGCGGGTCTGCTGCCTGGCCTCGTCGTCGGAGACACGTCGGCGCTGTCGCCGGTGGTGAAGGACAACTTCACCGTTGCCGGACTTTCCCATCTCACCGCGGTGTCCGGCGCCAACATCAGCATTCTGCTCGGGGCCGTTCTGCTGTTGGTCAGAGCCGCGGCGCTCAGTCCACGGGTCGGCGCCGCTTTGGCGGTGGTAGCCCTCGTTGCCTTTGTTGTCGTCGCGAGGCCGTCGCCGAGTGTTCTACGCGCGTCGGTGATGGGCTTGGTAGGCCTGCTCAGTCTGGTCACTGGTCGGCGCAAACAGGCGCTGCCTGCGCTTGCCGCCGCCGTCATCGTTCTGGTAGTCGTGATGCCCGAGCTGGCCGTCGACTGGGGGTTTGCGCTGTCGACTACTGCCACGGGCGCGCTGGTGATCATTGCGCCGGTGTGGGTGGACGTGCTTCGCCGAAGAGGCTGGCCCCGTTGGTTTTCGGAGATGACAGCTGTCTCGGGTGCTGCGTTTGTCGTGACTGCACCGTTGGTGGGCGCCATGGCGGGAACCTTCAGCGTAGTCACGATTGCCGCGAACATGGCGGTGGCGCCCGTGATCGGAATCATCACGGTGTTCGGTGCGGTGATTGCCTTGTGTGCGCTGATCTGTCCACCGATCGCGGTGTTCGTCGCGCCATTGGTGCGGCCGCCGATGGGGTGGCTGCTGTGCGTGTCCGAGCGGGCGGCGGCGCTTCCCGGAGCGTCGGTGGTAGTGCCGTCAGGACTCATCGGTGCCCTCGTCGTCGTGGGAGTCCTACTGGCCGCGGCCCTGACGCTGTGGAATCGGATTTCGAGATGGGTGCTCGGCGTTCTCGTTCTGGGAGTTGTTCTGGCCCTGATCTTTCAACACGTGTTCGGGGGTGGCCGTTTTGCTCCGGGGTGGGCGCTGGTGATGTGCGACGTCGGTCAGGGGGACGGTCTTGTGCTCTCGACTGGAGACGGCAGGGTGATCGTGATCGATGTCGGTCCTGATCCCACGTCGATGGATCGTTGCCTGAACATGTTGGACGTCAACGACATCGCGTTGCTGATGATCAGTCATTTTCATGCCGATCACATCGGTGGATTGGAAGCAGTCCTGAGTGGGCGTTCGGTCGCTGCGATCGGAGTCGGGTCGATGTTGTTGCCGGAGTCAGGTTTTCGGGCGGTGAAGGATACCGCCGACTCGCAGGCCGTTCCGGTTGTCTCGTTGCGCGCAGGTATGGAGTTGACGTTGGGATCGGTGAACGTGGAGGTTCTCGGTCCGTTGGTTCCGGCTCCCCGCGATGCGGGGGACGGCGCGGACGCCGCGAACGATCAGTCGCTGGTGGTGATGGCGCACACGGGCGCGGGTCGAATTCTGTTGACGGGCGACGCCGAAGTTGCGGGGGAGGAGGCGATCCTCCGATCGGGAGCGGACGTGAAGGCCGATGTGTTGAAGCTGCCCCATCACGGTTCTCGGACCACGTCGTCGGCATTTCTGGAAGCGGTGCGTCCGAGGTTGACGATGATCAGCGTCGGCGTCGGCAACAGTTTCGGGCACCCGAATGCGGAGGTTCTCGATGAACTGGATTCATTGGGCGGGGCGGTGGTTCGGACCGACGTCGACGGCACCGTCGCTGTGTACGGCGGGGGCGGCGGGTCTGTGTCGATCGTGTCGGTTCCTCGTGGGACCATCTTCGGGTGAGTAATCCGTCTGGAGTCGATCCGCTGCATCTTGTTCTCGGGGACGACGAGTTCCTGATCGACCGCACGGTATCGCAGCTCATCAGAGCTGTCCGCGGTGACCGCGGCCAGGGTATTTCGGATCTCCCGGTGACCAAGATGCGCGCGGGCGACACCAATGCTCCCGAGTTGGCCGAGTTGCTCAGCCCTTCTCTTTTTGCCGAAGACCGTGTGATCGTCTTGGAATCGGCTGCAGAAGCAGGCAAAGATGCCGTAGCGCTTGTCCTGGAGGCTGCACGCGAGCCGGCAGAAGGTGTGGTTCTGATCGTCGTGCACTCGGGCGGCGGTCGCGCGAAAGCGTTGGCGCCGGCCCTCGAGAAGCTCGGGGCGACGGTTCACAACTGCGGAAAACTGAACAAGAGTCAGCTTGTCGACTTCGTCCGGGGTGAGTTTCGGACCGCAGACGTGAGGGTTGCGCCAGATGCGATCGCCGCGATGATCGAAAGCGTCGGCTCCAACCTCCGCGAACTCGCGTCGGCCTGCTCGCAATTGGCGGCAGATACGGGCGGCAAGATCGACGTGGATGCAGTCCACAAGTATTACTCGGGCAAGGCCGAGGTTTCCGGATTCGACGTGGCCGACAAAGTCATCGTCGGCGATACCCGGGGTGCGCTCGAGGCGCTCCGATGGGCAGATCAGATCGGAACAGCCCATGTTCTGCTCGCGGATGCCCTCGCCGACGCAGTCCACACCATCGCGAAGGTCGGCCCGTTTGCACGGGGCGGTGACCCGTTCCGGTTGGCGTCGGATCTCGGAATGCCGCCGTGGAAGGTCAAGAAGGCGATCAAGGAGGTCGGCGGCTGGGATCCCACGTCGATCGGCGCTGCGATGCAGATCGTCGCCGCCCTCAATGCCGACGTGAAGGGTGCCGCAGTCGACTCGTCCTTCGCCCTGGAGATGGCAGTGCGGAAAGTGTGCGCGTTGCGGAAGAACTGAGTAGAACGTGGCCTACTGCGCGTCCGGCCAGAAGTAGTCCGACGACAGTGGCGGCCGTGGCCTCACCCGCCCGGTAGTCGAGGCGTTTCACGCAGGCTTGCTCCAACTGAGTAGCGGAATGGCCTGAGGCCGTGTCGTTGGTTCACCTGTTCTGATGTCGGTCACCCGTAGTGAGTCGTGCGACACCGGATTCACCACACTGCCGCAGACAATGGTTTCTTGGCCGATGCTGTCCACCGGCACCTTCACGGTGGTGAGTAGCGCTCGTCCAACGGAGAGAAACGCCAGAATCGCAACGAGTGAACACATCACGCCGAGGAAGATCCGGAATTCGCTACGTTGCCTGCGCTTACACCATCCGTAGCTTGCGGCACCTCCGACGACTGCAACCGTCAATGATTCCCACCAACGAGGGATTCCCAGGGCGGCCACTACGCCGAAAGCGACGACCGCCCAGAAGACAGTCGTGAACAACCAGCTGCGAGGGCGCTTCCCGTGCCCGTTGATCGCCATCATCAGATGGTTGCAGCCCGCTCCACATATTCGCTGCAAGACATGGATGGCGGGTCTTCGCACTGACCCGATTGAATACGCAAAATAGCCGCCTGGTCTTTCGACCTGGCGGCTATCGAGACGATCCAGTGTGACGGCGAACCGTCACACTGGAAACGTCAGAGCTTGTTGGCAGCCTGCGAGAGTGCAGACTTCTTGTTGGCAGCCTGGTTGGCGTGAATGACGCCCTTGCTGGCTGCCTTGTCGAGCTTGCGGCTGGTGGAGACGAGGAGCTCGTTGGCCTTGTCCTTGTCACCGGCTGCCGCAGCCTCGCGGAATGAACGGATCGCGGTACGCAGCGAGGACTTCACCGACTGGTTACGGAGTCGGGCCGCCTCGTTGGTACGGATTCGCTTCACCTGGGACTTGATGTTGGCCACGCGTAAAATCCTTGTCGTCTTTAGCTGGTTACGGTCGAGAAAGCTGTGGGCGCACTGATGCACCGACTGGCAAGATTACCAGCCGAGGGCCCAAGAACCCAAACCGTCGCACGTTGCGTCTGTCGAGAAGGGTACATCGAGCGCCCGATTTCTCGCCGCGCTGCCGAATAGCCCCACTTGTAGCAGCATGTTGCCCTATGACGCCGCCGCCTTCGAAAAGTTCGAGTAAAACAGGTTCGACCACCACCCGAGCGCGTCCTGCCGCAGTGTTCGACGGATATTCAGACATCGGTCGCTACGAGTTGGCTTTCGACGAGATGTTCGAGCCCGACGGCTCGGTGCGTGGTCCGTACAAGGGTGTGTACAAAGCCCTGGCGCCGACGAGCAGCGCCGACCTCGCCGCGCGTGCCGACGCACTCGGACGCGCATTCATCGACCAAGGTGTGACGTTTTCGCTGTCCGGGCAGGAACGACCCTTCCCGTTGGATCTGGTGCCACGCGTCATCGCCGCCCAGGAGTGGTCGCGGCTGGAAAAGGGCATCAAACAGCGGGTGAAGGCGCTCGAGTTGTTTCTCGCGGACATTTACGGAGAGCAGCGAATCCTGCGCGATCACGTGTTGCCGCGCCGCCTGGTCACCTCGTGTGAGCACTTCCACCGTGAAGCGGCAGGCATCGTGCCGCCCAACGGTGTGCGAATTCACGTCGCGGGTATCGACCTAGTCCGAGACGAGGCGGGAGAGTTCCGAGTTCTCGAGGACAATCTGCGATCTCCGTCCGGTGTCTCCTATGTGATGGAAAACCGTCGCACCATGACTCGGGTGTTCCCGGATCTGTTCATGTCCCACAAGGTGCGGGCGGTCGGTGATTACGCAACACACCTGCTGAGGGCGCTGCGTGCGGGTGCTGCACTCAACGAAGCGGACCCGACAGTGGTTGTTCTCACACCGGGTATCGCCAATTCCGCCTATTTCGAGCATTCGTTGCTCGCTCGTCAGATGGGTGTGGAACTCGTCGAAGGTCGCGACCTGTTCTGCCGCGACAACATGGTGTACATGCGCACTACGGAAGGCGAGCGCCAGGTCGATGTCATCTATCGCCGCATCGACGACGAGTATCTCGACCCGATGCACTTCCGTCCGGATTCGATTCTCGGCGTCGCAGGCCTACTGAATGCGGCGCGGGCGGGCAACGTGGTGATCTCGAGCGCCGTCGGCAACGGAGTCGGTGACGACAAACTCGTCTATACCTACGTTCCGCAGATCATCGACTACTACCTCGGTGAGAAGCCGCTCTTGCAGAACGTCGACACGTTCCGCTGTTGGTTGGACGAGGAGTGCGAGCAAGTCCTCGACCGCGTCGCCGAACTGGTCATCAAGCCGGTGGAAGGGTCCGGCGGCTACGGAATCGTCTTCGGACCCGACGCGAGCCCCAAGGAACTGGCCGCGATAACCCGCAAGATCAAGGCAGACCCGCGCGGGTGGATTGCGCAGCCACTCGTGCAGTTGTCCACGGTGCCGACCAAGATCGACGATGTTCTCTCGCCGCGCCACGTGGACTTGCGGCCCTTTGCCGTCAACGACGGTGAGGACGTGTGGGTGTTGCCCGGCGGCCTGACCCGGGTGGCACTTCCGGAAGGTTCGCTGGTGGTCAACTCCAGCCAGGGCGGCGGAAGCAAGGACACGTGGGTGCTTGCGAGTCGCACCTCTGACGAAGACCCAGAGTTGTCAGGCGAGGAACTGGTGTCCGAGCCCCCGGAATCCGCGGAGCCGGTGCAGGGTCCCGAACTGAGCACCTCGCAGCAACAACAGCAGCAGCAACAGTGAACACCTCGGAAGTGCCCAGCTACCAAGAACTATCAGTGAACGGAGCGTGGTGACCGATGCTTGCTCGCAACGCAGAGTCCCTCTACTGGATCGGCCGCTACGTCGAGCGCGCCGACGACACTGCTCGGATCCTCGACGTCGCCGTCCATCAATTGCTCGACGACGCCACCGTCGACCCGGACCGCACGTCGCGTCTGCTCCTGCGTGTCCTCGGCATCGAGGCGCCGGAGGGCAAGCTCGACGTGCGCTCGCTCACCGATCTGGTTGCGTTCAGCCGCAACCAGGTTGGTTCGATCGTGGACTCGCTTGCAAGTGCTCGTGAGAATGCTCGCGGGGCGCGTGAGGTCACGTCGAGTGAGATGTGGGAGTGCCTGAACACCACGTACAACGGACTGGCCGAGCGTGAACGTGCCTCACGCAGGCTGGGGCCACACGAGTTCTTCCGCTATGTGGAGGAACGCGCAGCGATGTTCGCGGGCCTGGCGGATTCCACGCTCAGTCGCGACGACGGCTATCGGTTCCTTCTGCTGGGCAGGTCGATCGAACGTGTCGACATGATCGTGCGGATGCTTCTGGCGCGCGCCGGTGACCGCCCGTCGTCGCCGGCATGGGTCAGCGTTCTTCGCTCGGCGGGCGCACATGACACGTATCTGCGTACGTATCGCGGAGCACTCGACGCCAATCGCGTCGTCGAGTTCATCTTGTTGGACAGACTCTTTCCGCGCTCGGTGTTCCATTCGATCAGGCAGGCCGAGAAGTGCCTGCAGGAGCTCGACCCGCAGCCGGGCAGTCGCGTCGGAATCCGGGCGGAGGCGCCGCGGCTTCTGGGCCGCGCACGCAGCGAACTCGAGTTCCTGCCGCAGGGCGTGTTGCTCGAGGATCTGCAGGGACGGTTGCTCGGTTGGCAGGAGACCTGCCGCGAACTGGGTGAGGCAATTGCATTGCAGTACTTCCACGCTGCGCCGTGGGTCGCGTGGACGGATGCCGGCGCCGCGTATGCGGAGTCGACGGTGGAGGGAGAGCTGTGAGCTGGCGAATGAGGGTCGTGCACACCACGGGATATGCGTACGACGCCCCGGTGACGTCGTCGTACAACGAAGCGCGATTGACACCTCGCGGCGACACCAGGCAGACGGTGATACTCACGCGCGTCGAAACCCAGCCGGCCACACGTTCCTACCGATACACCGATTACTGGGGCACCGCGGTGACCGCCTTCGACTTGCACGCCCCGCACACGGAACTCGAAGTGACCGGACTGTCGGTGGTGGAGACGGAACCGTTCGTTCAGCCCGAGGAAACCGTCGACTGGGATGAATTGTCGGGAAACGCGATTAAAGATCGATTCAACGAACAACTGAGTTTCACGAGATATGTTCCGCGTGATCGTAAGCTGGCGACAATTGCCAAGGAATTGCGCAAAGATAAATCACCTGAAGATGCAGTAGTGGCTGCGTCGCAATGGGTTTACGGCGAAATGTCATATGTTCCGGGTACGACCGGAGTGCATACGTCGGCGGTCGAGGCGTGGTCGGCACGGAAAGGCGTCTGCCAGGACTATGCGCATCTGACCTTGGTATTGCTTCGAACGATGGGGATACCGTGTCGATACGTTTCCGGCTATCTCCACCCCAAACGTGATGCGGCAGTCGGGGACACGGTGGTCGGCGAATCGCACGCGTGGATCGAAGCGTGGACCGGCGCGTGGTGGGGATACGACCCGACCAATGCGATAGCTGTGAATGAACAGCATGTCTCGGTCGGAATAGGAAGGGACTATTCGGATGTGCCGCCTTTGAAGGGAATCTTTTCCGGTGGACGCTCCACAGATCTCGAAGTTGTTGTGGAGATCACCAGGCTTGCGTAAAGTCCGGCAAATCTAGGCGCGTGAGCATTACTACCGTTCGATGAGAAGAAGGTGGGAATATGTCTCCAACTGCACAGGAATTGACTGAGATCGAACCGATCTCGGATGTGAAGAAGTATGCGGCCGAAGCGGTGGGAACATTTGTGCTCGTGTTCTCCGCAGTCGGAACTGCCGTCTTTGCAGGTGCGAAAGTCGGCAATCTCGGAGTTGCCTTCGCATTCGGCCTGACCCTGCTGTTCCTCGTATATGCGATCGGACCGATTTCCGGTTGCCACGTCAACCCAGCAGTGACTCTCGGCCAATTCGTGATCGGGCGAATCTCAGCCGTCAATGCGGCGATTTACGTTGTCGCGCAAGTGATCGGCGGCTTGGTCGCAGGCGTCGTGATCTACACGGTGGCCAACAGTCTCCCGGCGTACAACCGTGCTGCTGACGGTTTGGGTGCAAACGGTTGGGGCGCACACAGTCCGTCTGCCGAGAAGAATCTTCTCGGAAACGTGGTTTCCGACGGCTACGGCATCGGTGCCGCCATGATCATCGAGATCCTGCTGACAGCACTGCTGGTATTCGTCGTTCTCGCGTCGACCGACCAGATCTCCGACGTGCCGCTCGCCGGGGTGTCCATCGGCTTCACCCTGGCCGTCATTCACCTGATCTCGATCCCGATCGACAACACCTCCGTCAACCCCGCTCGAAGCCTCGCTGTCGCACCGTTCCAGGACGGTGCACTCGGTCAGGTGTGGTTGTTCATCGTGTTCCCGCTCATCGGCGGTGCGCTCGGTGCACTCATCTATCGAGCACTCTTCGGACGGTTCAACCGTATGGACAGCTGATCGACACTGTTTCCATCGTCCGGGTCGGCTTCAGCTCCAGCTGAAGTCGGCCCGAAGTTTTGCCGCGACCGCGTCGAACTTCTTGTGATCCATGACGGCGCCCTCGCGCCGGATCCCGCTCTCGGGAACGTCGAGCACCCGGTCGAGCCGGACCCAGCTGGGCCTTCCCTCGCCGTCCCATGGACCCGAACCGATTGCGAGCCAATCGCGCTCACCCTGGCGTTTACTCTGCGAAGACAACATCAGGCCGAGCAGCGTGTCGCCGTCGCGGCCGACAACCAGCACCGGGCGGTCTTTGCCCTGGGTCGGATCCTCCTCGTAGGCAACCCAGGTCCAGACGATCTCGCCCGGATCGGCCTTGCCGTCGAGGTCGGGGGAGTACTCGACCTTGCGGGCGCGATGTGCGGTCGGAGACGTTCGCGCGGCGATCGGGCGGCCGGTCGGACCCGGCTTCGAGGCAGACGACTGGGACGTGGACGACTGCAGCTGGCGCAGCAACGCAGGGCCCTTCTCCACCGCGAGGGCGCCGAGGGTTCTGCCGATCTGCTTCCACATGCTTGCCATAGCGTTCGAGCATAATCACCCACCCGTGGGAACCCCTGGTACGGCGGCGCCGAGACTTGGATATCCTGAGGGTTGACAGTGGCCCGGATCCGGGCCGGTGCCGGTCCGACTAAGGGGTCTCCCATCAGCAGCTTCGCCGACAAGACGTTCACGGATCCTGCGCAGATCCGGAACTTCTGCATCATCGCGCACATCGACCACGGTAAGTCGACGCTGGCAGATCGCATGCTTCAGCTCACCGGTGTGGTCGAAGAGCGGGCGATGCGTGCGCAGTACCTGGACCGCATGGACATCGAGCGTGAACGCGGCATCACCATCAAGGCTCAGAACGTTCGTCTGCCCTGGACCGTCGACGGCGAAGAGTTCGTCCTCCACCTCATCGACACTCCCGGCCACGTCGACTTCACGTACGAGGTCTCCCGTGCGCTCGAAGCATGCGAGGGCGCAATTCTGCTGGTCGACGCTGCTCAGGGCATCGAAGCTCAGACGCTGGCGAACCTCTACCTGGCGATGGAGAAGGATCTCAAGATCATTCCCGTCCTCAACAAGATCGACCTCCCGGCCGCGGATCCCGACCGCTATGCCGAAGAGATCGCGCACATCACGGGCTGCGAGCCCGGTGATGTCCTGCGCGTCTCGGGTAAGACCGGTATGGGCGTCAAGGAACTGCTCGACGAGGTGATCAAGCAGGTACCTGCGCCTGTCGGCGATGCTGACGGTCCCGCCCGCGCGATGATCTTCGACTCCGTCTACGACGCCTACCGTGGCGTGGTCACTTACGTGCGTGTGGTCGACGGTCGGATCCGTCCCCGCGAGAAGATCACGATGATGTCCACGGGCACTACACACGAACTGCTCGAGGTCGGCATCATTTCCCCCGAGCCGAAGGCCAGTATCGGTCTGGGCGTCGGCGAGGTGGGCTACCTCATCACCGGCGTGAAGGATGTCCGCCAGTCGCGCGTCGGTGACACCGTCACCACCACCCGCAACGGCGCGACCGAACCGCTGGTCGGCTACCGCGATCCCAAGCCGATGGTCTACTCGGGCCTCTACCCGATGGACGGCTCGGACTACCCCGTGCTGCGCGATGCCCTCGACAAGCTCCGTCTCAACGACGCGGCCCTGGCGTATGAACCCGAGACGTCGGTTGCCCTCGGATTCGGCTTCCGCTGCGGCTTCCTCGGCCTGCTCCACATGGAGATCACCCGCGACCGCCTCGAGCGTGAGTTCGGCCTCGAACTGATTTCCACCGCGCCCAACGTCGTCTACCGCGTCGTGATGGAGGACGGGGCCGAGGTCATCGTCACCAACCCGTCGTACTGGCCGGAAGGCAAGGTTCGCGAGGTCTACGAGCCCGTCGCCAAATGCACCGTCATCGCCCCGAGTGAGTACGTCGGCGCCATCATGGAGCTGTGCCAGTCCCGTCGCGGTGAGCTCGGCGGCATGGACTACCTCTCCGAGACTCGCGTCGAACTGCGCTACGAACTGCCCATGGGCGAGATCATGTTCGACTTCTTCGACGCCCTCAAGTCCCGCACCAAGGGTTATGCCAGCCTCGATTACGAGGAGGCCGGTGAGCAGCAGGCCGACCTGGTGAAGGTCGACATCCTGCTGCAGGGCGAGGCCGTCGACGCGTTCTCCTCGATCGTGCACCGTTCCAACGCCGGCGCTTACGGCGGACGCATGACGTCGAAGCTGCGTGAGCTGATTCCTCGCCAGCAGTTCGAGGTTCCGATCCAGGCCGCGATCGGCGCGAAGATCATCTCGCGCGAGAACATTCGCGCAATCCGCAAGGACGTTCTCGCCAAGTGCTACGGCGGCGACATCAGCCGTAAGCGCAAGCTGCTCGAGAAGCAGAAGGAAGGCAAGAAGCGCATGAAGACCATCGGTCGCGTCGAGGTGCCGCAGGAAGCATTCGTGGCGGCCTTGACGTCGGAATCGGTCGGCGAGAAGCCCAAGAAGTAGGAGCGCATGGTCACCACCTGGTTGTCCCGAGAGTTCGGAATCGAAATCCCGGTTCTCGGGGCGCCCATGGGTGGTCGCGCGGGCGGCGCGCTCGCCGGAGCTGTATCGGCGGCCGGCGGGTTGGGGCTGCTCGGCGCGGCTCGGTACAACACACCGGAGTGGATCGAGGCCGAAGCCGAAGTGGCCCGCTCGATCGGCGGAAAGTTCGGCGTCGGCCTGATGACGTGGTCGCTGCCCGAGAACGAGTTGATGCTCGACGCCGCGATTGCCGTCGAGCCGACCATGATCACCTTGTCGTTCGGTGATCCCGCCTCGTATGTCGGACGAATCCACGATGCGGGCATTCCCGTTGTGTCACAGATCAATACGCTCGAAGACCTTCGCATTGTCGAGGCCGCGGGTGTCGACGGCGTGATCGCGCAAGGCGGTGAGGCAGGCGGTCACACGGGCCGAATCGGAACCTTGCCGCTGCTGCAGGAGATCCTCGAAACGACATCACTTCCAGTACTGGCGGCCGGCGGAATCGGGACCGGCCGCGGTTTGGCCGCAGTCCTGGCAGCCGGCGGGGAAGGCGTGATGATCGGAACGGCGCTGCTCGCCAGCCCGGAGACGGTCGGGCCGGACTATGCCCGCGACCGCGTCGTCGAAGCCGGAAGTGCCGACACGATTTACACCTCGGTGTTCGACCGAGCGCGCAGTCAACCGTGGCCGCAGCGGTGGGGTGGCCGCGCGGTGGCCAACGAGTTCACTGCCGCCTGGCACGGAGTCGACGCCGATGAGGAAATGCTGGCGAAGGCGTACGACCCGTCGGATCCCCACAGCGGAGTCGTCTACGCCGGAGAAGCTGTCGGACTCGTACACGGAACCCATCCGGCCGGCGACGTGGTTCGACGCATCGGCGCCGATGCGGAGCGTCTGCTCTCTCGTTTCGCCTGAAAGCAAGGTCGGACACAACCGGGTCCCATATGAGAAGGTAAGCCTCTGCTAACTAGTGGAGGAGTATTTTCGTGCGTGCGATGAAGTTTTCGGCGGTGGCTCTCTTGGGAGCGCTGGTCGTAGGTATCAGCGGATGTTCGTCCTCGGACGCCGACGAGATCGCGGGCGGTCGGGTCACCACGATCGACCACAAGTTCGGCGCCACCACGATCACCGGGACGCCGACGCGCATCGTCGCGGCCGACACCCAGTGGCTCGACGCTCTGCTCGAACTCGGAATCCAGCCGGTGGGGTACCTGGCTGCCGGCCCGATGGGCGACGAGCGTGGTCTGTTCCCGTGGGAGAGTGGCGTGGACGCGTCGGCGAAGGAACTCGATCGCTCGGCGATCCAGCAGTTCGGTGTCCCGCTCAAAGCTGAAGAAATTGCAGCCTTGGATCCCGATCTGATTCTCGGCGGGTTCTCCGTCGCCGATCAGGACGATTTCGACCAGTTGAGCAAGATCGCTCCGACAATTGCCGGTCTGTCCGACGTCCAGGTCGATCCGTGGCAGGACCAGGTGGAGATTCTCGGCCGGGTTCTCGACAAGGAGTCGCGAGCCGACGAGATCGTCGAGGCGACAAACGGGCAGATCGATGCGCTCGCACAGCGGTTGCCGGGGCTGAAGGGTAAGACCGCTCTTTTGTCGCAGTACGTCTTCCCGACGTCGCAGTTGGTGATCGTCGCTGATCCCAAGGACGGTGCTTCGGGACTGTTCACGCGTCTGGGAATGTCGTTGCCGCCCAAGCTGGTCGACGAGGCCGGTGTGACCGGTGGCCGGCTGATACTCAGCCCGGAACGGGTCGACGCTCTCAGCGCCGACGTCGTGGTGCTGCTGCCCAACGGCGGGTCGCTCGACGACATGATGAAGCTGCCGGGGTTTGCCGACCTGCCTGCAGTCAAGGGTGGCGGATTGGCCATCGTCGACTATCCGACTGTTGCCGGCCTGAACACTCCGTCGTCGCTGTCGCTGAAGTACTCGCTCGAATCGATCACGCCGCAGCTCGAAGCGGTGGCCGGCTAGACCTGCTGTGCGCCGTTATTAAACCCGGGCGGTTAATAAAGGCGCACAGCAGGGGGGCGCGGTGGCGGGGTGGGCGGGGTGGGCCGCGGCCGCGGCGGGGGCGTACGCGGCGCGGGTGCCGTGGGCCCC
>NZ_JBIYCY010000011.1:0-173931 GCF_044908235.1 Rhodococcus sp. 27YEA6 | reverse complement strand
GGCGCACCGCTCGATGCGAAACCCGGAAAACGATTGGTCACCCCCGAACAGCGAGTGGCGTTGATCGCCCGAGACAGGGGCTGCGCGTTCCCGGGCTGCACATGTGTACCGGCCTGGACGGATGCGCACCATATCCGGCACTGGGCGAACGGCGGCCCGACGGTGATGAACAATCTGGTGCTGCTGTGCCGTTCACATCACCGACTGATGCACCGGAAATCCGGGTTCGTCGGCAAATGGGAAATCCGAATCGGCGCCGACAACAAACCCTGGTTCGTCCCGCCGCCCTCGATCGACCCCGGACAGCAACCCAGGCCGGCGAACACCACCTTCAAAACCTGAGGGGTCAAACCTCTTTGGCGACAACAGAACACGGCCAGGCTCCGCATCGGACATCAAAACCCGATACGGAGCCCACAGGCCGTGGCGCGTCCACAACTCACGACGATTTGGCCGGGCGCAAGACCGATCTACCCAACAACTCACAAACCTGCAGGGCCAGAGCAAGATCCAACTTGTCTCGGCCGGCAGCAACTGGATCGCCGAGCGCCTTGTTGATGCGATACTTCACCGTATTCCGGTGCAGATTCATGTGATTGGCAGTGTGCAGATGACTTTCACCATGTGCAAAGTACACACTCAACGTCGTCCGCAAGGATGCAGCAGAGGGCGTATCTTCCGCCAACGGGCCAAGCACCTCCCAGACCCATGACTTCGTCGAATCGATGTTCTCGGACAGAAGTGAAACCACAGCGACGCCGCGGTCTCCGAAGCTCACCACAGGTCGCTGCGGTGTATCCGGGACGGCAGCAACCGAATAGGCGGCGGTTGCCTGTTCGTGGGACCGCTTGAAACCGTCGACCCCTGACCCCGGCAGTCCGATTGCCACCCGCGCCCCGCCGTCCAACGGCACTGCCGCCGCGAGAACCTCCGGATCCGGCGCAGGCACCCGGCGACCGAACGGCAGCCACGCCCACACCGTGCGTCGATCGATGGCGGTGATGATCGGCGGCTTGTCCGCTCCCGCCGCTGCGCCGAGATCACGTACGAGTCGGTCCAGCGTATTGATGCCCATGACGTCGGCATCCCACGTCGACCAGACCACCAGGGCGACGTGGTTCTGACCCAGGCGGTACCCGGTCTCCGCTTCGAAAGCAGCGGTATCTGCGTTGGTGCCGGACAGGAGGGCGTGGATTGCGGCGGAATGGAGGTTTCCCTGCGCTGCCATCCATCGACTGCGTTCCCGCTCGTACGCGTCGAAGACGTAGAGCGTGATCCAGTCGATGTAGCTGTAGACCACGTCCGAAGTGTGTTTCAGGACAGCCAAAGTGAGTCGCGCCGGAATATCCAGTGTGCTGATCTCGTCGTGGCAGATCCGCATCAGATCGCCTTGGCCCATGTGATAGGCCCGGACAAGGGAGTTGGACGGGACATCCCGCTGCGCCAGACGCAGAGCGTATTCCACTGCAGCAGTGGTGGGTTGGAGATGATCGATCGGAATGTCGTTGGCCAATACGTGGATGATCGTCGTGATGTTTCCCTGCACGCTGGCCTCGAGCATTTCGAGCAATTTGGCGTCTGCATCCAATTGGTCGATTTCGTGAGCCATCATGAAGGCCATCTCACGCGCGATGTCGGCGCTGCGCTCGTCGAGTCGTCGTGCCAACTCGGCAACCACCGCAAGCACTTCCGGCTCCGCGGCTGCAGGCACTCGGGCGAGGCGCCGCATCGCACCGGCGCCTCGTTCCTTGTGCGATGGACTACTCACAGAACTTCCGCACCCTTTCGTCGCAGGTACTTCAGAGCCGATTCGGCTGCGTTGTACCCGCACATTCCATGTGCTCCGGCACCCGGCGGGGTCGAGGCCGAGCACAGGTAAGTGCCCGCGATCCCCGTGCTGTACGGATCGACTGCGACGCGCGGACGCAAGACAACCTGCAGTTCGGTGTTGGCACCTCCGATGATGTCGCCGCCTACCTGATTCGGATTGTCCTCTGCCAGGTCAGCTGTACCACTGCTCGACGTCGCGACGATCTGCTCCCGGAATCCTGGCGCAAACCTCTCGATCTGACGGATGATCGCCTCCGTAGCGTCGCCGGCGTAACCGTGAGGCACGTGCGCATAGGCATACAGCGGATGAACGTTCCCGGCAGATCGGGTGGGATCAGCCAGGTATTGCTGACCTAGGAGCACGAACGGCCGGTCCGGCATACGGCCTGAATTCGTCTCACGCTCAGCGGCCACGATTTCGTCGAAACCACCTGCCAGATGGACAGTTCCGGCCCGAGCACAGTCCGGATTGGTCCACGGCACATGACCTTCGATCGCAAAATCGACCTTGAATGCTCCGGGAGCCTGCTTGAACTTTCGATAGGCCCTCGCCACTCGGCCAGGGAGTCGATCGCCCAGAATTTCGAGCGCACCCCCCGGATTGACATCCAGCAGAACAACATCGGCGTCCGGAATCTCGGAGGCCGTACGAACCCGAACGCCGGTGTCGATCTTGCCGCCGTGATCGAGGAGCATCGCAGCCATCGCGTCGGTGATCGACCGCGAACCTCCCTCTGCAACCGGCCAACCGTAGCGGTGACCAGCAGCAGTGATCATCAATCCCACCGCCGAGGTGGCCGGACGATTGAGTGGATAGAAGGCGTGCGCGGCAACCCCGCCGAACAGCGCCTTCCCCTTGTCGGTCTTCCACAACTTCGCGGTCACCGTTGCCGGAAGCAGCGCTCGCGGACCGAAAGCTGCGAGCCGCAGCGGATGCCGCGGGACATTGACGATCGGGCGCATCAGATCGGACGCCAATGCATCGAATCCCGTCGACAAGTCACCGAACATGCGTTGCCATCGAGGTCCGTCCGCGCCGAGTCCCGCCGCCGTCTGCTCCAGCGAGCGGTACAGAACACCGGCGTCCCCGTTGTCGAGCGGATGCGCGCAGTCCACCTCTGCCCATCTCCAGATCAGCCCGTATCGCTCGAGGTCCAGCTTGGACAGGTACGGCGAGCCGATACCCATCGGGTGAAACGCCGAGCAGTGATCATGGATCAACCCCGGCACGTCGATCGGACCGGAGCGGGTGCCTCCGCCGATCTGGTCGGCAGCCTCGAGCACCTGCACGTCCACACCGCTACGTGCGAGGTGTACCGCGGCAGCGAGCCCATTGGGCCCGCTGCCGACGACTACGGCCTTTGTCACTTACTCACCTCTTGCTCGCTACCGCTGACCCTCGTACGCATCTTCGGCTCGGAGACAACCTGCGGATCCGTTGCCGCGCGGCCGGCCCGTACGTCCAGTGTCCACTGAACGTCGAACGGAATGGGCCCGTTCGGCAACCACGGCTGTTCGGCAACTGCGTCGGCGACCTTGAAAGTACCCCGTTCGATGACGCCGAGAGCGGCGTCAATCACCTGGTACTCCTGCGTTCCCTTGTGGATGGGCTGCGATTCGATCCAGGTCACCAGGAACTCACCGGGCGCGAAATTGCAGCGACGCTGAATGGCGGCAATCAACTTCGCGTCGTGCAGGTGCCCGTCACCGAAGTTGAAGGCGACGATGGAGTTGCACATGAACTCCGCTTCCCGCAGTGAGTACGTGTTGATGTCGTCGCCGAGGTGCCTGATCATCAGAGAGAACAGCGCACGCCCCTGGCTGTGCATGGAACGCCAGCCCAACAGCTGATGCAGAACGACATCGGACACATCTTCGGGGTACATCGTCATCAACTGATTGCGCGTATCCGGCGACGGACGCTTGATGAACTGGTCGATCTTGGCTTCAGCGCCCGGCGCGAATGCCCACGTCGCGGATGCCCAGTTGCCGGCGTACTGACGCATCGACGGCAGGAAGGACACCAGATCCGGTCGAAGGTTTCCGAGAATGGGGAAGAAGGCAAGGGCTGCAACAATTCCCGCGGTAATCCACGGTGAGGACATGGCGCCGAGTCCGTAGCCGTCCCATGCCGGGAATCCCAGGAACAGGAAGACCGAGGCGTAGGCGAACAGAAGATTCCATTCGAGTGGGACGGCAAGCGGGAAGGTCGACGCGATGAACAGATGGAATCCGACCATGAGGATCACGGCGAGGATCGTGAGGGTCTTGTTCGTCGAGAACAGCAGTATCAACGGGGTGACGATTTCGACCATCGTTCCGGCCACGTGTGCGACGCCGCCGCCCAGGTGTGAAGGCCGCAGATCCTCCGGGAAATTCCGGTAGTGGGCGCGCTTGATCTTCTTCGACGGGATCCACGGGGTATTGCTGAGCATCGGAGGAACCACCAGCGAGAAATGGCGACCGAACTTCGAGACACCGGCACCGATCCACACCATGACGATCAGCAGTTTGAGCGCCAGGATCATGTCGACGAACGGCAGGAATGTGAAGAAGAAGATCGCCGGCAGGTACTGCTCACTACGGGCAGCGATGAAGGGCACCTTGTCCCGCAACCCGAGAATCACCATGAGTACCAGGAAGGAGTACAAGACCGTCGGGCGCACCAGTCCGGCATTGTCAGCGATTGCCGAATCGATTCCTGTGGTGTGAACACCGGGGAGAACAGCGGCAACAAGGAGATTGGCGACTGCGGCGGCATAGATGAAGACGTCGAACACCGTGCGGGTGTCACCCGAGGTGAGCGGCACTTTGCCCGGCCACGGTGGCAGACGAATCGTGCCGGGGCGGAGCCAGTAGAGAACTCCACCGGTCATCGGCTTGAAGTGGCCGGCGAGCGGTCCCCAGGATCCTGCCAAGCCCAGCATCTCGAGCATCATCGTCCAGATGATGAGTTTCTGGTAGACGATCGGCTGGTTCCACCACGATCCGATGTCGAACCACGAGAGGCCGGAAGTCAAAGTGGCAACGGCTGTTCCAGCTGCCAGGTAGAGGAACAACAGTTTCATGATGTAGACGGTGTGGACCATCTTCGGCGTACCGAAGCCGTAATCCACCCAGTGCGTGGACATGTCACGCAGACGCTCGAGAAACGGCTTGTCCATGAACGTTGCCGGATCGACGGGAGGGAAGTTTCCTTCTTTGAATCCCATGATGTGCTCCTGAAATACGGAATGTGGGCATGACGGATCGACTCGACGGACGTCGTCGAGCTGTGCTGGTATTACGGGGAAGTGACTAGTGAGCGGGAGTTGCGCTCAAAGCTCGTCTCATTCCAGGTTTGTCGATCTTGCCCACCGGGTTTCGGGGAAGCGCATCGACGACGTAGATCGCCACTGGCACCTTTACTCGGGTGAGCAAGGCCGTGACATGTTCGAGCAGTTCGTCTTCGGTGACGGGTGCATCGGGGTAGGCAACGACATAGGCAACTGGCACCTCTCCGTAGACCTGGTGCGGAGCGCCGATGACGGCTGCCTCGAGCACGGAAGGATGTGTAGCGAGCGAATTTTCGATCTCCTTGGGGTAGATGTTCTCTCCCCCACGGATGATCATGTCCTTGATGCGATCGACCAGGGTCAGGTAGCCGTCCTCGTCGAGGACTCCGACGTCACCGGTATGCAACCAACCATCCTTGACGGTCTTCGCAGTTTCCTCCGGCTTACCCAGATAGCCACGCATCACGTTGCCACCCTTGATGACCACCTCTCCGGCAGTCCCGGCGGGCGCAAAGGTTCCGTCCTCGGCAAGAATGGAAATCTGCTGGCCGGGCAACGCCGGGCCGACCGTACCGAGTTTGCGCACGCCGTCCACAGGATTGCAGGCCGACGCACAGGTCCCCTCGGTGAGTCCGTAACCTTCCACGATCACGAAACCGAAACGCTGCTCAGCGCGTTCGAGGAGTTCCTTGCTGATCGGCGCCGCACCGCACACGGCAAACCTCAAGGACGACGTGTCGATCGAAGGGTCTTCCGGCTGTGAGGTCAGCATCGCGTAGATTGCCGGCACCGCCGAGAAATACGTGGGGCGAAGCCGCGCGACGTCGTCGAAGAATCTCGAAACCGAGAACTTCCCGGTGACACTCACCTGTCCGCCGACAAGTAAGGGCGTCAAGACGCTGACGCAGATCGCGTTGACATGGAACAGCGGCAGAATCAGCAGGCAGTGATCCGCGCCGGTAACACCGATGTTCTTGCCCATCGACGAAGCCATGAACTGCAGGTTGGCATGAGTCAGCATCACTCCCTTGGGCCGTCCGGTGGAGCCGCTGGTGTAGATGAGCAACGCCAGATCGTCTGCTGCAACATCGATTCCGGGTCGGGGATCGGTCGGCGGCACTGTCGCCAGATCCTCGACGGCCAGCACTGCTCGGCCGCCCGAGGGTGCGTCGGCAGTGGCGGTGATGACCAACTCGGCCCCGGAGTCCGCGATCTGGTAGTCCGCTTCGTTCGCGGTGAACATCGGATTGATGGGTGTAGCCGCAGCACCGATGCGCCAGGCAGCCATGATCGCGATCAGCAACTCGACGCGATTGGGCAGCATGATCGCCACCACGTCACCGAGGCCGATTCCGAGTCCGGCCAATTGCGCGGCAACAGCTTCCGTGCGATCTGCGAACTCTTCATACGTGAGTTCGACGTGGTCGTCCCGCAAGCACGGCTTCTGCCCGTACTTCTCTGCAAGATCCCAAGCCAGATATCCGATGTTCGCCACGAGAGTCAGCACCTTTCATTCGTGTGTGACTCAAAACACTATCGGCGTCCTGCGGCCGAAGAAACGGTCCCAGGGGATCAACTTGTCCAGGTTCTTTGTTCCCTGAGCACAACACCACACGTACGGTATGCATCAGTTCGACGGCTGATGCAACACCTCGTGGGCGCGTCTGGTCACCACCTCGGAGATCCGGCGCAAGACAGGTGACGACAGTTTCCACTGCTGCCAGTACAGCGGAACGTCGTCCACGAAGTCCGGATCGAATCCGATCAGCACGCCGGAGCGATCGTCGTCGCCGCGCTGCAGGTCCGGTATCAATCCCCAGCCGTATCCCCGCCTGACGGCGTCCGCGAAGTCTGCCGATGAAGGAACAAGATGACGGGGCGGATCGGCGGGGTGGCCGACCTTTTGATCGAGGTAGCGATCCTGCAGTAGATCCTTGCGATTGAACACAACCAGCGGCGCCTCCGAAAGGGATTCGGCCGTGACACCGTCTGCGAACCAACGACGGCAGAACTCTGCACTCGCCATCGGCCGATACCGCATGATGCCCAACCGACTGGAGGTACACCCTTGAATCGGTGACGCAACAGACGTGACGGCAGCCATGACCGAACCGTCGCGCAGCAGTTCGGTGGTGTGGTCTTGATCGTCGAGATGAAAATCGAAACTGACTTCTTGCGTGAACTCCGCGAGGGCCCCGAGAACCCAGGTGGACAGCGAATCGGCATTGACCGCGATCGAGACACGCGCAAACATCCCTGAACCATTTTCAAGGCCGAGCTCTCGCACGGTGTCACGCGACAAAGCGTCTATCTGACGTGCAAGACGCAGGACTTCTCTCCCGGAATCGGTGACCTGGATGGGTTTGGTGCGCTGCACCAGGATCCGGCCAACCGAGGTCTCGAGACCTTTGATTCGTTGGCTGACCGCCGAAGGCGTGATGTGTAGTTTCCGCGCCGCCGCCTCGAAGGTTCCCTCGTCGACCGCGGCGTGCAATGCCCTCAGTTGCTCGAAATCCAACATAATCTGAAGCTACTCTGATGTGTCCTTAGAATCATTAGCTGGACTGAATGATATCTGCGCGGCAGGCTCGACAACATGCTCAGCACCAACGACCCTGCGTCGGCCCTCGTCGGTTTCGGAGTCGGACTGTCATTGATCGTCGCAATCGGCGCCCAGAATGCGTTTGTTCTTCGCCAAGGTCTGACGCGCTCGCACGTACTCCCGATCGTCGCAGTGTGCGCGTTGTCAGACGCAATTCTGATCCTCGCGGGCGTCGGCGGAATCGGGACCCTCCTCGAACACGCACCGTCGATGATCACGTTCGTTCGTATCGCCGGCGCCGTTTTCCTCCTCAGCTATGCGATCTTCGCCGCCAAGCGGGCACTTCACCCCCAGACGTTGGCACCGGATCGACATGGCAACGGGTCGAGGATTGCCGCCGTCACGATGGCACTGGCCCTCACCTGGCTCAATCCACACGTGTACCTCGACACCGTCGTGCTCATGGGTTCTATCGCCAACGGTCGCGGCGAGATCGGACGTTGGTGGTTTGCAGCCGGTGCCATCACGGCAAGTGCGGTCTGGTTCGGCGCCCTCGGTTACGGCGCACGTCTGCTGACGCCGCTTTTTGCGAAACCCAACGCGTGGCGGGTTCTCGATGCTCTGATCGCCGTGATGATGGCAGTTCTCGGAATCAGCCTGCTTGTCGAATTGTGACCAGGCTGCACAACCTCGATCCGACCCTGCGGGTAGCGCGATGGGTTACCGTCCAAGGTGAGGAAGCTCAATTCACCTGTCGCGAGTTGTGACCATCAGGTAGGGCTGATCACGATGACCGAGGACGATGGCGGCACCGAACCGCGGGACTCCCTCCGCGGACTGGGTTTGCTGTGTCTACTCGCTGCGGTCGCCGGCGTCGGGGTCGGATTTGTCGGCGGCGCGTTCCGTTGGTGTCTGATCAGGGCCGACGAACTTCGTCAGGCGATCGTGAACTGGGCGCATCACGTTCCGTACGTCGGGTGGCTCGTGCCGGTCCTCCTGGTGGCCCTGTGCACGGTACTTGCCGTACTGATCGTCAGACGAGTGCCCCTCGCAAAGGGAAGCGGCATCCAGCACGTCGAGGCGGTGTCCCGCGGTGAAGCGAAACCGCCGGGAGTCAATCTCGTGCCCGCCAGATCCATCGGCGGCCTCTTGGCGATCGGCTCCGGTCTGGTTCTCGGCCGTGAAGGCCCCACCGTGCACATGGGTGCGGCGATCGGAGCAGAAGCGGGACGGCGAGCCCGCCTTACCGAACCCGACGTCGCCATGCTGCAAACATCCACGGCCGGAGCAGGACTCGCTGTCGCATTCAACGCGCCGATCGCGGGAGCACTGTTCGTCTGCGAGGAGGTGACGCACTCGTTCCGGCTGCGCACCGTGCTGCCAACGCTTTTCGGTGTTTCAGTGGCGGTGGGCTGTGCACGGATCGTCATCGGTGATCAACCCGATTTCGAGGTCGGCACCGTCCCGACACCGCAACTCGCATTCTTGCCACTGTTCGTCGTCTTCGGAATCCTCACGGGGCTACTGGGTATTGCGTACAACCGCCTGATTCTAGGACTACTCGACATCGTGGCACGGCTCGACAAGATCCCACCGACTGTCATCGGCGCAACGATCGGCGCCGTCATCGGCCTGACGCTGTTCCTCGACCCGTTGGCCAGTGGGGGCGGCGACGTTCTTGCACAGATGATCGTCGGCGGAAGGACCTTCGTACTGCCGATCCTGCTGCTGTACTTGGTGGTTCGGTTCTTCACCGGCCCGCTCTCGTATGCCGCTGGAACTCCCGGCGGACTGTTCGCTCCCTTACTCGCTCTCGGCGCGCTCTGGGGGTCGATCTTCACCGGACTGTCGAGCTTCGTGCCCGGAGTGGACGCCGGGCTCACGGTCACCATGGCCACCGTCGGTATGGCGGCCTTCTTCGGCGCCGTAGTACGCGCACCGTTCACCGGCATCGTGATCGTGGTCGAAATGACCGCGGTGACGTCGACGCTGGTCCCGATGCTCGCTGCCACTGCGGCAGCGGTATTCGTCACCACGTCGGCAGGGTCGGCACCTATCTACGACAGTCTGCGCGAACGGATGTTGGAGCCGCAACGCCCGCATACGGATTGATCCCCGCACACGGGTCATTGCAGCACGGGTGCGCTACGTGAATTCAGAATTTGCAGATGACTTCCTCGGAGAACCTGCGTACCGCATCTTTCTTCGCTTCCAGGTCGCAGTCGAACCCGAGGCCGTACATGGCCCAAGGAATGACGATCGATTCCGTCACTCCGCTATCGGCCAGTTCCAGGGAGCCGTCGAGACCGAAGCGATCGGCGCAGACGGCCTGAATTTCGAACGGGGACTCGGCGCGCCCGTACTCGACCCGCAGGACGCCGATCCTCGCGATGAGAGCTTGCAGATCAGCGAAAGAGACTGTAGCCGAGGTCCAACCGTCACCCACTCGCGCTGCACGGCGCAATGCGGCCGCGGAATGTCCTCCGATGTAGATGGGGACGGGATCGATCGGCGCCGGGCTCATCTGCAGCCTGTCGAAGTCGAAGAACTTGCCGTGATGTTCGACCATACCGCCGCCTAGAACCAGTCGCAGTACCTCGAGCATCTCGTCGACTCGCGGGCCTCGATCCTTGGGGGAAGCGCCGCACCACTCGAATTCCTCTGGCGCCCAGCCCACACCGACCCCGAGACCGAAGCGGCCTCCTGTCAGATTCGCGACCGACCCCACCTGGCTTGCCAGCAGCAGAGGATTGCGTGAGCTGAGCTCGAGCACCTGCGGATAAAAGCGAATCTTCGACGTTCCGGGTCCCATGAAGGCCGCGGCAATCATGGGGTCTACAAATGGTGTCTTCGCGTCCCACATCCGCACACCGTCAGCGGTATACGGATACCCGGTAGCGCCCCGCTCGGGAAAGAACAGTGAGTCGGGCATCGTGATCGAAGAAAAGCCGCATTCTTCGGCCACTTTCGCAAGTGCAACGAGTTGAGAGAGGGGAATCATCGCCACGGCGAGGCTGAACTTCATCGGAAGATCCCTCTGTTCAGTTGACCGGAGCGACTGAAGTGCCTCGATGAGCTCGAAGTCGGTTCGCACCGATCGGCTTGGGAGACAGTGGATCCTGAACAGTCACTTCTTGCAACGCTCAGTCATACGACAACTCCCCCGCAGTGCGGTCGAAGCATCAGCCACCCTCGGTTGGACAAGGACGTGTTCGAGGTTACAAAGCTCCCGCTACTTCGGCTCGGCGGCTTCCCGCCAGGCGGACACATACCAAGAACTTCGGGGTCCTGGTGACACCTGGCACCCCACTCCCCCTGATTTCGCACCGTGCAACCTGCGAATCGGCCTACTGATGCAAGGGAGTTCCGACGTAGTTCTCGGCGATCAGCGTTCGTCCCGCCACGGAACGCGTGACCATGTCCAACTCGGCCAACTGTCGGCGATGCCCGAAACCGCTGTCGTCTGGCAAGCGATGGAGCATCGACGACATCCACCACGAGAAGTGCTGCGTCCGCCACACACGCGGCAACACCGTTTCGGTGTACCCGTCCAGCATCTTTCGGTCGGACGAGGTGAAGAAACCGTCCATTGCCTTCGCCAGTGCGTAGACGTCGGCGATCGCGAGATTCATTCCCTTCGCGCCGGTCGGCGGCACGGTGTGCGCCGCATCCCCTGCAAGAAACAGGTTGCCGTGCTGCATCGGCTCACACACGAAGCTGCGGAACTGGAGGATCGACTTCTGAAAGATCCTGCCGTCCTTGATCTCCGCCCCCTCACCGTCGACGCGCATGTGCAGCTCGTCCCAGATTCGATCGTCGGACCAGTTGTCCACGGAGTCGTCCGGATCGACCTGAAGGTAATGACGCTGTACCTCGGGCGTCCGTGTGCTGATCAGTGCAAACCCGCGCTCATGGTTGGCATAGATCAGTTCTTCGGACGACGGCGGCGCCTCGGCCAGGATGCCGAACCACGCGAAGGGATACTGGCGGAAATGATCCGTTCGGATCGACGGTTCGGGAATCAGCTTTCGCGTTCCGGTGCGTGAACCGTCGCAACCGGCCACCAGGGCGCACTCGAGCTTCTGATCATTTCCGTCCGAGTCGACAAAAGTGATACTCGGGCGATCCGATTCGTGATCGTGTACTTGCGCGTCGGACACTCCGAATCGAATGTCCCCGCCGTCAGCGAGACGCCGCGCGATCAGATCCTTGAGCACCTCGTGTTGCGGATACACCGTGACTGCTCGCCCGTCGGTCAGTTCGTCGAACGCGATTCGGTGCCCTCGTCCACCGAATCGCAACTCGATTCCGTGATGTTCGAGGCCCTCCCGCTTCAGTCGATCACCGAGTCCGGTCTCGACCATGAGATCAACCGTGTTCTGTTCGAGCACCCCGGCACGAATGGTGCCTTCTACCTCTTCGCGGGTGCGGCATTCCAGGACAACCGAATCGATTCCCTTCAGATGCAACAGATGCGAGAGCATCAACCCGGCGGGACCACCACCGACGATTCCGACCTGGGTGCGTGAAGAAGACATACAGAGAGCTCCTGAGGTGAGTGACGATTGAGACCACCCTCGACCACGATCACTCCTCTGAACAGCTGCAATTTCACTCAGTGAAAGACCGAAACGAGCTATCGAAACCCACCGCTACCAAGCCCGCGTGATATTCCACGGGCGGCCGCGACCAACGCGGGCAGTAAAGGAGCTGGATCCTGCTCCACCGGAACAACTGTCGAGACCGCTGCCACGACACTGCCCCCGGCTTCGCGGACAGGAGCGGCGACGGCAAGGGTTCCGACGTTCAGATACTCACGACAGACCACGAATCCGGCGCGCCTGATCTCGTCGAGAGTTGCTCGCAAAATCCGCTCGGAAGTAATGGTTTTGGGAGTGAACGACTCGAGGCCGGCGCGAAGGACGTCGTCGAGAAGCTCGGTTCCGCCGTGCGCGAGGAGAATCAATCCACCGCTGGACGCGTGCAACGGCAATCTTCCGCCGGCACGGCCGACCACGGTGACGGCGCTACGCGAGGACAAGCGCTCGAGGTACAGAGCCTCGGTGCCCTCACGAACGACCAACTGCACGTTCTCTCGGGTGACCTCGTACAGGTCCTCGAGGAACGGCAACGCCACCTGCCGTAGGCCGTGAGCGCCGGGAGCAAGAGCGCCGATCTCCCACAACCGGACTCCGACCTGGTACTTGCCGTCACTCCGACGCTCGAGTGCGCCCTCAGCCACCAACTGCCCACACAGTCGGTGGACGGTGGGCAGAGGCAAACCGCTGCGACGACTGATCTCCGACTGCGTCAACCGCGGCGATTTCGCGTCGAAGGCACCGAGCACGATAAATGCCCGGCCGATCAACGAACGCTCGCCTGATGCCATTCACACAGTGTGACTGACATCAGGCGAAACGTGTTCAGGCGGTGCGGAGCTACGCGGAGTGCGCCAATTCCGGTTCGCGTTCGGTCACCGGCGGCGTGGCCTCGATCTTCATCGGCTCCTGCGCGTAGTGGAAGTGCGGACGACGGTGACCGATGAACGAACCGAACCACGACATCACAGCGACATACCGGTTGCGGAAGCCCACCAGATACATCACGTGCACGGCCAGCCACATGAACCAGGCGATCGTGCCCTTGAACTCGACCTTGCGGACGCGACACACAGCGCTGAATCGGCTGATGATCGACATGCTGCCCTTGTCGAAGTATTTGAAAGGCGTTCCGGCCTTGACCTTTCCGTTCACAGTCTTCGCTGCGTGACGGCCACCCTGCATTGCAACGGGCGACTGACCCGGCAGACCGTTCAGCGAAGTCATGTCGCCGATGGCAAAGACGTTGGCGAACCCGCCGACGGTCAAGTCCGGATTGATGAGCAGACGACCTGCACGGTCACTCTCACAACCGGTCGCCTCGCCGAGCACTGCGGCGAAGTCGTTGGCTCGAACACCGGCCGACCAGATGACGGTCTCGGCGTCGATGCGCTTCTCTTCCTTGGTCTTTGCCGAAGAGACGGTGACACCGTGCTCGTCGATGGCGGTGACCATGGTGTTGAGAACAACCTCGACACCCGACTTCTCGAGCGAGGCCTGTGTGTACTCACTGAGCTTGCCGCCGAAGGCCGGAAGCGCAACGCCCGCGCCCTCGACCATGGTGACCGTGACCTCGTCGGCGCTGATGTTGTTGATGGACTTGGCGAAGTAGCGACGCGCCAGTTCCTTGATCTGTCCGGCGAGCTCGACGCCGGTCGCGCCTGCACCGACGACAACGAAGCTGAGCAGGTTGCGGCGAACCAGCGCGTCGTTGGTGGTGTGAGCCTCTTCGAAGCAACGCAGGATCTGCTTACGCAGGACCTCGGCATCCTCGACGGTCTTGAGCTTGTAGGTGACCTTTTCGAACTCGTCATGACCGAAGTACGCCTGGGTGGCACCGGTGGCTGCGATGAGCGAGCGGTATCCGAGAGTGTGGCGGGTGCCCGAAGCCTCGTAGACGACGGTGTTCTCTTCGGCGTTGACCTCGACGACGCGACCGAGACGCACGTCGGCGTTGGGGTACTTCTGCAGGATCGTGCGGATGGGCGGAGCAACTTCGCCTGCCGACAGAACACCAGTCGCCACCTGGTAGAGCAGCGGCTGGAAGAGGTGCTCGGTGGTGGCGGAGATGAGGACGAACGGCGTCTTGGACTTCGCGAGGGTCTTGGCCGCGGCGAGGGCTCCGAATCCCGAACCGACGATGACTACCTGAGTCTGCTCGTGTCCAGTCGCGTCGATGTCAGCGCGACCCGCAGCTGTTCTATCCACAACAAATCTCCTCAACCAAATTGAAAGTATGACTATTACGGTATGGACTGATCATGGGTCGGGTCCAGCTAGCTGGAGTATTCGCAAGACTGTTATCTCGATTGCTCATAAGTAAGCTGTCCTCATGGACTTCCGCCAACTCAAGTACTTCCTCGTCGTGAGCGAGGAACTGAGCTTCAGTCGCGCTGCCGAGCGCTGCTTCATCTCGCAGTCGGCGATCAGCCATCAGGTCGCCCGACTGGAGAAGGAGCTTGGCGCGACACTCTTCGAACGCTCGACCCGAGCCGTTCGCCTTGCCCCGGCAGGATCGCGACTCGTGCCCATCGCGCAGCAAGTCCTCAGCCTCGAAACGATGGCCTACTCCGTCGCACGCGACCCACGAGCCCGGATCCGGATCACCGGAAACATGAGCTTCGCCGCTCAGACGCTGGACGCCATCGCACACGTGCGCGAACTTCATCCGGACCTGGACGTCGAGTTCGTCATCAAGAGTTTTGCCCACCGCATGGACGCCGTGGCCTCCGGCGACGCCGACATCGCGCTGATTCGCGGCGGCGTCGACCGCCCCGGACTCGAACCCTTGGACCTCGGCGTCGAAGATCTACTGGTCGTCATGTCGAGCCGGCACCCCCTGGCCGGCCAACAAAGCGTCGACCTCAATGATCTGGCGGCATACCCCCTGCTCCTGCCGCCGCGCCAAAGCCAGGTGCTCATTCACAAGGTGGTCGAGGACGCGTTCCGCGAGATAGATCGACGCGTCCAACTGGGCCCTGCAATTCCGAGCGATCACACAGCCACGCTGGACGTGATCACCAACCCGCGCGCCTGGACCCTCCTGTATTCGATCACCGCAGGCGAATCTCCACGCGCCGGCATCAGCTTCATGCGAGAATCGCACGGCCGCTTGCGGATTCCCGTCTCGGGAGTGACCCGCAGCGGCGCCACCCACTCGACCGAGTTCGCCGATCTGATCCAAGCGCTCAAGGACGCCATGAATCCGTCTTTCACTGAGTGAAAGTGCGATGGCGATCGACTCCCCTCACGGAGCAACGTGGTCCACAACCATGTGATGCGGCGCGCGGTTGCATCCCTTTACCGAGGAGCGGCCATGACGCGTTTGCTGAGCGAACCTGTGTGGGAATCGAAGATCTTCGACGGCGAATGGGTTCGCGGTAGCGCCGACGATCGTATTGTCGTCGAGCCGGCCACCGGCAAGCAGTTGACGACGGTCGGCATGGCAACACCAGACGACGTGGCAGCCGCTGCAACAAAAGCTACTGCCGCTCAGAAGGATTGGGCAGCAAGGCCGTACACCGAACGAGCCGCCGTTCTACGCCGCGCCGGTCAACTGTTCGAGCGGTACGCCGACGAAATCGGCGAATGGGTAATCCGCGAGGCCGGCAGCATTCCCGCCAAAGCCGGACTGGAAACCCACACCGCTGCCGAAGAGTGCTACAACGCAGCAGCTTTGGCCGCACACCCCGTCGGCGAGGTGCTGCGCTCGGAGCAACCGCGGCTGAGCTTCTCTCGTCGCGTCCCCGTCGGCACCGTCGGCGTCATCGCACCGTTCAACTTCCCGATCATTCTGTCGATCCGTGCAGTCGCTCCCGCACTGGCACTGGGCAATTCGGTGATCCTCAAGCCTGATCCGCGCACGGCGATCTGTGGCGGTGTGGTTCTTGCCCGCATCTTCGAAGAAGCCGGTCTGCCTGCCGGAGTGTTCGGCATGCTGCCGGGTGGCGCTGACGCCGGTGAGGCAATCGTGGTTCATCCGAGCGTTCGCGTCATCGCATTCACCGGGTCGACCCGGGCAGGACGCGCTGTCGGTGAACTGGCGGGCCGCCATCTCAAACGAGCACACCTCGAACTCGGGGGAAACAACGCACTGATCGTCATGGACGACGTCGACCTCGAAAAGGCCGCATCTGTAGGCGCTTTCGGATCCTTCATGCACCAGGGGCAGATCTGCATGACCACCGGCCGCCAGCTCGTCCACGAAAGCATCGCCGCCGACTACACCGCACTCCTTGCCGAACGCGCCGACAAGCTTCCGGTAGGCGACCCGTTCACCGGTCAGGTCGCACTCGGACCCATCATCGACTCCGGACAACGCGACCACATCCACTCCCTGGTCACCGGAAGCATCGCGGCCGGAGCAAAACTGGCAGCCGGTGGCACCTACGAGGATCTCTTCTACCGGCCCACCGTGCTGGCCGACACCCCACTGACCGCCCCGGCCTTCGCCGACGAAGTCTTCGGGCCAGTCGCACCGGTCACCTCCTTCGCCACCGTCGAACAGGCCGTCGCCATAGCCAACGATTCCGAGTACGGACTGTCACTGGGCATTCTGACCTCCGACGCCATGCGCGGACTCGAACTCGCTCAACAAATCCCCACCGGCCTCGTACACATCAACGATCAGACCGTCGGCGACGAAGCAGTCATCCCGTTCGGCGGCATGGCGTCTTCGGGTAACGGTGGCCGCGTCGGCGGTATCGGCGCAAACCTCGACGCCTTCACCGAAACGCAGTGGGTGACTGCGCAGAGCGCACTCCCGGTCTACCCCTTCTAGTCCGGAACACGCCGAGTTGGTCCTGAATACACCGAACTGACCCCAGGGGCTCACTGACCAGCATTGACGGGATCGATCTCGCGGACTTACCATCCAGAGAAAATTACTTCGGCACATTAAGCAATTTCTCTTGTAATTCCCGAGAAGGACCCACTTGACGAATTCAGTGACGACCGACAGCGCTGCGCAGCCAACGGTCCACGACACCCCGGATGTATCCGTCGTAACATCGCCGCGCCGCGAGGCCGTCATCATCGGGGCGCTCAGCCTGGCCGCGATGATCGTCTCGATGATGCAGACACTGCCCGTCCCGATTTTGGGGCGTATTCAGTCCGATCTGGGCGCATCCGCGGCCGGCATCAGTTGGGTGACGACGGCGACGTTGCTGTCGGCCGCCGTTTTCACTCCCCTGTTGGGCCGCTACGGCGATCAGCACGGCAAGAAGCGCACGCTGGTCGGCGTTCTGGTCGTCATGGTCATCGGTTCGATCGTCGCCGCACTGGCACACAATCTGCCACTTCTCATCCTCGGACGCGTCCTCCAGGGGACCGCCACCGCCATCTTCCCGCTGGCTCTGTCGGTCCTGCGCGAAGAGGTCCGCCCACACAAGCTTCCCGGCGCGATGGCATTGGTCAGCGGAACTCTCGCATTCGGCAGCGGGCTCGCCCTCGTGGCCACCGGACTTCTCACATCGGCTCCGGATGCCGACTACCGCAACGCCTTCTGGATGGCCACCGGGTTCGCGTTGCTTGCCCTCGTCGCCGTCATCACGCTGGTTCCGGCAACCAAGCACAAGAGCGGCGGGCGCGTCGACGTCATCGGCGCGCTGAGCCTGGGCGCTGCACTCCTTCTGCTCCTGTTGTCGATTTCGCAAGGCCACCAATGGGGTTGGTTCTCACCCGTGACCATCGGTGTTTTCCTGGGCTCGATCGTGATGTTCGCAGTCTGGGTCTGGATCGAGAAGATCGTCGACGAACCACTGGTCGACATGCGAATGTTCGTCCACCGGCCCGTGATGATGGCGAATCTGGCGGGGGTCATGCTGGGCTTCGGAATGTTCGCCAACTTCCTGGGCATCTCCTATCTCGTGCAGCTTCCCCACGCCCTCACGGGATACGGATTCGACGCCAGCATTCTGCGTGCGTCGGTGGAATTCCTGCTGCCGGGTGCGATTGCCTCGCTGATCGCAGCACCGATCGGTGGGCGGCTCATCAGAGTGCGTGGGCCACGCTTCGTCCTGGGACTCACCGCCATCTGTGGTGCGGTGCCGTTCGCCTGGCTCGCGTACGACCACACGCACACCGCGTCGGTCATCGGTGCCGGCATCGTGATCGGCGCCGCCGTGAGCCTGGGCTACGCGGCCATGCCCGCGATCATCATGTCGAGCGTTCCGCGACACCAGAGTGGAATAGCCAACGGCATCAACTCGATCTCCCGTTCCACCGGCAGCGCCATGGGCAGTGCAGTGGTGACTACGATTCTCGCCTCGATGACCATCGCGAACCTGCCAGAGGGCGTATCCGTTCTGCCCAGCGAATCCGCCTTCACCGTCACCTTCGTCACTGCCGCCGTAGCTTTCGCTCTGGTCGGCCTGGTGGGTTGGTCAGGCCTCCCCAAGAGTGCGTCGACGTCTGTCAACGGCAGCGCGTGAACAGGCCTGCTCCGAACAGCTCCGCATTCACGAGATGCCCATGCGTGTGAGCATTGTGCGAGGATCGGCGGGAGGTAGCAGGTCTCGAAGCTGAGCGGCTCGGCGGTCGGTGAACTGCCGACACGCGTCGTCGTCGGAGAACACCCAGAAGTCCCCACGCGCTATTGCTTCGGTCATGTGCTCGGCGGCATCGAGCGGGTCGAGTCCGGATTCGACGTTCGCCTGTTGCATTGCATCGAAGACAGCGTTTGCCGTGACGTTCGTAGTCGGCGCGTCACGCTGGGCCGCACGAAAGATCTCACTCCGGATCGAGTGTGGAACAACAGCACTGACCTGAATCGGAGAGTCGACCAACGACAGATCTTGGTGCAAGCTCTCGGTCATCGCCAGCACCGCGAACTTACTGACGATGTACGGTCCTTGCACCGCGGCGCTGTTGATCCCGCCGACAGAAGACAGATTGGCCACACATGCCGGCTTACCCACCTTCAACATCAATGGCACGAAAGCACGAAGGCAATAGAAGACGCCGTCGACGTTGATCTCCATCAACCGTCTCCACCGCGCACCACTGACTTCCCACAGCAACCCGGCCGTCTCCACTCCGGCATTGTTGACCAGCAACTCGACGCTGCCGTGACGATCGAACACATTGTCCGCCATCCTCTTCACGGCATCGGCATCCGCTACGTCCACCCCATGGACGTCAGCTCTCCCACCGGCCGCGCGAATGTCCTCGGCGACGAGCGACGCACGCTCCTCGTCGATGTCGGCAACGACCACCGTCATTCCCAGCCGCGCAAGGTGACGGGCGAACCCTGCACCGATACCGGCCCCCGCACCGGTCACGACGGCCGTGCCGGTACCGAACCGGCGTTCAGCGTGGGACATCTCCACTCCTCGGGTTGTGTCGCCGAAACTATTGCTCGACAAAGACTTCAGATTCCTTCGGGCAGAATGTTGGGATTGCACCACGTCGGTGGCTCACGTCTGGGCATCAGCCCTTGCCCATCGAGCGCCTTCACGACCAGATCCTGATACCAGGGAAAATGAAGACTGAAGGCTACAAGGCCGGTCCGCTCGGCCGCGGGAAGAGAACACATGGCCAGTACCGTCTCGGCAAGATACTCGACGGGCTCGGTTTCGTATCCATCCGGAATGAGTGCGTCGGCGCCGGGAGTCGAGATCGCAGTGGAAGGCCCCACCGAGTTGACCGCGATATTATCGTCCAGCACCTCCGCGGCGAGGCCCTGTGTGAACCTGTGCAGTGCTGCCTTCATCGACGCGTAAATCACGTCACCCGACGTCTTGTTGTAGTCGCGGAAGGGCCTGATCGGATTCAGTCCCGTCGAGGAACCGATGTTCACGATCCAGCCTGCGCCGCGCTCTCGCATGTAGGGGATGGCTGCCTTCGACAGGGCGAACGGCGCGCGAATGTAGTGGTCGAGGGTCCGATCGAACGTCGCCAGCGACATCTTCTCGATCGGCGCGTAGTCGGCAAACCCGGCATTGTTCACGAGGATGTCGATACCTCCGGTCCGCGAGACGACCTTCTCGATCAATCCGTCGCGAGCCTCGGAATCCTCGAGATCGGCCGGAATGGCAAGTGCACGACCGTGTTGCGACTCGATCATCTCGACGGTCTCGGACAACGTACCGCCGATGACGACATTACTGTCGGCACGGACTGCCGCGGTAGGCCGAGTCGACCGTGCGGTGACGACCACGGTTGCCCCCTCTGCCGCCAGTCGCCTGGCGATCGCCCTGCCGATGCCTCGACTGCTCCCGGTCACCAGCGCGGTCTTCCCTACCAGCGAGTGATTCAACTGCTCCTCCAAGGCTCTTCCACTTCACGACATCGAACACATGACGTATGTGTTCGACCTGAGTTCGACTGCATTTCACGCAATCGTTGTCCGCCATGTTGCATCATCCGATTCTGTTGCACAGCAACGATTCCCGCCTGACGGGAGGTGTCGAAATGCCGGGCACATGACCAAATCCGCTATCTCCCGCTGTGTGAGATCGAAAGCATCACAACGGGTTAGGGGAAAGTAATCTTCACCAATGGCAGATGAAACGCTCTACGTGATCGATCGGATAGTCACGAAACCGGGATGCGGTCGACAGTTCGTCGACGCGCTACTCGACCAGTATTTGCCGAGTGCACAGCGTCGCGGCATGACACTCGCCGACGTACTCGTCAGCCCTCCGTTGTGGTGCGATCAAGACCCGAACACCTTGACCGTCACCTGGACGGTCGACGGCACGGCCGGCTGGTGGTCGATGACGCGCCAGGGCCGCAGAGACTCCACCCTCAGGCAGTGGTGGGATGCAATGGCTCCGCTCATAATCGAACGGAGTCGCTCCATGGCCGCCGCAGCAAAGGACATCGAAGGACTGAGCAATGTATAACGTGACAAGAGTCGTGCACGCCGCCAACGGGGCGGGCGCCGACGAGTGGACCGCTGCAGTGAAGAACATTGCCGCAGTTGCCGAATCGTCGAACGCGCTGCGTCGTCTCGTCTGTACGACACTTCCCGGCGTCATCAACGGCGGAGATCTGATCGTCCATCTTCAGTTCGAAGACGAGATGGCTTGGCAGACAGCCCGAGATGCGGTCGACGACAGCCTGCGCTGCGCCGCCGTCGACCACTTCCACGGTGCCGAGTACTCGTCCGGGACCACGGGACGTTCCGGCGCCGAAGCCGCCGGTCAGGTGTACCGAGCGCTGTTCATCCGGGTATCCCTCAGCACACCCCAGGACGTACTCGAGGAATTCGAACGGGATCTGCTCAGGATGCCTACCCATATCTCGTCGATCTGCGCCTGGCGTCTCAGCCGAGTCGACGCAGCGATCGGGCACACACCATGGACTCATGTCTGGGAGCAGGAGTTCACCGACCTCGGCTCACTGCAGACCCAGTACCTCGATCATCCGATTCACTGGGCAGTGGTGGACCGGTGGTTCGACCCCGAATGTCCCGAGGCCGTGGTCCACGACAGAATCTGTCACACGTTCGGCAATCTCACCGAGAGACTCCTGACAGTGAAGTGATCTGCCTACTCGCTACCGAGCGCCTCGCGCGTCATCGCCCAAAGCTTCTGTCGCGCAGGCTCGGTCAGTGACAAAGACGGGATAGTGAGGAAGCCGTGGAACAATCCTTCGAAGCGATGATGGCGCACCGAAACGCCAGCCGTCGCGAGCATCTGCGCATACGCGTCACCTGACGAACACGGCGGATCGAGTTCGGCTGTCACGACGACAGCAGACGGAAGACCGGCGAGCGTCTCCGCACGCGTAGGAATCACACGGGCGTCGTCGCGACCTTCAGGCGCGTACTGCTGCCAGTACCATTCCATCGCTGCGGTGGTGTTGTAGTGACCCGTGCCGTAGAGCCGATACGACTCGGTTTCGAAGTCGTCGTCGATCACGGGGTAGATGAGAACCTGAAGGGCGATTTCCGGACCACCCCGATCCCGAGCGGCAATAGCCACGGTCGCCGCGAGGTTCCCTCCCGCACTGTCGCCCACAAGTGCGATTTTACCTGCGTCGGAACCGTATTCGGCAGCATGCTCGCTGGCCCACGCCACCGCGGCGTAGACGTCGTCGTGGGCTGCCGGTGCCGGATGCTCCGGCGCCAACCGATAGTCGACGGCAACCACTACTGCGCCGACTCCCTGCGCCATCGATCGACAGAATTCGTCGTGACTGTCCAGATCGCAGAACACGAAACCGCCCCCGTGAGCGAAGACCACGAGAGGAACGTCGTTCGAGGTTCCATGCGGACGAAAGACGCGAATTGCCAGATCTCCACCGGGACCGTCGATTACGTGATTCTCGACTGAAAGCATGTCGGGAAGACCCGTCAGCGGCGCACGTCGGTTCCGAATCAGAGTTCGTAGCTCCGACGGCGGGACACTGGTAACATCCGGGAATCCAGCGTTGAGGGTTGCAAGCATCGTGGTGACTTCCGCTTGAATCGTCATATCGTCTCCTGGTCTCTCAGCCCGGCGGGTGGCGCTACGTCTGCGCCGGCATCCGCGTTTGTCCACTTGGCGTGTGATCACGTCAACGTAGATCGCCCACCACCAAGCAAGGAACCCGCTCTCCCGATCAGTGGTCCGTTTCCGCCGACGAGCACCGGAGGCGTCCGATCCACAGGGTGGCCTTCTTCACAAAGCAGAAAAAACATGTCATCATTCCTAATCGAAATAGCCTTGTCCAGGGCAGTTGTCCAACTTGACTACGGGATAGCAGAGGGAACACATGTCGCTCCAGCTCGAGGTCGATCCCGCAACGCCGAACGCCTTCCTCGACCGAGTCTCTCTGCTACTGGATGCGTTCGGCGGTCGAGATCGTCTCACCCTCGCCGAGATTGTCCGACGAACCGGGCTTCCAAGGTCTTCAGCCCACCGCATACTCGACCATCTGGTCCAACTTCGGTGGCTGCACCGCAGCGGCCGCGATTACACGCTCGGGTTGCGGCTCGTGGAACTCGGCTCGTTGGCCGTGTACCAGGACAGACTTCACTCAGCTGCGCATCCGCACCTGTACGAATTGCACCGGCGTACCGGACTGATCGTCGAGATGACGATTCTCGACGGCTCAAATGTGGTGTGCCGCGCCCACATGGCAGGTCGTTTCGCCAGCATGATTCCGAATCGGATCGGTTTCAGCACGCGCGCAGACGGAACTCTCGTCGGCAGGGTCCTCCACACCTTCAACAACGAGCGAGGAGAGGCGGCCGACGAGGTCCGAAAAACCGGCGTGGGATACGGCCGTGACACGCCGATCGACGGATTCGGCACGATCGCCACTCCGATCGGCCCGATCGGCGTCGCGACCTCCGCGCTGTCGATCTGCGGACCGCTCCGACAAATGCCGCTCGACGAGCGGAACTCGCCTCTCACCGGGCTTCTTCGGGAAACAGCCGCTTCCCTGTGGCGAAATGCGGGCGTCCGGACCACCGAAAGCATGCGAGCTCAGTAGGCACGAAGACTAGGCACGAAGACTAGGCACGAAGACTGGGCACGAAAACCTCGACAGCACAATTCTATTGGCGTGGGGCAGAATCTGGAGAGTTGTACCTCCGCACGCTCAGATCAACTTCCAACTACCGGCATTGACGGGCTGCGGCAAGCCGAGAGCGTTGGCGTCGCCTTGCGCGAATCGAGCGGCGGCCTCATCGATGTCATCGAGCAACTGAGCGGCGAGGTCGATCTCCATCTGAAAATGGCGGCCTATCCATCGCAGACTCATCTCGGTAAATGCCCAGGCGGGTTCATTCTCCGAGTTATCGGCGTGTTCGATTGCCTTGAGCTTCTTTGCCTCGAGGTTGTCGATGTGATCGAGCACTATCGACTTGAGCTGATCGGGGTCGTTGAGGTGGCCGACCCACAGTCTCAACATCACTCCATGTTTGAGAACGGGGGTTTCGATCTCCGATCGGCGTGACCATGATCTGAGAGCCTCGATACCGGATTCGGTTATCGTGAACACTCGTCGACGACGCCCACCCGATTCCGAAACCTCCCGCGAACTGACGAATCCCAGCGTTTCCAGCTTTTTGAGCTCGGTATAGACCTGGCTCACCGACGGGCTCCAGTAATAGAACCCGATGCTCCAGTCGGCCCAGCTTTTCAGATCGCTGCCACTGAGTTCTTCTCCGAATGTGAGCATTCCCAGCACTGCCCAACTTGTCGCGGGCAATGCCGGGTAACACGCAGTTGCGGGATCAGGCACCGGCCCAGACTAACAAGACGTCGACCATCTGACACCGACTTGCCCACCGAGTGGTCTGTTCACGAATTCGTGCAATCAGAAAAGGTTCAATCGCAGTTCGGAGACACCGCGGATAAAGGCCGTGCCACCCCACGTCACTCCACCGTCGACGAGCTCGGTCTTCGGCGCTTTGTCGATCAACGCCTTCAGGATGGTCTTGATCTCCAGCCGGGCCAACCACGCACCGAGGCAAGCGTGCGCACCGTGACCGAACGTGATGTGGTCCCGGATATTTGACCTCGACCAGTCCAATCTGTCCGCGTTCGGACCGAATCGAGTTTCATCGCGGTTTGCCGACGCCAGCCACGTCACAATGTGATTTCCGGCCGGAATCACCGCATCTCCCACCGCGTAATCCTCGGGAGCAATGCGAATCATCAACTGCGCCGTCGGCTCATAGCGCAGGACTTCTTCTACCGCGTGATCGAGCAGTGCCCTGTCGTCGACGAGTCGTTCCCACTGATCACGATGGCCCATAAGTGCATTCATGGTGAGACCGACCTGATTGACTGTGGTGTCCAGTCCGGCGATGACCAAAGTCTGCACGGTAGCGGCAACTTGATCCGGCCCGATTATCTCGCCTTCGTCGCCGGCGGAGATGAAGTCCGACAGGATGTCGTCGCCAAGATTGTTGCGCTTCCAAGCGATAACGTCCTGAAGGTGTGCCGAGAAATCACGCTGAGCGGAAATGTAGTCGCTGGTCTGCTCGGCAGTCAGAAACGGATCGAGTAGGTTGAGTCCCTTACGGGTCCACTCGAACATCGTATCGGTGTCGGCAGGTACGGGGATACCGAAAATTTCGCAGACAAGGCGAATCGGTAGCGGATGAGCAACTTCCGTCACCAGCTCGATCTCGGAGCCCCGTCCATGATCGCCAAGCAACTCGTCGACGATTTCCTTCGCCCGCGCGTCGTAACGCTTGATTGCCCTGGGCGTGAACGGGCGCGCCAGTAGCTTGCGCAATGCCAGATGGTCCGGTGGATCCAGCTTCGACAACGATGGGCGCAACAAGTAGGCGTCGCTGCCACCGGCCGCCTTGATCCGCATATTGCGCGGTGCCTCGAGTGCATACTGTTCCGACGAACTCAGCGACTTGTCCGCCAGTGCGCGTTTCACGTCGTCGTAGGCGAAAAGCATGTATACGCCATTCGAATGCTGTTGTACCGGAGCAACTTCTCGCGCAATCGCGTACCGCGCGTACGGATCGGACAGGAAGCCTGGCTCCGTTGGATCGACCAATCCCGTTCTGAGCCAATCCGTTGTGTCATGAACCGCACGCTCCGAACCCACCGGCGAAGTCATAGTCAACCTCTCGTCCTCGACAAAATCACTCACACAAGATCTGGCAGATCATTGACGCCCTCGTAAAAATCCACAGCCGAATACCACTGGTGACGAGCGTCAGCGCTGCGCTGAACTGAACTGCGCAGAGCTTCACAGTCGGACTACGAGGCAACCAACAAACCGCCCGCTGTATGGGAAATGAAGTCGCGCTCCGGACGTCGGGTTGCCACATTCTCACTGAGCGGGCGGGAAGGTGCGCTCCTTGCTGCTCGAGGACAGAATTCCCAGACGTCTTCGCCGTGAATCAGTAAGGCGGCGAGATCAATTCCGGGCAATCGTCCCGAGAAGTGATGCGAACCGGTGTCGAAGCAGATTGGAAATTGCGCATGACCGAATATGTGAACCGCGCTGTGCGAGTCGTTCGAGCTCCCCGCGGCTTGCCTGTCGTAGAAGATTTTCGGATCGACGAGGTTCCGATCCGGCCGCCCGCGGACGGCGAAGTTCTGTTCCGCGCCCACTATCTTTCGATCGATCCGGCGATACGAAGACGCCTACCGTCCACCAGCTCTGCCCCCGGGCCGTTGGGAGCTGTTGCCGGTATCGGCGACGTCGTCTTGGCTGGAGTAGTGCCTGCGCACTCCGGTTTGGACGGCATCGCAGTCGGCGAAGTGATTTCTTCGCGGCATCCTGACTTTGCGGCAGGTGATTTGGTTCGAGGCGGAACGCACTGGCAGGTTTATCACACAATCAAAGGCGCTGCCCTGGACCGCATACCGAGGGAGAATCGAGCTTCCTTAGGAGATGAACTCGGAATTCTAGGACAGCCAGGATTTGTCGCACACTGCGGAATGCGGTTGGTCGCCGACGTCCGAGAGCGAGACACAGTCGTGGTTTCGGCGGCCGGCGGAGCAGTCGGCATGGTTGCAGGCCAAATCGCGAAGCTGGCGGGCGCCCGGGTGATCGGAATCGCCGGGGGTGAGAAGACCGAATACGTTGTGGAGGAATTGGGGTTCGACGCCTGCATAGATAGGAAGACGGCGAACATCGGCGAGCAGTTGGACGAATTGTGTCCGAAGGGCGTCGACGTCTATTTCGACAACGTCGGAGGCTCGATCACGCGAGCGGTTTTCGATCGCATGGCCGATTTCGGAAGGGTCGTCGTGTGCGGAATGATCAGCGAATACAACCAGGATGAAAGCGAAGTCGGGCCTCCCCTACGCCCAGTACTACGCAAACGTCTACGCATCGAAGGGTTCGTCTGCTACGACCACTACGACCGGTACCCGGAGTACCGGGCGTGGGCGTCCGCTCGAATCGCCGAAGGTGGACTGCGCTACCGCAACGATGTCACCGAGGGCATCGAAAATGCCCCAGCGGCCTTGATCGGGCAGCTTTCGGGCCACAACCGGGGGAAGCAGTTGGTGATGATTTGACAAAGGGAGACCACACGTCGTTGTGTGGTCTCCCTTTTCGATTCGTTCAGCCGATCAGGCGTCAGCCTCTGGGCCGAGCATCTACCTTGTCGTCATCGTCGTCGCGCTCGCCGGTTGCGAGCTGGACGCCGGATTTCTCGATGCTGCCGTCAGCACCTGACTTCTCGAGGTCGATCGGTGCATCACCGGTCGCAACCTCTTCGGCCTCAGGCTCTTCCGGTAGCGGCTTCTTGAGACTCAGGATGATCGAGCCTGCCAACACCACGATGATCACCGCGAGGCTGACCAGTGAGGGAATCTCGGGGATCGACGTGCTGATCACCTTGTGGCTGGCCTGCATGATCAGCTTCACGCCGATGAAGGCGAGGATGATCGACAGACCCTTGGACAGGTAGTGGAACTTCTCGAGCAGGCCCGAGAGCAGGAAGTACAGGGCACGCAGACCCAAGATCGCAAACGCGTTGCTGGAGTAGACGATGAATGGATCGTCACTCACTGCCAGCACTGCCGGGACGCTGTCGACTGCGAACACGAGGTCGGCAGCTTCGATGGCGACGACGACGGCGAACAGTGGTGTTGCGACGCGCTTTCCGGCTTCCTTGACGAAGAACTTGGTTCCTGCGTATTCCTCACGGACCGGCATGATCTTGCGCAGCAAGCGAACCGCCAGCGAGGTTCCCGGATCGAAGTTCTCGTCGTCGTCCTTGAGCAGCTTGTAGGCGCTGTAGAGCAGGATGGCGGCGAAGACGAACAGAACGGCCGTGAACTTGCTGACCACGGCAACGCCGGCGGCGAGGAAGATACCGCGGAAGATCAGGGCGCCGATGACACCGAAGAACAACACGCGGTGCTGGTATTCACGGGGCACCTTGAAGTAACCGAAGATCAGGGCGAACACGAAGAGGTTGTCGACGGAGAGGCTCTTCTCCAACAGCCAGGCCGTGGTGAATTCGACGCCCGAGTTCACCCCCAAGGTCAGGGTGACGACCACCGCGAATACGAGAGACAAACCGACCCAGAGTGCACTCCACCAGGCCGCTTCCTTGAAGCCGATGACGTGCGCGCCGCGGTGGGCGAGCAGGTCGATGAGCAACATGACGACGATGACTGCGGCGAACGCGGCCCACGCCCACATGGGAACGTTCATCGCTGACCACCTACCCGAATGGCACTGATGACTGCGGTCACGGGGAGCTCCTTCACTGGGTTCGGACGGCCGTCTCGCCGTCTTCTCCAGTGTTCCTTGCCGACTTCTATCCATCCCGGTCGAAATATCGACGACTTTCACACCTGAAGTTGCCGAAACCATGCAATCTGAGGGTGTTGCGTCCGAAACCGCCGCTGGACGGCATCTTGTTCTAGCCTGGCAAGCATGAGCACCTCGTTGTACTACTCCGCCGTCCGCACCACACCGCTGACCGACGACGAGAAGGCCGAAGTCGACCGACTCATCGCCGTCCACAACGACGAATTTCCGTTCGACTACGAGGTCCTGGACCTCTATCCGTCGGATATCCCCAACACTCTGCTCAACGGTTCGACAAAGATCTCGAGCGACCCGACCGAGGTAATCCCTTCGCTCGTCTACTGGTTCAACGCTCTGACCGAACTCCGGCGAGCGGTGCCCGACGCAGACTGGGACGTTTCACTCGACGACACCCCCGCCGATTGGGATGACAGCTCCGGCTATTCGCTCCCCGGGCTCGACGACATGCAGTAGCGAGTCACGGGTTCGCCAGGAGGGCGGCTCCGTAGCTCTCCAGCGCGATGAGCGCCAACTCTGTTGGCAGCCGACGCTGGTCCACGCTGCGGTCTAACAGCTTTTCGGCCTGATCGAGTCGATACCGCACGGTGTTCTTGTGCAGACCGAGCGCCACGGCGGTAGCGGCTGCAGTGCAATTGTTCTCGTAATAGACCCGAACGGTGCCACGGATACGCGTCGTGACACCGTCCGCGCCGGCGAGGCCTTTCAATTCCCGAGCCACCAACGCACGCAGTTCGTCCAGATCTTCGGTGAGCAGACAGGGAACCTGAACATCTTCGTAGACGGTGACCCCCGGCGAACCCGTCGAACGGACCGCGATGCGCTGCGCGGCGAGAGCCTCGCGGTGACTGCGCGCGAATCCTTCCATTCCGTAACCGCTGGCCCCCACCGCGACACGGAGATCCGAATTCCGAGCACGATCGAGCGCCGCCCACTCATGGTCGTCGAAATGCGCGACCCACGACCACACCTCGCGCGCCCCCGAAGGCAGCGTCAGCACGCGCTCGGCATTCGACTCGTCCACAAAGGAACGCGCATACGAGTCCAATCGGGCCAATACGTCGGCGGCCGGATCGGTGTCGTCCGTCCAGAGAACAAACGCAGTGTGGTGGCGCCGCATCGGGTAGTCGAGAATCTGCGACACCTCATCGGAGTGAAGTGCTTCGCCTGCGACAATCGCGTGCACCGTCTCGGACCGACGCGCAAAAGCGCCGCGCGCCAAGCTCTCACGCTCCTTCGCATACGTTGCCACCAACAATTCGGTGGTCACTTCCAGCCATCTCATCGCCGAACCCCACACTCGGACCAGAAGTGCGCGCTTGAGTTCCGGACCGATCGGGAGTGCTTCTATCGACTCGTCGACGAAGCCCAGCATCGCGAGGCGTCCGGCACCGTAGATCTTGAGCAGGACTCGAAGATCCATACCGCGCCTGGCGACGGTGAGTGCAAGCGCAACCGACTCCGGCGGCGGCGTGACCTCCTGGGAACCGCCCGCGATCGCGGCCACGATGACGCGAAGCTGCGCCGCAGTGCTCGCATCCACATCGCGTCGTAGCTCCCGATCACCCGCCACTTCAGGATTGGCCACCGCAATGGCGTCGTCGATGCGTTGAACGAAACCGTCGATCACCTCCGGCTGGAGATAGATGGGCGCGAGATTTGCAATCCAGCCGTCCAACTCCGATGTGTCCATGGCGCCTCCCTGACTTGTCACCCTGATTGTGACTTAGTCACAAATCTACCGTCTCGCTTCGGCCAAGAAGCCCTAGCAACCCGGTTTCGACTGGTCCACAATCACATCTCACTGCAGATTCATCTCACTGCAACCAACCCCTATCTTTGGAGACGCTGGAGTAAATGAACAAACCTTTCGACGGTCAGGTAGTGGTCATCACCGGCGGCGCCCGGGGCATCGGATACGCCACCGCGAAGCGGCTGATCAGCCTGGGTGCGACGGTCGCGATCGGCGACATCGACGAAGCCACTCTCGCGCGAGCAGCCAAGGATTTGGGCATCCGCACGTTCGGGCGCCTCGACGTCACCGACCCCGCCTCGTTCTTCGACTTCCTCGACACCGTCGAAGGTGAACTCGGCCCGATCGACGTGCTGGTCAACAATGCGGGCATCATGCCGGTCGGACGGATCGTCGACGAGGACGACTCCGTGACCAGACGCATCATCGAGATCGACGTCCTCGGCGTGATCACGGGAACCAAGCTCGCATTGCGACGGATGCTTCCGCGCGGACGTGGACACGTCATCAATATCGCTTCGCTTGCAGGCGAACTCCCGTGCCCCGGTTTGTCGACGTACTGCGGCGCCAAGCATGCGGTGTTGGGCTTCACCGATTCTGTCCGCAAGGAAGTTCGTGGCACCGGAGTTCACATCTCGTCCGTGCTGCCGACGCTCACCAACACCCAACTCACCTCGGGCACTTCGGGCATGAAGGGATTCCGAGAGGTTCAGCCGGAGGAAATCGCCGAAGCCGTCGTCGGCTTGATCACCAAACCGCGCCCACGCGTACGCATTACGCGGGTGTCCGGGCTGCTCGTGCAGGCACAGGGCTTCTTCCCCCGGCGGCCGTACGAGGCATTGAGCCGACTGTTCGGCGTCGAGACGCAGTTTCTCGGCGACGTCGACACCGCGGCACGTGCTGCCTACGAAGAACGCGCCCGCGCAAGCTGATCAGGTCAGCTCGGTGGCCGGCCAGTCGAGCAGCTTCGCACCCAGTACGGCAGCGTGGAGTGCGAAGCTGTCGTTGGGATCGTTGACGTTCTGACCGGTGAGTTCACGGATGCGGTCCAACCGGTACGTCACGGCGCGGACGGACAAATGCAGGTCTCGGGCGGTCTTAGCCGTATTGCCGCCGGCGGAAAAGTACGCGAGCAGTGTGTCGATCATCGGTCCAGCGCCACCACGCGCCTCGAGCAGCGGCGTGAGAAGGGTGCGGATCAGGTCGGTGACCGCCGGTCTGTCGTTGACCAGAACCCGGTAGACCAGCAGGTCACGAGCATCGATGATCGGTGCGGTCAACGACAGGCGCTGCGCCAGGTCCAGTGCGTCCAGCGCCTCCCGGTACGACGCCACCACGCCCGAAGCGGTGGTTCGAGGGCGCCCGACAGCGATCTGCCACGTGCCGTCCAAAGGACGCCGCTGCAACTGCACTCGCCCATCGTCATCGGTCCCCGGTCCGAGAGCCGAACGAATCCCTGCCAGCACGTGGTCGACGGCATCGCGATCCGGCGCCGCGAAAACGACCACCAGTTTGCCGCTCTTGCTGGCGACCAACGCGTCGGCGTCACCCTTGCTACCCAGAACGGCACGTTCGACGGCGCGCACCAAAGGGTTGTCGTCGGTGAACTCACGGGCGGCGGTCACTACCGCCACGGCATGCGGACCACTGAGGTGGAGACCGAATCCTGAAGCGCGATCCAACAATCCGACGACGTCAGCGCCGCCCGTCAACAAGTCGTCGACGAACTCGCGGCGTGCCGATACCTGCGAGCGGACCAGAGAACGCCTGGCCAACTGAAAACCTTCGGCCAGTTCGGCGACGGCATCGTCGACGGCACGCAGCATCACTTCGCCGGCCGCGACGACGGCGTTCGGATCCGATTGTGCCGCAATAACAGCAGGCAGTTCACGCCACAGACGCCAGGCCGAGGAGAGATACAGATCGAGCAGGGCTCGCAGGGCGACACCCTGCTGCGCTGCTTCTTCCCCGCGAGCGCGGAAGCGGTGCAGCTGGCGACGCTGCAGCGGTTTCCCTTCACAGACAGCGTCGCTGAGCACGTCGAGGAAATCACCCAGCAGTTCGACGGGCAGGCCACCGGCGTCATCGGCCCCCGCCGCGGCAACCCGGCGTATGGCGTCGTCAGGTACCCCGGTTCGGCTCACCCTCGCATTCTCTCACTGCCGGCAGCATTGCCTGGCGTCACGAAAGGCGCATCGAACCCGTGTCGATGTACCGCTGATGGAACGAGAATGCCTCGCCCAGGATGTGCGGCGTCTGCCCCGCACCCGGTTGAGCGTCGGCGCGAGCGATGTAATCGTGGAGCAGTGGCTGGAATTCCGGGTGAGCACACTTGTCGACGATCAGGCGCGCGCGTCGCCGCGGCGACAGACCGCGCAGATCCGCCAACCCCTGCTCGGTCACCAACACCTGAGTGTCGTGCTCGGTGTGGTCGACGTGCGGAACCATCGGCACGATCGCCGAGATCTCACCGCCGCGGGCCGTCGATGGGCTCAGGAACATGGACACGTAGCCGTTGCGGGCGAAGTCCCCCGAGCCGCCGATTCCGTTCATGATCTTCGTCCCCATGACGTGCGTCGAGTTCACGTTGCCGTAGATGTCGGCCTCGAGCATGCCGTTCATGGCGATGATTCCGAGCCTGCGCACCACCTCCGGGTGGTTGCTGATCTCCTGCGGACGGAGCGTGATGTGGTGGCGGTAGAAGTCGATGTTCGCGGTCAGTTCTTCGATGCCCTCTTCGGTGAGCGCCAAAGCCGTCGACGACGCATGCGCGACGGTTCCGTCCTTGATCAGCTTCAGCATCCCGTCCTGGATGACCTCGGAGTAGCAGGTCAGGCCGCGATACGGCCCCCGATCGAGCCCTCCAAGCACCGCGTTGGCGACATTGCCGATGCCCGCCTGCAGCGGAAGCAACGTATCGGCCGGCATCCGTCCGGCGCGCACCTCGAAGTCGAAGAATTCCAGGACGTGGCCGGCGATCGCCTCACTGACGGCGTCGGGTGCAGTGAGAGGGCTCGCGCTGTCACGGCAGTTGGTCTCGACAACGGCCACAACCTTCGTGGGATCCACTCGGAACGTGGTCTGGCCGATCCGGTCCTCGACACGAATGATCTCGAGCGGCTTGCGATGCGGCGGCAGCGCGGTGCCGTAATAGACGTCGTGAACACCTTCCATCGCCTCGGGCACCCACGAGTTGACTTCGAGGATGACCCTGTCGGCGACGTCCAGCCAGGTCTTGTTGTTGCCAATCGACGCGGAGGGAATCAGTTCCCCCGATTCGGTGATACCGGCGACCTCGACCACCGCGACGTCTACGTTGCCGTAGTAGCCCTCCCACACCTGCTGAGCCACGTGGGAGAGATGGATGTCCACGTAGTCCATACGACCGTCGTTGATCCGGCGACGTGCGGTGGCCTCGGACTGATACGGCATGCGCAGCGCGATTCCATCGACCTCCGCGAGCAGCCTTTCGGTCTCGGTGGACACAGAAGCGCCGGTCAGGAGATTGATCGTGAAGTTCGATCCGTTGCCGCGGGTCCGGTGAATGCGCTCGGCCAGGGCCGGAATGACAACCTTTGGTGTACCGGCGCTCGCGAAACCGCTGATCGCGACGGTGTCGCCCGGGTTGATGAACTTCACGGCGTCGGACGCAGACATCACCTTCGACGCAAACGCTGTGGCGCGAATGCGGTTGGAGGTGGCGTTGTGTCCGGTCTCACCGAAGGTTGAACTCACGGCACCAGGATAAACAGGGCACGTCGAAGCGATTTACGGGGATAACCCAGACAGAATCGCTCCGACGTGCTATGTGCACCGATCAGTTGACGACGCCGTACACGCCTTCGCCGACCAGGCTCGCAATTCGATATTTCTGGATCTTGCCCGACCCTGTCAGTGGGAACGCCTCCGCGCTGAACCACTCCTTGGGCGCCTTGTGGCGCGCCAGTCGCTCGGTGCAGAACTCGACCAGCTCGGCGGCGGTCGGTTGGTCGGACTCGTCCTTCCAGCGGATGACGGCGACAACTCGCTCACCCCACACCTCGTCGGGCACACCCACGACCGCCACGTCGAGAATCTTCGGATGTGTGAAGATCACGGACTCGACCTCACGCGGATAGATGTTCTCACCGCCGCGGATGATCATGTCCTTGAGGCGGCCGGTAACCCGGACGTATCCACGTTCGTCCATCGTCCCCAAATCGCCGGTATGCAACCAACCGTCCTTGTCCACGGTGTCGGCCGAAGCCTCCGGATTACGGAAGTACTCGGTCATGACGAGGTACCCGCGCGCGCAGATCTCGCCTTGTTCGCCGAGCGGCACGCTGTCCCCGGTCACGACGTCGGAGATCTTCACTTCGACCTGCGGCAACGCGAGTCCGACCGTCTCCGACTTGTCCTCGGGGGTGTCGGCCGGGCTGGTCTGTGTGATGACGGGGCTGGCCTCGGTTTGTCCGTAGACGATGCTGAACCCCGCCCCGAAGGCCGACTCCACCGTGCTGACGAGTTCGGGCGGGACCGACGACCCGCCGGATACGACCACCGAACAGGCCGAAAAGTCGCGACTCGCGAAGCTGGCGTCGTTGATCATCGCGATCAGCATCGTCGGCACTCCACTGACCACGTCAGCGTGAAAGCGTTCCGCCGCATCGAGAACCGCAGTCGGATCGAAGTACTGGATCAGGCCGATCGACATTCTTCGCTGCGCGGCGCCGAGAACCAGGATGCCGCACCCGGCGGTGTGGAACAGCGGCATGGCCGACACAACCGAACCCCGCTCAGGGAATCGGCCTCTCCGACTCACGAAATCGGCATTGTTGACCAATCCTCGGTGATGCAACAGAGCACCTTTGGGAACCCCGGTGGTTCCCGACGTGTACTGGATCTGCGCATTGTCGTCAGGCGAGACTTCGGGCAGAGCGCCCCGCTCGCCCGCCCAACCTCGAACCTGGCGATCCCACTCCTCGAAGTTGACTGCGAGAACTTCTTCTCCCGAAATCGAAATCGCCTCGGATGCAACCGCTGCCATATCGCCACCGCGGAACTTTCCGGTGTGGAAGAGCCCCCGAGACTGGGACTGCGACAAGACGTACGCCAGCTCCTCCGCACCCAACGCCGGATTGGCGGTCACCAGAACCATCCCGGCGAGCGCGGCGCCGTATTGCAGAATCATCCATTCCGGAACGTTCGGAGCCCAGACAGTGATCCGATCTCCACAGTCGAACCGAGACAAGAGATAGTGCGCACACCCCTCTGCTTCGTCGAGAAGCTCCGCGAAGGTCCACGTGCGATCGGTTTCAGCCGCCCCGGAAAGCGAATGCGATTGCGTCGGAACCACTTCTCTGATTGCAATCAGATTCGGCGAGTCCGCGGCGCACTCTCGCAGCAGCCCACCCACCGTTTGCTCCTCTATCGGGTCAGACACGTCAGCGGGGAAGTACGACGTTTCGAGAACACTGCTCATCTCACATCCACTTTCTATCGAGGAGGGGTGTCGGACGCGGGGAGCGGCCCGCCTCCGTCTGGAATCTTGCGTCCGGAATCGCGGTACTGAACCGCGGCATGGAATCCGTCGCGCTCGGCAAAATCCTTGAACCAGCGCCCCTCCGGGGAGTGACGCGTAATTCCGTCGAACAGGGTTGCCAGTACCTGGGTGCCTTGCAATCCCATGTTGTCGTACGCCTGGTTGATCATCATCTTCTGCATGGCCAACTGATTGAGCGGAACACCGGCGATGCGATCCGCCAACGCTTCCACCGCCGAGTCCAATTCGTCGGCCGGCACCGCTTCGAGCGCCAATCCCCAGTCAGCCGCAGTGACACCGTCAATGGTGTCTCCCGTCAACAGCATTCGCTTGGCACGCTGGGCGCCGAGCCGGTACACCCACATCGCCGTCGTCGGGCAACCCCACACACGCGCAGGCGGGTATCCGATGCGAGCGTCGTCGGCCATGATCAGCATGTCGCAGGACAGCGCGATGTCACTTCCACCGGCAATCGCATATCCCTGAACCTTGCAGATCGTCGGCTTGAGCGATCGCCAGAGCGTGAAGAAGTCGTCGGTGTTCTGCTTCATCCCGCGAAAGTCCTTGATGGGGTCCCAGACCGGGCCCTGGTTCCACTTTCCGTCAAGGTCACCTTCGGCAAACTTCTTGAGGTCGTACCCGGCACAAAATGCCTTGCCCGCACCTTGCAAGACGATCACACGGACCTCGTCGTCGTCATTGGCTGCTGCCACCGCGTTTCGAATGTCAGACGGCATCCGGTCGTCGATCGCGTTGAGCCGATCGGGGCGGTTGAGCGTGATATACGCTTTACCGCCGGACGTCTCGTACTTCAGGGTCGCAAAATCCGTCATCATCGGTCCTGTCGACAGAGCGCGCCTCGCTCGGAACGAGTTACGCTAGTTCTGGGTGAGGAGCAGGCGAACGACGCCTGCCCATTGACTGATCGAACGACGCGCAGACGCGTCGCTCTTCTGCACTGCCCGGGACAGCGCCAAACCACGGAGCATCAGCACCGTCAGATCTGCAATCTGCGAATAGTTCTCGGAAGCAACAATTTCGGGACCGAAAGCGTCGTGGACAACTCGCCGCAGATCCCGTCCGGCGATTCGCTCCGATTCCCGGAGCACCTCGGCCAACACCGGATCCGTCCGCGCTGCGGACCACAGTTCGAGTTCCGCTTGAAATGGCGGCTGAGTCAACGCCGAATACAGAGCGGAGATCGAGTTCTCGATCGTGTCAACCGACGAATCCTGCCGAGACATGGCAGCTCTTACCGCCACCTCGTTCCGTACGACGATGTTCGACACCAACGCCGCAGTGAGCTCCTGCATGTTCGGAAAGTGGTGCAGCAGAGCGCCCCGACTGACTCCGGCAGCGGTTTGCACCGACTGCGCCGTCAGAGATGAATAACCGTCCGCTATCAGTAAATCCGTTGCCGCATCGAGAATCCGGTGGCGCGTCGCTTCGCGCTGCGCATCGCGCAGGGTCACGGTCTCACCTCCAACTTCTCGAGTGGCATGGCTCACAGTTTCACAGTCCATTCAGACTGTCAATGGCCGAAAGCCTCCGGCGTACTCTCGATGCACCGGCCCTTCGGACTGATCGGAGCAACACGTGACGACCTCACCGCCGACCGTCTCGCTGACGCTCGACCAACTTGCTTCACGCGCTGCTTCCCTGATCACCGACGACGGTCGGAGAATCCTCGGCATCACGGGCGCACCGGGAGCCGGAAAGTCGACGGTGTCACAGGCAATTGTGCGGAAATTAGGTTCTCGTTGCTCCATCGTCGAGATGGACGGTTTTCATCTTGCCAATCGGGAACTCGACCGACTCGGCAGGCATGAACGCAAAGGCGCACCGGACACCTTCGACGTCGACGGCTACGCGGCTCTACTACGCCGACTCCGAGCCTCGAACTCGACGGTCTATGCTCCGGTCTTCGATCGCGAGTTCGACGAATCAATAGGCAGCACAACGGCTGTCGACCCATGTACACCGCTGATAGTCACCGAGGGGAACTATCTCCTCCTACCCAGTGGTGGATGGCAGGAAGTGCGAGCAGCACTCGACGAGGTCTGGTATCTCGACGTTCCGGAGGAAACTCGGACGAAGCGCTTGGTGAAACGCCACAGCCGCTTCGGAAAGAGTTCCGAAGCGGCTGCAGAGTGGGTGAAACGGGTAGATCAGCCGAACGCCGAGTTGATCAGCGCAGTCAGGCCACGCGCGGATCTGATCGTCAGAATCGAACGGTCCGAGCCTCACTGATGTCAGCTGAAAACCTAAGAACCGCCGCCGGTTCCGAGAAAAGTGGCCAGCCCGGCAACTCCGGCGATTCCGCCGAATATCGCCGCCAATGCACCGGCGACGGTGATAACGCTGTCGAGCGCTTTGAGATCGGTGTCGGATGAACCCATGGCAGTCTCCTGGAGTCAGAATTGAAAGTGGGGTTGAATGTGCGCCGAAGTGCGCAATGTTGCACACGTCACTTTACCGGCATTCGCGACCCGGATCAACGAAAATTCTCTCCAAATATGTTGCACTGCAACATATTCAAACAGCATCTTGCAGGTCCACCGAGGCACGACGACGGCCACCTGCCCGCAGCGCGGGCAGATGGCCGTCGTTGGATATTGCCGAGGAGTCAGACGCTCGTCACATGCATGACGTGCTTGGCCCTCGTGTACTCCGCCAGTGCGAGCTCCGACAGATCCTTGCCGTAACCCGACCCAGCGAAGCCACCGTGAGGCATCTCAGCGGCGAGCATTCCGTGGGCTCCCACCCAGACGCAGCCGAAGTCCAGTTCAGCCGTCATCCTCATCGCGGTGCCGTGGTCGGACGTCCACACGCTCGACGCGAGAGCGTACTTGGTCCCGTTCGCAAGTTCGATCGCTTCAGCCTCGGTGGAGAACGACTGTACGGTGACAACCGGCCCGAATATCTCTTCCTGGACCAGTTCATCTTCCTGCTGCACCCCGGAAATAACAGTCGGCAGATAGAAAAACCCTGGTCCAGATGGCTTTCCCCCGCCAATACATACGTTCGTATTTGCTGAGCGTCTCTCTACCAACTCCGCCACTCGATCACGGTGAGCGCGGCTGACCAGGGGGCCGAGACAATCGCCCGATTCCGGTCCGCCCAACCTCAAGTCCGCGGCCGCAGCCGTCAACTTCTCGGTGAACTCCTCCGCAACCTCCTCTTGAACGAGAATCCTCGTCGCAGCGGTGCAATCTTGACCGCTGTTGTAAAAGGCCCCGGCAACAATCCCCGCGACTGTGCCGTCGAGGTCCGCGTCGGCGAAAACAACGGCGGGTGCCTTGCCTCCGAGTTCGAGATGCAACAGCTTGACGTCTTCCGACGCGGCCTTTGCGACCGAAATACCCGCTCTCGTCGATCCCGTCAGCGCAATCATCCGAGGAACCGGATGAGCGACGAGCGCGGCTCCGGTATCGCGATCGCCGCACACTACGTTCAACACCCCGGGCGGATAGATCTGCGCTGCAAGCACTCCCAGCATCACCGCGGTTTCCGGCGTCTCCTCGGCCGGCTTGAGCACGAGGGTGTTTCCCGTCGCGAGTGCCGGCGCGATCTTCCAGACCGCCATCATCAACGGGTAGTTCCAAGGAGCGATCGCACCGATCACGCCAATGGGTTCACGTCTGACATAAGACGTAGCACCCTCCGTGTACTCCATTGCGGCAACGCCCGGCAGAGAGCGGGCAATACCCGCGAAGTACCGCAGAAAGTCAACACACTGCGGGATCTCGTCGTCTCGCACCTGCCTGAGAGGCTTGCCGGTACTGCGGCATTCGACCTCGAGGAAATATTTCGCGTTTGCTTCCAGCGCGTCCGCGAGGGCCAGCAGCAACTCCTGACGGCGCGCAGGGGTGGACCGGCGCCAGGACCGCGCAGCCTTCTCGGACGAACGGCAGGCTCGGTCGACGTCATCGGCGGAACCGACGGCAGCACGGGCGTATACATTGTCGGTCACCGGATCGACCAGCACGGAAAGTCTACCTGCCGGGCTCTCGCACGTTCCGTTGATCACGTGACCAAACGCTGCGACAGTCATCGAAGTTTCCACCGTCATGAGCGCGATCCGGGGAGCGCGACGAAGAACTTCTTCGACGGCTCAACCGTCTCCCAGGTACCGCGAAACGACTGCGGCACGAAAAATGCTTCCCCAGCGGAGAATTCGCGACGGTTTCCATCGAGGTCGATCAGCGCCACCCGGCCGCTGATCATGATGCAGACCTCGTCGTACGGATACGGGTCGCACAAGAGCGTGCCGGGCTCGCCTTCCCAACCACCGCCGAAGTATTCCCCGTTCGGATCTCCGAATGACCTCCATTCGGATTCCGACCAGTTCGGGCTCGCGTCGTCACCCCACTCCGGGATGAACCGCGTCCCCTGCCCTGGCCCGAACATTCGAATGTCGTTGACACTCATGTCATTTTTCCTTCGTGTTGGAGCTGGAAATTCGTGCAGCAAACAGATTCAGTACGTTTGCAGTTATTCGTTCGGTGAACGGATCGTGATGGATCAGCCCGTTCACCCATTCGGTGGAACCTGCGTTGAACACGGAGCCGAGACCTCGCTTGTGACAGGCGACCATTCCCGATCCGTATTCGAGATCACGAAGGTGATCTGGAGGCTCACTGCCATAGAAGCATTCGATGATTCCCTGCACTTCGGCGAAAGGCGCACCGATCGGAACTTTCCCGTTCCATTTGTCCCGCGAACCCGAAACTGCCGGCGCCATCGCGATGATCTCCAGATCCTCGGGAGCGCCGTCGACGCCGGTCGCATACGGCTGGCCCTTCCGGAACGTGAAATCCACGCCGTCCATCTCGAATCCGGCAACACAGATCGGGGCGATCCCGAAGTTGTCTCCGTAGTACAGGTCGGTTCCGTTCAACGCCCAATGATCCGGCCGGTATACCGTGAAACCGCCCGAAGACCTGGGAGTTGTTGCACCGTAACGATTGTAGACACCGGCCATGCCGGTCAATCCCATCGTCCACGCCCCCGGTCGGGCAACCTCGGGCGAATCCCACGCCGTCGTCACCCGGGTCGGGTCGACTTCTCGCATCGGATCGTCGAACGGATTCTTGTAACAGACTTGTGCGTCGTTTTCGAGGCGTACCTGCCACAGGAAGTTCCCGCCGAATCGCGCCAGACCACCACCCTCTTCGACGAAATCATCTATGCGGTCACGCATCTCCCAGGACCAGTACTCGTCGTGACCGACAACAACTGCGCATGAATATCCCTGCAGCGCTGACGGATCGTTATGCAGATCGTGTTGTGTCACGTGGTGGACGCGGAACCCCTGCTCTTCCGCCCAGACCGTGAACGGCCTCTCGTAAGTGGCCCAGAAGGCGTCCGCATGGTGACGCGAGTAGCCGTTCACCCACGCCCATTCGTACGGCGGGTGACGGGGTATCCATCCGATTCCCGGTGTGTCGGTGTGGATGTTGCGTGCTGCGCCCTCGGGTTTGCGCAACATCCCCCGCGCGACGGGACGCTGCGTCGAGGAAATCGGTGTCGGCACATCGCCGGAGCCGTCCGGAACACCTCGGTAGTGGTTTGCCCCACCCCAGTCGTTGTAGGCCAACATCGTGCTGGTGGTGTGAATGAGTACGAAGTCGGCATGCTCGGGTTCGCGCGCCTTGACGACGAAGAAGCCCTCCCGCTCAATAGTCACCCCTTCGTGGAGCATCCGGACCAGAACCAAGTACATGCCGGACGTCCATTTCGGATCTATCTCGACGGCAAGGGATTCCGCCCAGTCGCAGCCCACTGCGTACGCGTCGGCAGGCGTCTGCTGCTGCTTGCCCGGCAGACCGACGTATTGCGCGACCTGTTGCGGCCGGGCGCCGTCTCGAACAATTTCGAGGTCGTATTCTTCTGCGGTGGTATGCACTCGGATCGAGACGGTGTCACCACCGAAGTACGAGAACCTGTCCGCATAGACCCATATCTCTGGAGCGCCCGGAACAATTCCGGGACGTTCGACCAACCCTCCGGGGACCGACCATGCGTATTCGCTCATGCCGACAACTCCTCGACCGAGTGTTCACGTACGCGCATCCCGCGGACCACGCCGAATGCGAAAGCCAACAGCAATGGCACTGCCAACAAGAAGTTTTGCGCGGTGGTCAACCCGGTCAGGTCACTCATGTTCATCAAGAGGTATCCGAGCGCGACGATCAACGCCACTGCAGCGAGCGAGGGTGCAATCAACCTTTGCCACAGACCTTCACCGCGAGAATCCTGCGAGAAGAACCTGAGCACGGCGACGGAAGTGAGGACCTGCAACACCAGCACACCGATGATCGTTGGTGTATTCGTCCACACGACTACTTGGGTGTACGGGTCTGCGGGCGTCAGCGCAAAGCCGGCGATTGCCGCGAATACCAGTGCGCCTTGTGTGATTCCGGCGACGCTCGGCGTTCCAGTGGTCGGCGAAACCCGTGCAAGCGCGGCAGGAAAGACTCTCGCGCGCCCCATGGTGAGCAGATAGCGACTGCAAGCATTGTGGAGGGCAAGGCAACCCGCGAAGAAGCTCGTGACGATCAACAGATGCATCACGTCGGTCATCATGGAGCCGGCAAATTCATTGTTGAGATCGAAGATCAGCTCGGACGGGTCACCGCCGAGTAGGTCGCCCATCCGACTCGGGCCGACAGCCTGCACGATCACCCAAGCACAGAATGCGTAGACCACGGCCAGAACAGTGACTGCTGTGTAGGTCGCACGCGACACTGTGCGTTTGGAATCGACAACTTCCTCGCTGTAGATCGCCGTCTGCTCGAAACCGACGAAGGAGGTGAAGGTCAATACGAAGACGCTCGCCAGTCCGGCTGTCATGAAGGTCGACGGCGAAAAACTGTCGAGCGACAGTCCTTCGTGGCCGCCTTTCAACAGAACCGCCACACAGAAGACTGCGAGGACGCCGAGCTCGAGCGCCATCAAAACGGCCAGCACCTTCGCGCCGATATCGACCCTGCGATATCCCACCACCACGACCAGAACTGCGACCGCCAATGCGCAGGTGTAGACGGAAACGGTTACTCCCAAGAACAACTCGATCGTCGACGAGAGAAAGATGCCGCAAGCGACGACGAATCCGATCTGGCCACCGAGATAGCCGATGTAAGCCAGCACAGAGGCGCCTGCGCCGACTGTTTTTCCGAGCCCTTCGGTGATGTAGGCGTAGAACGCGCCCGCGCCGCGGATATGCCTGCTCATCGCCGTGAAGCCGACGGCGAACAGTAGATAGACGATCCCGGGAACGACGTACCCCACCGGAAGCGCAGCGCCGGAAACCATCAGGCCCAGTGGCGCGAATCCCACCAGGATCGTCAGTGGCGCCGCTGCGGCGATGACGAAGAAGACCAGATGACGGCTGTTGATAGTTCCGGCGCGCAGGCCCGAGGATGACGTGAGAGAACCGGATTCAGAATGCGTTCCTGCACCGGGAGGGTCGGTTTTTTCGGTCATGGGGAGGCTCCGCGAGTTAAGGCAAGTATGCGCCTGCCTGGTCAGGTTTCCCGAGGTTCGCCCGAATTTCTCTCGACGTTCGCCCGGTGTTCCTAAGAGAGTGCCGAATCGTTTCACCAGTGTCAATACCTGCGCTGAAACGATTCGACGTTTTGTTTTGAGGTGCCCCTCACCGGTGCACGCAACATGCCGAAACGATTGATCGATAGGCTGGAGACAAACCGACCAACGAGTAGAAACGATCCGCAGTGGCTACCCCTGTTTCGCCGACGCTTCGTGATGTCGCCAACGCCGCCGGCGTCGCGGTGTCCACGGTCTCCTATGCACTCAACGGCAAGGGCCGGGTCGACGCGGCCACTCGCGCTCGGGTTCAAGAGGTTGCCGACCGCCTTGGATACCGTGCCAATCGGTCGGCCCAGAATCTCAGGTCGGGTCGGACTGCCACCCTCGGGCTGATGCTCCCCGCTCCCGACCAACTGTCATCGGCCGAGTACCTCAATTTCGACTGGTACGGGCGCGTGGCGACCGCCGCGACCCAGGCTGCATTCCACGCCGATCACTCACTCCTCCTACTACCGTCGATGAAAGATCCGAAGGGACTGCGGCGCATCGAGATGGACGGCGTACTGGTCGTCGACCCGATGGTCGACGACCCGCGCGTCGAGGTTCTGCAGAAGATCGGAATCCCCTCTGTCGCAGTGGGTCCTGGACACTCCGGGCAGTTCGGATACTCCACCTCACCGGACCTCGTCTCCACCACGGAGACTCTTCTGAACCACCTCGCCGAACGTGGGGCAAGGGACATTTTCGTCCTCACTCCCGGAATGCATTCGGAGTGGACCCGCGCAACGACTTTCGCTTACTTCGAGTGGTGCCGCGCCCGAGGCGTGGCACCACGCACCAGCGAGGAATTGACGTCGTTTCCGGGCGCCAGCACCGTCGGAGGCCTCATCGGGGCCGCGTATGCGGCCACCCGCGAGGCCCTCGACTCCTCGACTCCGCCTGACGCGATCCTGTCGTTGATTCTCGGTTGCGCCCCGGCAGCGGCGCGAGCGGCCCTCGATCTCGGGCTGTCGATTCCGGGTGACGTCTTGATTGCACAGGACAGCGACGAACCTGCCCTGCTGGTTTCCCAGCCCCCGATCACTGCCTTCGACTTCTTCCCCCATGAACAGGCGGCAGCGGCCGTAGATGCACTGTTGGCTCTGGTCAACGGTGACGAACCCCCAGTTCAGAGCTATACGCGTAGCGAACTCCGCGTGCGAGCGAGCACGGCCCATTCGCTCACACCATAAATTCACCTGGCACCGATAGACTGATTTCCGAATTATCGTCCGTCGCCTGCCGAGAGGAATCAGGTCATCGCGCACCGCTCCCGCGACCGCTTGGCCGGGTATCTCGCCGTAGTGCTCGTCTGTGCACTCGCCCTCCTCGCATCTGTCAGCAGTGCGACCGGCCTCGACCGCGACGTCGCTCCGGTCCGCATCGCCTACGCCGCGGCCGCAGACACTTTCGGCGATCTGTATCTTCCAGAAGGATCGGACGGTGACCTGCCGGTCGTCGTACTCATTCACGGCGGTGGATGGGCCCAGAAGAGCAATCTCGAATACGCGGGCGCGTGGGCAAAAACCCTGACCCCGTACGGAATTGCGGTCTGGAACATCGAATACAGACGCGTCGGCGGTCAGGGTGGTTGGCCGACCACGCTCTCCGATACCGTTACGGCCACCAACGCCCTGGCCGGCATCGTTCAGGAAAAGGCCTCCGGGCGACTGGATTTGAGCCGTGTACACATCGCCGGCTACTCCGCGGGTGGACAACTTGCCGCCTGGGTCGCATCGCGATCCCAACAGGGTGCAGACGCCCCGGAACCAAACCTCTCGGTGCCGGTTCGCTCGACGACGATCATGGCCGGCGTCTTCGACATGACGCTCGCCGCAACCGCGGGCAAAGATCGATTTGTTCGAAATCTTCTGGGCGGCATGCCTACCGATCATCCCGATCGCTACCGCATCGCATCACCGATCGAGCACCTCCCCACCGGCCTCCCCGTCACGGTGATCCACGGACTCGGAGACAAGGTCGTGTCGGTCGAACAGAGTCGGCGCTATGCCCGTGCCGCCCGAGCAGCAGGCGACGTGGTCGATCTGATCGAACTTCCCGGCGTCGGCCACGGCGAGTTCGGCAACCCGACGACCGACGCCTGGGCTATCACCAAGCAAGCAATAATCGGCCACATAAATGCCTCTTGAGCAGGTAATACGGGCCACAGTGCTCTCAGCCGCTCGAAATAGAATTAGCTGAAACTCAATCGATGACGTACGGTGGGGTTATCAGAGGGCAGCCGTCAGTCAGGCAGCCGGTCGCTTCGCCCGGAACAACAGTTCCAGTATTCGTTCCAGGGGCAGACTTCCAGTTCGGTGCAAATCCGCGCCTTTGATCACTACGCACTTTCATCAGTCCCGCAGATTGTTGACCAGGCCGAAGGCTCCGACGGAGTCCGCCGCCAATCGCGTACCGACTGCACCAGTATCAACATGCGCTACACACCGCACGGGCCCAAAGACCCTGCGGTTCAAAGGAATACCTTGATCAACACCATGATTCACCCCGACGACACGAACAACCAGACGAACAGCAACTCGACGAACGGTCTACGGATCCCGACTACTTCGGGCCGGATCCGCGAGCGCGGTATCGAAATCGTCTGCACCCTCTACCGTTGCAGCACCGACGAAGCCGCCGAGCTCTTGCTCCGACATTCTCAGACCAACAACCTCAAGGTCACCAGCCTGATCAAAGCGCTTGTCGCCCTGATCGACGAAGACACGTCCGGCACTGGTTACGGAAGCAGTAACACGCTGGCGTCTCACTTCTGGCTGCGTGAGATCAGAAATCTCAGCCAGGCCCACCGACGCAGCGATCATTTTCATCGCCATCTCGTCGGCGCGTAACCGGCGCTGAACGACAACTGACCTGAAACGACAGCTGGGGCAGTACACGGAAATCGTGTACTGCCCCGGCTGTCGTGTTTTCAGTTGTCAGGCGGAAGCCGACTCTCGGCAGTCAGGCGGAAGCCGACTCTCGGCAATCAGGCGGAAGCCGATTCCTTGTTCAGGCCCTGCGGAGCACCGTCGGTATCTGTCGCCTCGTCCACATGCTGCGGAGCGAAGAGCAGGCAGACGATGCTCAGGACGCACATGCCGATCAGCAGTGCGATGACCGGCCAGATGCTGCCGGTTGCCTTGTACATCAGCGTCGACACCAGCGGAGACAACCCACCGAAGATCGCGCCTGCACCCTGGTACGCCAACGAAATGCTTGTGTAGCGGGCCTGCGGCTTGAACATCTGCGACAGGACGGCGGCGATCGGGCCGTACGTGGCCGCCAGCACCAGTCGCATGACAGCGAAGGTCAGGAAGATCAGGAACACGGATCCGGACTTCAGCACCAGGAACTGCGGCGCTGCGAGAATCGCGACTGCCGCAAGGCCCCAGATGACGACGCGGACGCGTCCCACCTTGTCGCCGAGCCACGCCACGCCGAGAGTCGCGATCAATTCGACCACTGCAGCGACACTCAGCGCGTTGAGAATCAACGTCTCCGACAATCCGACATCGGGGTCGGTTGCGTATGCCGTGATGAAGGTCGTCACGAGGTAGTAGCCGCCGACTGCGACGGGCAGAATGCCGATGCCCAGGATGATCGGGCGCCAGTTGGTCACCAGCGCGTACTTGAGCGGGAGCATTTCCGGTACGTCCGCGGACTTCACCTCGGATTCGAAAACCGGGGACTCTTCGACCTTCAGGCGAACGACCAAGCCGACGAGAATCAGCAGCGCCGAGCAGAGGAACGGCAGTCGCCAAGCCCACTCGCGCAGAGCGTCGTCGCCGAAGGTGGAGAGAATGCTGAAGAAACCTGTGGCCAGGAGCGCGCCGGCCGGGTTGCCCAGCTGAGCGAAACCGCCGTAGAAGGTCTTCTTGTCCTCGGGTGCATGCTCGACGGCCATCAGGACCGCGCCGCCCCATTCGCCGCCGACGGCAAAGCCCTGGACGAAGCGGAGCAGTACCAGCAGTAACGGCGCCCAGAACCCGATCGACGCGTAAGTGGGCAACATGCCGATGAGGAACGTGCCTGCACCCATCAGCGTCAAAGTCACAACCAATGCGGTGCGTCGGCCCATCTTGTCACCGACATGGCCGAACACGATTCCGCCGAGCGGGCGAGCGAAGAAACCGACGGCGTATGTCGCGAACGCCGCCGCAACGCCGGTCAGGCGGTCGGTTCCGGGTGGGAAGAAGATGTCACCGAACACCAGGGCGGCTGCCGTGGCATACACGTAGAAGTCGTACCACTCGATAGTTGTACCGACGAAGGCTGCAAATCCCGCCTTGCGGGCCTTCACGATCTGTTGCTCTCGGTTCATTACTTTTCCTCGGTGGTCGAAGTGCTCGACAATAGGTGGTTATGACCTGAATGTGCGAGTTCGCCGTCGATCCAGGTCTCTCGGACCTCGATCTGCGCAATCGCGTCGGCCGGAACCTCGAGGGGATCCGCGCCCAGAATGACGAAGTCGGCCCGCTTGCCGACCGAGATGCTGCCCAGCTCTGCTTCGCGGCCCAGCGCACGCGCACCGTTGAGGGTGTGAGCCTGCAATGCCTGGTCGGCGGTGATGCGGAGTGCATCGGAGCCGAGCTGATGGCCCTGACGCGTCACACGAGTAACGGCTGCCTGAATTGCTTCGAGCGGCTTCGGCTCTGCGACGGGGGCGTCGGAGCTGATGGTCACGGGAACTTCGGCAGCGATGAACTCGCCGAGCGGGTTGAACCGCTCGCCCGGAGTGCCGATCGCAGCGGTGACGCCCTCGCCCCAGTTGTAGTAGTGCTGTGGCTGGTTCACCGGGTAGACACCGGCCAGGTTCATCCTTGCGATCTGCTCGGCCGTCGGGAGTCCGCAATGCTCGATGCGGTGACGAGCGTCGGCGTCGGGGTGAGCCTTCTGCGCAGCTTCGATGGCATCGAGCACCATGTCGATGGCGGTCGGTGACTGAGCGTGCGTGGCGGTCTGCAGACCCACCGAATGTGCCTTGGCAATCAGCTCCGAGTAGTCCGCCGGCTCGTGGTAGAGCTGCCCGGTGCGGCACGGGTCGCCCACGTAGCCGTCGGGGAAGTATGCGGTCCAGCCGCCGAGTGTGCCGTCGGCGTAGAACTTGATGCCCCCGAACGCGAGCCGCGAATTGCCGAAGGCGCCGTGCATTCCCGTGTCGATGACGTGATCGAGGAGGTGGCTGAGCATGTACATGCTGACGCGGGTCTTGAGCTGATCCTGCTCGGCCAGACGCAGGTACATGTCGAATTCACGCCGGGTCACCTGGCAGTCACCGATGGTGGTGACGCCACCGGCCAGGAACTTGTCCTGAGCGACCGACAGCTGGCGAAGGTGCTCTTCCGGCTCGTCCTCGAGATGGAAGTTGGGGCCGTGATGGCCGACCTTCACTCCGTTGACGCCGGTGAGAATGTTGCACGCGGCGTCGGAGAGCTCACCGGTGAGTTCGCCGTCTTCATCTCGGAAGAACTCGCCACCGGCCGGATTCTCGGTGCTCGCGTCGATACCGTGCTTGTCGAAAGTGAAGGAGTTGACGACGCCGCCGTGACCGCTCGCGTTCATGAGGTAGACCTCGCGATCGGTGGCCACCTGATCGAGCTCTTCCTTGAGCGGGTGACGCCCTTCGATCAGGTTGCGGTGCTCGTAGCCGTATCCGCGAATCGGGACGCCCGCAGGTGCTGTGAGCGACGCTTCCTGAAGTAGCGCAATGATTCCGGGGATGGAATGTGCCTTCTCCGGCCCACAGTCCACCCAGCTGAGCATCTGCCCGTACATCAACGGGTGTGCATGTGGATCGACGAAGCCGGGGACGACGGTGGCGCCGTCGAGTTCGACCACCGCGGTTGTGCGAGTGCTCAGCCGACGCGCCTCGGTGCGGCATTCCTCGAGCGTTCCCACCGCTGCAAAGCGGTTTCCGAACACCAGGAACGCTTCGGCTCCCACCGTGCTGTCGTCAACGGTGTGGATCTTGGCGCCGGTGAAGATCGTGCCGGTGGCGTCGAGAGGCGAGGCTTCGTGCGTGTGCAACTTGCGCATGGTGGTCCTTCGTCGAGATGGTGGTGCAGGTCACTGCGTGTTGAGCGAAAACTACGCCCTGACCTGGAGCTATGCAATGCATCAAAGTTTCAGACCAGGCGGTATACAACTTTTTTGTATGAGTTCTTGAGCATTTCTGCACTTATCCACATCATCCATGGCCACATGCGACTGTTCTAATAGGAAGCTCATACAGAAAAATCTCTGGAAAAGTTGGGGCAACCATGACGGTCGATCTCGATTCCAAGCTCATTGCCGCACTTCAGCGCAACGGGCGAGCGACGTACCGCGAACTGTCCGTGGCGGTCGACGCCCCACGAGCGGCGGTGTCCACCAGAGTGCAGGCGCTACTCGACTCGGGAACGGTGTCCGTAGTGGCCGTCGCGCACCCCGAACTTCTCGGGCTGAAGGCGCTTGCACACGTCTCGATCGCAGTGTCCGGACCGATGACCCCGGTGCTGGACGCGTTGATCGCATCCGAGGCCGCCGTCTACATCTCGGCAGTCAGCGGGCAGTACAACGTGATTGCGGAACTTCGGGTGCCCAGTCACGACGATCTGTACCGTGCCATCGCCGAACTCCGCTCACAACGTGGCGTTCGATCCGTGAGCACGCTGGTCTACGTCGACGTCATCAAGGGAATCTTCATGCCCGAGACCGCTTTACAAGCCGATATCCGACTCGACTCGACAGATGTCGCGTTGATCGAACTGCTCGAGCGCAACGGGCGAATGCCCTTTCTCGAGCTGGCCGAACACACCGGACTGTCGCCGAGCGCCGTGCGCAACCGGGTCAATCATCTGATCGCGAGCACGGCACTGCGCGTCGGCGCTGTCGTCAAGCGGCGAGGTGGTGGCCGAACGCTGGCGATGGGCATCGGCGTCAATCTGGGCTCACGGGACGACAACGCGGTATCGGAGATCGAGTCGCTGCCCGGAATCGAATTCCTCGCCCGGACCCTCGGACGATACGACGTGATCGCGACGGTTGCCGCCAACTCCTCGAGCGACCTGCATGCGCTGTCCGAGCGAATCCGCGGGATCGACGGTGTCAGCGGCTTGGAATCTTGGGCACATCTCGAGGTATTCAAGGAGCACTACGCCCGCAGCCTGGACGTACGCGGGTAATTTCCGAGTCATTGACCCACTTGGTCGGGCACGCTAACCTCGATCAAGTCATTGACCCACTTATCCGAGGTGACATACATGGCCGATTCCGGACGCAAGGTAGACATCGTCGCCGCGGCGATCGAGGAGGCGATCTCGACCGGTCGATGGCCCGTCGGATCGAAACTCCCGCCGGAGACCGCATTGGTCGAAGAATTGGGAGTCGCCCGAAACACCATGCGCGAAGCGGTACGGGCGCTTGCCCACGCCGGAGTTCTGTCCGTACGCCACGGTGGCGGCGTGTACGTCATGGCGGCGTCGCCGGTCGAAGGATTACTCGGGCGCAGGCTCGCCAGAGGTGACGTTCTCGACGTACTGAGCCTGCGACGCGGACTCGAGGTCGAAGCCGCGCGACTTGCAGCGCAGCGCCACACCCCCGAAGATCTCGCGCGGATACATGCAGCCTGGAATGCCCACCCCGGTCACGTCGGCGGCTTCACTGTCGAAGCCGGCATGGCCTTGCACCTTTCGATCGTCGAGGCGTCCCACAATTCCGCACTGATCGACGTCTACCGGGGAGTCCTTGCCGCCGTGACGGATTCGCTGTCCGCCGTCAGTGTCGGTCCAGGTTTCCACGTCGACGAGCACCGACCCTTGATCGCTGCCATCGAGGAACGCAACCCCGGCGAAGCAGCGCGTGCGGCAGGCGCAGCGCTCGATACGGTCATCGACGCAGTCGAAAGGAGCTTGTCGTGAATCGGGGAAACTGGAACGGTGCGGCATATTCCCCTCTTGCCGAACAACTCTCACCTGCATCGACAGAGGCGCTGCGCTCGATCGGGCACGTGAGCACGGCGTACGACGTCTGCGCTGGAACGGGGAACTTTACGCTCCCGGCGGCCCAGTCCGGGATCGCGGTCCACGCACTCGACCTCTCCGCCAGCCAGCTGGAGGTCGCGCGCGAACGCTGGATTCCTCGCCCCGGAACTACCGAACCCACTTTCACGATCGGCGATGCACAGTCTCTGCCGTGGTCGGATTCGAGCGCCGACGCCTGTGTCAGCATCTTCGGGATCATCTTCTGTCCCAACCCTGCGATCGCCCTCGCAGAGATGATGCGGGTGACCCGCCCGGGTGGAAGCATTTGTGTCGCAACGTGGTCGGAGAACGGGTGGGCAGCAGCACTCCGAAGGGAGGCCGCCTCTGCGTGGAATGGCATCACACCACTACCGACGACATGGTCGAGCCCGAGCGAATTCGAGAAGGCAGCAGCTGGATTGGAGTCGGTGAGCTCGGCCTCGCACCTGCTCGAGTGGCAACTACCAGCCGGTTCGGATCCCGTCGAGGAACTGTGCGACCAGGCGCCGGCGTTGAAGAACTTTCGCGAGGCGGTTCGAGGCGCAGGGAATTGGGCTTCGATGTCAGCGCACCTCCGCTCGACGCTCGCACCCTGTCTCAGGTCGAGCGCGGCCGGCCCCGTCGCCACCAGCGAATACGTCCTCCACACGGGCACTGTCCCGAACTCTGACACCGCGCTCTTCCGAACGCGCGGGTAACCCTCTTTGCCGGATACGGTCTCTTCACCGTCCACCGAACCGAAGAGGCCCGCTTGATGTCTGAATCGAACTCCCTACCTGAATTGAAGCAAGCATCGCAGCAAGCATCGAAACAAACCTTGTCCATGTCCGTCCTCATGACGCCGGACATGTCAAACTTCTCGGGCAACGTGCACGGCGGAACGATTCTGAAGTTTCTCGACCAGGTTGCCTATGCGTGCGCGAGTCGATATGCCCAGACCTACGTCGTGACTCTGTCGGTGGATCGTGTGGTGTTCCGCGAACCGGTGCATGTCGGCGAACTCGTCACGTTCAGCGCTTCCGTCAATTACACCGGGCGCACCTCGATGGAAATCGGAATTCGAGTCGAAACCGAAGACATTCTTCTCGGAAAATCTCGACACACCAATAGTTGCTATTTCACGATGGTGGCGATGGGGAGCGACGGGAAACCGGCTGAGGTACCCCAACTCCGGCCGACCGGAACAATCGCGAGGCAGCGATTCGAGGCCGGGCGACGGCGTCGTGAACTGCGCAGAGAGAACGAGCTTCGTGAACAGTCCATCCGGGCCGCAGTTCGGGACTTAACGCCCGAACACGATGACTGAATCCAGTCATATTTAAGTTATAACCTTATGCATTAAGCTGATCGAGTGACTTCGAAGGCACGGGAAAAGTATGACGTTGTGATTGTCGGCGCGAGCATCGCGGGATGCGCGGCCGCCATCATGTACGCCCAGCAAGGTCTGCGGATAGCGCTTCTCGACGCTCGCTCCGACATCCGGGCGCACAAAGTCCTGTGCACTCACCACCTGCAACCGTGCGGTGCCCCGATCTTGCAACGACTCGGCGCCACGGAAAAACTGCTCGCCCTGGGAATGGTGGAAACCGTTCCGACATTCTGGACCCCTTGGGGAGTGATCACCCCTGACGCGGCAGAGAACTCACCGCCACCTGGGTTCAACGTCCGAAGGGAAACTCTCGACCCCCTACTGCGCCAACTCGCGAACGACTACCCGAACGTCGACCTTCTTCTCGGGCATCGCGTTTCCGGACTACTGACCGAGAACGGCACTACTGCAGGCGTCTACGGCACCGAACAGGGTTCGGTCTTCACTGTCGAAGCACGATTGACCGTCGGAGCGGACGGCAAGGATTCGACCGTCGCACGATCCGCTCGTTGTGACTCCGTGACTGCATCCAACGGGCGTTTCAGCTATTTCGCCCAACTCTCCGGACTTGAACGACCCGGCGGAGAAACGTCATTGTCGTGGTTCATGGATCCCGACGTCGCCTATCTGCTCCCCAACGACGGCGGAATCAGCGTGCTGGTGGTCTTCCCTGCCCTCGACAAGCTCGGCTCGTTCGCTGACGACCTGTCTACTGCTTTCCTCGAGTACGCCAACGCATTACCCGGCGCTCCGCTTGTTCGGCGAGAGCACATCGTCGGAAAGATCGTTGGTACCAAACACTTCTCCACAACCCTCACCGAACCCGTGGGTAACGGGTTCGCACTCATCGGCGACGCTGCGGCAACCAACGACCCGTTGTGGGGTATCGGATGCTCGTGGGCACTCGAGACCGCTCAGATGCTGGTCGATGCGACCGCGCACATGCTGACGGAGACGCCGGCAGACACACTCGACTCACATCGGAACGTGAACGCTGCATTGACCGAATACCGTAGCGCCAGAGCGAGTATGACGAATCACATCGACTACATGAGTGGTTACGCCGGTGGGCGAAAGTTCACCGCGATCGAACGTCTGCTCATCTCCGCGGCCACCCACGACCACGACGAAGCCCGAAGGTTCTACTTGTTCGGTTCCCGGTTGATACCGGCCGAACAGTATCTCTCGACTCGCTCGGTCGCGCGGGCAGCACAAAAACATCTCAGGCACCGTCTGCGTCGTAGATCTGTGGCCGGGACGTAATCTGACAAGCGTTTTTTCGGCGCCGGCAACGGGGAACCCTCCGATCGCAACCGAGCCGGAGGAGCGACCATGCGTGCACACATCGCCATTCCGAGTGAATCGACTTGTCACAGGTACGTAGTCGCCGTCGCCAGCTCCACCTTCGCCGAATCGGTCATCTGGTGCGACGGCCCCGCGTTCGACGCAGTACTCGTTCTGGGCAGCGAGATTCCGCAGCACAGTGGCCACCGAGCCGTACTCGCCTGGAATCACTACTTCGGGTGGGCGCTCGGCGTGGAAACCACACCGGATGCGTCGTTCGCCGTTGTCGAATGCCTCGGTATCGGGAGAATGCCGGATCCTGAACTGTGCGCCGACCGCGCTGTCGAGTTGATTGCCCAGGCGGGTAGTTAAGGAACTCGTCGCGCGGCGCACAATCCGGCGGGCATAAGATCGAGCGCGAGTTTCGCACGCCCGACGAAAGAGAGCCCGACATGGACCCGCTGAACAGGCCTGCCGGTCAGCTGGCTCTCGAGAACGAACCGGACGGCAGGGCGACTTTGCGGGCGCGTCAGACGCCCCGCAGTGAGCGTCGCAAGATCGGGAAAGGCCTGCGCAAGCGAGTGGCGCGATCGTCGCTCGGCGACTGGACGCCCCCATCCGATCGACGTGACCCGGTCGATCAGGTCAACACGGCACACGAGGGAAGACTCGACTGGTTGGTTCCGATCCGTGTGGGGCGAATGGTCGCTTCGCCATACGGATTCCTGCGCGGTACCGCCGGATTGATGGCAGAGGACATGGCGCAGCTGCCGTCCACCGGCATCACTCCCGTCATCTGTGGAGATGCGCACGTCGGAAACTTCGGGTTCTACGGATCTCCGGAACGCGAACTTGTCATAGACCTCAACGATTTCGACGAAGCACATCCCGGCCCCTGGGAATGGGATCTACGAAGGCTGGCTGCGAGCATCTGGGTGGCCGGTCGGCAGAACGGTCTCACCGAAGCTCAATGCGAAACAGCAACAACCTCGTGTGTGTCCGCGTATCGCCTCCACTTGGCGAAGCTCTCCGAGCGTCCGCTGTTCGATCGCTCCTTCGACCGGGTCGATCTCGACGGACTCACCGACCACGTCACCGATCCTGGGTTGCTGGCCGAGATCAGGCGCGCCGCGGAGCGCGCCCGGCGGCGTACGAGTGACCATGCGGTGCCGCGGTTCACCGTCGAGGATCACGGACGGCGCCAGTTGGTCGAGAACCCGCCGCTCACAACACGACTCACGCCGCAGGACACCGACTTCCTCCTGGAGGGTCTGGACGAGTATCTCGAAACCCTTGCACCACACTGGCGCCGAGTCGTCTCGGGATACAACGTCATCGACGTTGCGCACCGGGTTGTCGGAGTCGGGAGTGTCGCTCTGCGCGCCTATGTCGCCCTGTGCGAAGGGAGCATCCCGGACGACGTCATCTTCTTGCAGCTCAAACAGGCTCGCCGATCCGTAGTTGCGCCCTTCGTGCACGGCGACTCGGCCTGGCACGACCACCAAGGACGACGCGTCGCGGAATACCAGCAAGCTCTCCAGACGGTCAGTGATCCACTGCTCGGGTGGTGCACCGTGGACGACCGCCAGTACTACGTCCGTCAGTTCCGGAACATGAAAGGTTCTGTGGACCTGAACAATATCGATGCAGCGGCCTTGACCGACTATGTCGCGATCTGCGGTCGCCTACTGGCCAAGGGACACGCACGAACCAGTGGCGCGTCACTGATTTCCGGTTACCTGGGAACCTCGGACGCGGTCGATACCGCCCTCACCCGGTTTGCTCGGCTCTACGCCGATCAAACCGAACGTGACCACGACGCTCTGTGCCGGGCGGTATCGGCCGGTACGATCGCCGCGGAGCCGGGAATCTGATCCCTCACGCCGCGACGATCCTGCCCTGCTCGAACTTCACTCCTCCCCAGATTCCGGTCTGGCCAGTGGCAGAGGCGAATTCGCGACACGATTCCGCAATCGGGCACCTGTTGCACACGTCGGTCGCGTAGTCGTATCCCTCGGACGGAAAGGGAAACCACCGGTCCGGCTCGGGGTCTCCTCGGCATTCCGCCTGCCACCACGTCCGGTCGTCCGAGATCGGCAAAAGCTCAGCCAAATTGGAGATTTCGTCAGCGCACATCACTGGCTCCCTTCGACTGTCACGTCCGACTCAATTCACGCCAGATCTCCTGCTGCACTTTCTCGATGCGCCGAGGTGCCTTCGGCTCCCACAGCAGCCGCATACCGGCCTCGGCCGGAGTGCGATCCGCCTTGCGCTGATTGCAGGAACTGCAGCACGCCACCAGATTTCCCCACGTGTTGGGCCCGTTACGGCTCCGCGGCTGGACATGGTCGATGGTCGTTGCCCGGGCGGCGCAGTACGCACATTGACGACCGTCCCGGTCGAAGACACCGGCAAAAGTGGCCCGACTGGAATCGGTGACCGTCACCCGGTGAGCAACGTACACGTACTCGGCGAGCAGGATCGTCCTCGGCAGTGGGATTTCGACGTGCTTGGAGCGCACCGGAAATATCGGGGTCACGTCTTCGGTGGGCTGCGCGGAGCCGGTGGCGATCAGGACGACCGCACGATCGGCGCTCACTTCACCGAGGTACTCGTACGTGGCGTTGAGTACCCGGACGGGGCGGTTCATCCAACTGTGAGCAAGTGCGCGGTTCGGGTTCCGCATGAGAGTTCTCAGTTCGTGTCGAGGAGTGAAACTCCTGGACACGAAGACGGGTCAGGAGCAAATGCAAGAAATGGGGAACGGCATATATCCAGCGCCGCTCTGTTCCCCGAATGCGGGATGGGAAATACCGCGGGGTGAGTGCCCGCGCAGGTGCAACGCTTGCTTCCAGTCGCGCATGCCTGTCCCCTTCCACTTCTTGTTCTCGTCACCGGCGATTGCCGGCGCTCATCATCACACGGAAGGCATCCTCAGCGATATCGATTTATCAGGCCGGAAGAGCCGTCCTGGAAATACCGCGGTTTGACGCCGGAACACGCGGCTTGATCGAATGAGCCATGACTTCGTCGTACATCGACCTACGCTCGGACACCGTCACCAAGCCTGATGCGGAGATGCGGAAGGCGATGGCCGACGCCGAGGTCGGTGACGACGTCCTCGATCACGACCCGACCATGGCGGCGCTCGAGGAAGAGGTGGCGCACACTCTGGGTTTACCGGCGGCACTGTGGGTGCCGAGCGGATCGATGGGCAACCTGATTGCGCTGATGCTGCACCTTCACCGCGGCGATCAGTTCCTGGCACCGGAACACTCTCACGTCTTGGGCTCCGAATTGGGCACCGCTGCCTGGCTCGCCCAGGGAATGCCGATGGCGTTGCCGCACGACGGCGGACCCGGACGTCCCACCCCCGAGACTGTCGTGAAGGCGGCGGGCTCCCCCGGCCCGTACTTCGCGTTGAACACCACGCTGCTCTGTCTCGAGAACACTCATAACTTCGCCGGCGGTGCCGTCATGAATCCGACCGAATGGACGAAGCTGGTCGACGCAGCGCGATCACGCGGCTTGAAGATTCACCTCGACGGCGCCCGTCTCTGGAATGCCGCTGTTGCACTCGATGTTTCGCCCACCGAATTGACTTCCGGCGCCGATACCGTTCAGGTGTGCCTGAGTAAGGGACTCGGTGCGCCGGTCGGCTCGATACTCGCCGCATCACCCGAATTGATCACCGAAGCCCGAAGGATCCGCAAGATGCTCGGCGGCGGCGTTCGTCAGGGCGGAGTGCTGGCCGCAGCCGGCATCGTCGCGTTGCGCTCACAAGCTCGCCTCTCCGACGATCACGACAACGCGCAGCGCCTCGCGTCGGGGCTTCGTGAACGCGGTTGGGCCGTCGACGAACCTGCCACCAACATCGTTCTGGCCGCGACAGCCGATCCGTCGGTCACCGTTGCTCAGCTCGCCGCTGTCGATGTCGGCGCGGTCACCGTTGCCGGGAAGGTTCGGTTCGTGACACATCACGACGTGAGCACTGCCGACATCGACGCGGTTCTGTCCAGAGTAACCTTCTGAACTACGCCACCAGGGGTTGAACCTCCTGCGCGACAAAGCGAATGAACTCGCGGACATCCGGCTCGTCAACAGTCGGTTGGAGTGCCACGGTGGTTGCACCTGCTGCAACCCATCGCCGTGTTGCTGCCGCGACTTCGGCCGCGTTGCCCACGGCAATCGCATCCTCCGGCGACTCGCTATCGGACGCTGCGGCCTCGGCAAGGGCGCGCTCACGACCGCCGGAACCGAAAGCACAGATGACGTAGACGACGACCTCGTGATCCGACGCCCCGATGTGAGCGATCGCCCGACGCACGCCGTCCGGGGTCGTCCCACCCGAGAGCACGGTGCCCTGCGCCAACTCGCCACTGAGCGCCAAAGTCTTTGGCCCCGTGGCGCCGACGAGCAACTGCGGCACCGTCTCCGGTGGCCACGCCAGCGTGACGTCCGTGAGATTCACGTATCGACCGGACACCGTCACCGACTCACCGCCCAGTAGCCGCTCGACTGCTCCGAACTGCTCCCGCAGGAGGGTCAACGGCGATTCGGCTTTGGCCCCGATCTGCCGCATCCAACTCTGAACGCCGTGACCGAAGCCAACCCGTAGTCGATCCGGATGAACTCTGGCCAGCGCTGAAATCTCCATCGCCGTGATCGCGGTGTTGCGCATCGGGGTCGGCAGCACACCGATCGCCACACCCACACGATCGGTCTCAGCCAATACAGTTGCAGCAGTGGCTATTCCTCCGCCGAAGAAGCAGTCTTCCCACAACCAGACCTCGTCGATACCGACTTCGTCTGCATACCTGGCATGTCGAACCAGATCTTCCGGAGATTGCTCCGGGCGCACGACGACGGCAATCCGTGCGGCGCTCATGCCGTCACCAGAAACGCGGCGATCTCGTCGGCGGTTCGACGGCCCTGTTCGCGGCCGAGTTCGGCTGCGGGGCGCCTGGTTGTCGGTGAAAGCGAGTTCGTTCCGATCGCTTCGACGACGGCGTCGTCGGCGAAGACAGGCAGCACGGGCAAGGGCGTCATCACGTCGATTTCCTCTCGTAGACTGCCGCCCAGAAGATTCGGGGCGGGGTCGGCTGCGGGTGAAAGAACCACGACCACATCGCAGTCGGCAGCCAGATGAACATTCGAGCCACTCGCCATTCCGCCGTCCATGTACCGCTCGCCCTCGATCACGACTACCGGCCACACCCCTGGTACGGCGCAACTTGCTCCGACTGCGTCGATCAGTTCTACGCCGTCAGCGTTGCCGAACACCCTCAACTCACCGGTCTGTGCGTTGATCGCCGGGATGCGCAACTCCCGGTCGGGCCACAACCGATTGGGCAGCCTCGCCTCGATGACCGCGCGACGCACGGCAGGTTCGACGGTATCGGCTCTCATCGCTGCTTCGCCGAGCAAACGGAGCTGCTCGGCCCGGTCCTGCGATCCTGCGATCGCGTCGACGAACATCTGACCGAGTACCTCGACATCGACCTTCGGGTCGATTTCGCCGGTCGCCTCCGCTGTTTGTGCGTCGAAAAGCTCTTGCAGTGTCACGCCGCTCGCTATCTGAGCGCTCACCGTGGAACCTGCGGAAGTGCCGATCAACACGTCCGCCGTCAGCAGCGCAGCGGCAGTGTCCGGTGATTTGTCCTGAAGGCCCAACAGAAAACCTGTTTCCCAGGCGATTCCCGCAACGCCGCCACCGGCAAGTACCAACCCCAATTTCACGCCGTCCACCTCTCGTCGATCGTGATCCGTGCCCGAAGTCGACGTTAGACCTACTCTGAAGTGATGTTCATGCGCAGCGCAAAGACATTTGTTCCCGACGCACTCCGTGGGTTGATCGCATCCACCGACGACATCGCGTGGAATCCCGACCCTGGGTACCTCACACGCGCAAGGCCACTTCCCCGCGGACGGGTCGCGCTCGTCTCCGGCGGCGGTTCAGGCCATGAACCCATGCACGCCGGATTCATCGGCGAAGGAATGCTCACAGCCGTCTGCCCCGGATTGGTCTTCAGCTCACCCAATGCACTTCAGATCCACGAGGGATCCAAGGCTGCCGACGCCGGCGGCGGCGTCCTTCACATCGTGAAGAACTACACCGGCGACGTGATGAACTTCGGTATCGCCCGAGAGTTGCTACGCGAGGACAAGATCGATACGGACGTCGTCCTGGTCGACGACGACGTCGCGACCGAACGCGCAGACGGCAGTGGCCCGGGGCGACGCGGTACTGCGGCAACCATCGTGGTGGAGAAGGTCTGCGGCGCATCCGCCGCCCGCGGCGACGACCTGGCCGAGGTGACCCGGATCGGACAACACGTCGCGCACTCCGCTCGGAGCATGGCCGTCGCCCTTCGCCCATGCACATTGCCGGGGGCTGACGAGCCGTCGTTCGACTTGCCGGCGGGTCAGATGGAACTCGGTATCGGCATCCACGGCGAACGCGGCACAGAACGCGCGGACGCCCTGCCCGCACCGGAATTGGTGCGGCGGCTGACGGACCCGATCATCAAGTCCCTGAGTCTCGCCGAAGGCGACCGCGTCATCGCCGTCGTCAACGGTCTCGGCGCCACCCACCCGCTGGAGTTGCAACTTCTGTTCGCCGAACTCGGAGATTATCTGGACGAACAGGGAATTCACATCGAGCGGACACTGATCGGAACCTTCGTCACTGCATTGAACATGGCAGGCGCGTCCATCACCCTTGTTCGCACAGACAAAGAAATCCTCGAATTATGGGACGCACCAACAAAAGCGCCCGCCTGGCCGAATGCTATAGCGCGTGAGTACACCGGCATGGGCACGCGCGAATCTTTCGGTCCCACATTCACACCCGACACCTCACGCACCGCCGAAAGCAGCTTCGTCGGAAGCTGGATTGCGGACTGGGCCGAGAAGGTACTGGATCAGGAACCGGCACTGACCGATCTCGACCGACGAGCGGGCGACGGCGATTTCGGGACCAACATGGTGGCCGCACTGGATCAACTCGACATCTCGGCGATCCGTGACACGTACTCCACCGCAACGATATTCGATGCAGTCTCACAGGCGTACCTCGGCCACGCTGGTGGCACCTCCGGCGCATTGTTCGGCATCTGGTTCCGGCATTTCTTCCGCGTTGCCGCAGACTCGGCGGACTCCGAACTCGACCTCGGCGCGATCGCGGCTGCAGCGCGAGCGGGACTCGACAACATCACCTCGCTCGGCGGCGCACGCGTCGGCGACAAGACGATGGTCGACGCGATAGTTCCGGCGGTCGAGTCGTTGGAGCAATCCGTGAGCTCGGAAGCCGATCGAGATGCTGCGCTGGCGAGCGCAGCGGAAGCCGCAGCGGCCGGGGCGGAGTCGACCGAAACCATGCTCGCGAACCGCGGACGTGCAAGTTATGTGGGCGAAGCCGCTCGCGGAGTAGTCGATCCGGGAGCGCTACTCATAGCGTGGTTCTTCGCCAGTGCAGTGGGTCACTAGCGAGCACTTCGGGGCTGTGACTAATCTGGCAGCCACAGCACATCGTTTGTGACGACCCGTGGGCAAAAGCACCGGTCTCACACACCACACAGGAGCAGCCCATGCTGAGCACCATGCAAGACGCCCCCCTCTCCATTGCTCAACTTCTCCGCCACGGTGCCTCCGTTCACGGCGCCTCCGAGGTTGTCACGTGGACCGAGTCCGGCCCGCGCCGTGTGTCCTACGCTGACGTCGGCAAGCGCTGTGCTCAGCTCGCGCACGCCCTGCGCGGGCTCGGCGTCGAGGGCGACGAGCGAGTCGCCACGTTCATGTGGAACAACTCCGAGCACCTCGAGGCGTACCTGGCGATCCCCTCGATGGGCGCTGTGCTCCACACCCTGAACATTCGTCTGTTCCCCGAGCAGTTGATCCATGTCGCCAATCACGCCGAGGACCGCGTGATCATCGTCGACCCGTCCCTGATTCCGCTTCTCTCTCCGCAGCTTCCGTCGCTGACCACCGTCAAACACATCGTCGTCACCGGCTCCTCCACTGCAGGACTCGAAGCTCCCGAGGGAGTGCAGGTTCACACCTACGAGGGCTTGATCGCCGATCAGCCCACCGAGTTCGACTGGCCCGAGGTCGACGAACTGAGCGCTGCCGCAATGTGTTACACGTCCGGCACCACGGGTGACCCCAAGGGCGTCGTCTACTCCCACCGTTCGATCTACCTGCACTCCATGCAGGTCTGCATGAGCGACGGCCCCAACCTCGCGCAGGGCGATCGTGCACTCGCCGTGGTGCCTCAGTTCCACGCCATGTCGTGGGGACTTCCCTACGCCGCATTCATGATCGGTGCTTCGCTGATCATGCCCGACCGCTTCCTCCAGCCTGCCCCGTTGGCTGCGATCATCGCCAGCGAGAAGCCGACGTTCGCCGCAGCCGTCCCCACCATCTGGCAGGGCCTGCACCTCTACCTCGAGCAGAACCCGCAGGACATCTCCTCGATGCGCGAGGTTCTGATCGGTGGGTCCGCGGTACCGCCGGCCCTCATGCACGCATTCGAAGCCGATCACAACGTCTCGGTCCTGCATGCCTGGGGCATGACCGAAACCTCCCCGCTCGGATCCGTTGCCCGCCCGCCGGCCGGCGTCACCGGCGACGCAATGTGGAAGTACCGCTACTCCCAGGGGCGATTCCCGGCATCCGTCGAGGCACGTCTCATCGACGACGACGGCAAAGTTGTTGCACACGACGGCGTTTCCGTCGGCGAGCTCGAAGTGCGCGGCCCCTGGATCACCGGGTCGTACTACGGCGTCGATGCGGAAGACAAGTTCAACGACGGCTGGCTCAAGACCGGCGACGTCGGATCCATCACGGCCGACGGCTTCCTGAGCCTGTCCGACCGCTCCAAGGACATCATCAAGTCCGGCGGCGAATGGATCTCCTCGGTCGACCTCGAGAACGCCGTCATGGGTCACCCTGACGTCACCGAAGCTGCCGTCATCGGCGTGCCGGACGAGAAGTGGGACGAGCGCCCGTTGGTTGCGGTTGTTCTTCGCGCTGGTTCCGAAACCACCATGTCCGAACTGCAACAGTACCTTTCGGACAAGGTTGCCAAGTGGCAGCTGCCCGAGAACTGGGCTGTGGTTCAGGAAGTCCCGAAGACGAGCGTCGGCAAGTTCGACAAGAAGCGCCTTCGCGCCGACTACCACGAGGGCGGACTCGAAGTCACGAGACTCTGACACGTATCAAATACTGAAGGCGGGCAACAGGTTTTCGACCTGTTGCCCGCCTTCGTTTACGGACGAGACACCTTACGGTCGATACCCGACCGTGCGAAAAGCGATGTCGACGTACTTCTGCGCCAATTGCGACGGTGACATCGGACCGCCGGTCTGGAACCAACGCGGCAGTGACTGCGCCATACCGAGTATTGCCCGGACGGTCTCTTCGGTATCGGTGACCGCGAAATCTCCCGATGCCACACCGTCGTCGACGATCCTGCGCATCAGCAACTCGAGCCGCTTACGACTGGCGGCGTATCGACTTCGGCTTTCCGGTGAGACATGCCGGATCTCGGTGTCCAACGCAGCATGCCGCGACCGGTGGGTCATATAGAGAACTATCGCCTCCACCACCAAGGCGAAGCGTCGTACCGGATTTTCGCCGGCCTCCGCTTCTGCCGCTTCGGTTCTGGTATTCAGCTCACTCATCGAGACCTCGAACAAAGCGACGAGAATTGCCTCTTTGTTCGCGTGGTGATAGTAGAGCGCGGGAACGGTTACCCCGACACGATTGGCAATCTGGCGCACCGTCGTGCCGTGGTAACCATTCTCGTCGAACAGCTCGAGCGAAGCCGTCAGGATGTCGGTCATCACCAGCGGCGGGAAGGACCTCCAGTCCACTGCCACCGAGCTCACCGACTCCACCTCGCCAGTCATGTGATAGCCGAAATTACCGCGGTGCCATACGGATTGCACCGTCGAGGCGGATCGTCTCACCATTGAGCATGGGGTTGGAAACGATGTGCGCAGCAAGCGCGCCGTACTCGCTGGGATCACCCAGGCGAGAGGGGTGAGGCACCTGCTGACCCAACGACGCCTGGGCTGCTTCGGGCAGTCCGGCCAGCAACGGGGTCTTGAACAAGCCGGGTGCAATGGTGTTGACGCGGATCAGCAGCGACGCGAGGTCACGGGCGATGGGAAGCGTCATACCGACGACACCGCCCTTCGACGCGGAGTACGCAGCCTGCCCGATCTGGCCGTCATACGCGGCGACCGAAGCGGTGTTGATGATGACGCCGCGTTCACCGTCGATTGGCTCGGTCTTCGAAATACGTTCCGCAGCAAGACGAAGGACGTTGAAGGTGCCGATCAGATTGACGTCGATGACCTTCTTGAACGCGTCGAGAGGGAAAGCGCCCTTCTTGCTGACCGTCTTGACTGCGTTGCCGATTCCGGCGCAGTTGACTGCCACGCGCAGGGGTCCGAGGGACTCGGCCACGTCGAGTGCCGCGGTGACCGCAGCCTCGTCGGTGACGTCTGCCGCCGCGAAGCGGACCCGGTCGCCAAGTTCCTTGGCGATGGCTTCACCGTTGGACGACGGAAGGTCGATAATGACGACGCTGGCACCGTCGGCAAGAAGGGCTTTGGTCGTAGCCAGGCCGAGGCCGGATGCTCCACCGGTGACGACGGCGACGCTGTCGTTGACGATCATGAGAGTTCCTTTCGAAAGGTTATGTGTTTCAGATGCGTTCGATGATTGTGGCGTTGGCCATGCCGGCGCCCTCGCACATGGTCTGCAATCCGTAGCGTCCGCCGGTGGCCTCGAGGTGGTTGACCATCGTGGTCAGCAGACGAGTACCCGAGGACCCCAGGGCATGGCCGAGTGCAATCGCGCCGCCCCACGGGTTGAGCTTTGCCGGGTCGGCGCCGAACTCGTGAGCCCAGGCGAGTGGAACGGGAGCGAAGGCTTCGTTGACCTCGTAGGTGTCGATGTCGTCGATGCTCAGACCCGCGCGAGCGAGCACCTTGTGGGTGGCTGGGATGGGTGCGGTGAGCATGAAGATCGGGTCATCGCCCGCAACGGAGAAGGAGTGGAAACGAGCTCGCGGCGTCAGCCCCAGCTTCGACGCCATTTCTTCGCTCATGATCAGTGCTGCGGACGCGCCGTCGGTGAGCGGCGACGAGTTACCGGGAGTGATCGACCACTGCGCCTCGGGGAAGCGCTGCGCGTACTTCTCCGAGTAGAACGACGGCTTCAAACCGGCGAGTCCCTCGGCGGTAGTAGACGCGCGAACCGTCTCGTCGACGATATGCGAGACGGTCTCACCGGCGGCGTTGGTCACCGAGATCGGCAGAATCTCCTTGTCGAAGAGCCCCTTCGCCGCTGCCTCTGCTGCCCGCTGGTGGGACTGCGCGGAGAATGCGTCGAGAGCGTCGCGGTCAAGCTTCCACTTGGCGGCGATCAATTCTGCAGAGATTCCCTGGTTGACCAGGCCTTCGGGGTAGCGAGCCGCGACGCCCGGACCGGAAGCGTCCTTCCCCATCGTCGTGGTACCCATCGGGACACGACTCATGGATTCGACGCCTGCCGCGATCACGATGTCGTAGGCCCCGGCGATCACGCCCTGCGCCGCAAAGTGCGCAGCTTGCTGACTTGATCCGCACTGGCGATCAATCGTGGTGGCGGGTACCGACTCGGGGAACCCTGCCGACAGGACCGCGCTGCGGGTGATGTTGAGCGCCTGCTCACCGGCCTGGCCGACGCAACCGCCGATCACGTCGTCCACCAGGGCGGGGTCGAGGCCGTTTCGCGAGGTGATGGAACGCAGAACGTGGGCCATCAGTTCGACAGGGTGCGTCCCGGACAGTGCTCCGCCCGGCTTTCCCTTGCCGGACGCGATCCGGACTACATCGACGATCACTGCCTTGGTCATCTTCGTTCCCTTCGAGGACGTGCATTGCTGGGGCGGTCCGGCACCCGTGTTTCGTGGCGCCGGGTACCGGACCGAGATCGAGGGAGCACCCTGACTTAGCGCTCGCTAAAGAACTACCACCGACTTGATCCTCTCGTCAAGAGGGGGCCTCCGAACTCGAAACAAATGCGGCCGACTAAAAGCTGGGCGATCAGTGACCTCGCCTGGCCCACGCCATTCATTAGTACTTTCGAATGATAGGTTTTCAATCTTCGCCCGAAATGTCCGGAATCGGATAACCTTCCGCCACAAGCAATCCAAGCCACAGGGGATTCGGGGCGTGGCACCAATCGATGACAACCGCAGGGGGACTGACCGGGAGGTTTGGCGTGGACCTGCGATACGTTGCCTTCACGCGTGCCGACCCGCATTTCTACGACCGAATCAGAACGGTCACCCGACTAGATACATCAACTGACCAGCACTTTATCCCCGCGAAGTCGGTGGATTGGTCGCTCTGGCGGCGCGGTCCCCAAAGTGGACCGTGGAACTACTTCCAACCGCCCGACGGTCTGCTGCCAGAACAAGGATGGAAGATTCACTGCTCCGCTACCCGAGCCAACGCGCAGGAGCTGCTCGATACCGTTTCCGTGTATTGCGGTCACAATCATGTGCCGTTCAAATTTCTTCGGACGGCAGCAGACCTCATGTTGTCCAACAGCAAGCAGGCCAATCGAACTTCCAGCGGAAAATTCATCACGATCTATCCGGCGGATGGTGTTGCCACACAACGTGTCATCACCGAACTGGACAAGCTTGTCACCGGTGCCGACGGGCCGTACATCCTCAGCGATGTGCGATGGAACCGGGGACCGCTCTACTTACGGTACGGCGCGTATCTGCCCATGCAGACCTACGATTCATTCGGCGATCGCGTCCCGGCAATTCGGCGTCCTGACGGATCGCTCGAACCCGATGTGCGCGGCACTTCCTTCAGAACTCCGGACTGGGTACAAATCCCGGACTTCGTTCGCGCGCAGCAAGACAAGCTGAAATCACATGACGAATTCCCCTATTCGATCAATGAAGCCCTGCACTTCAGCAACAGCGGGGGGATCTACTCCGCATTCGACGACGCCGGCATCGATCTGGTCATCAAAGAAGGCCGTCCCTTTACCGCCCCGGACGCAAACGGCCGGTACGCAATCGACCGCATCCGTAACGAGTACGACAAGTTGACTCACCTTGCCGACAACCCGTACACACCTTCTGCGATCAGCTTGTTCGAGCGCGAGGGACACCACTTCCTTGTCACCGAGCGCGCTGCCGGCACTCCCCTGAATCAGGAAGTTGCGCTCCGTCACCCACTGATACGTGCGGACCAGACACTCAGTTCCCGAACGGAATACAGAACCTGGGCACTCGACATTGCACAACAGTTGACTACCGCAGTCGAGAGCTTCCACAACGCCGGAATCGTTCATGCCGATCTTCACCCTGGCAACGTCATGTGCTCACCGTCCGGTATTCGGATCATCGACTTCGAGATGGCCCACAACATCGACGAGCATCCGCCCCGGTCCACCGGAGCCCCCGGATACACAGCACCTCGACAGTTGACAGGAATCGCGGCGGATCGATACTCGTTGGGATGCATCGAGCTGGGACTCTTTGTCCCACTTACTACATTGTTCCCTCTCGATTGCAACAAGATTCCCGAACTCATCGACTATGCGGTGTCTCGATTCGATCTTCCTCGTGCCTTCGGTGCCTCGCTCTATTCGATGCTCGACGTACAGGCGCCGGAGCCGGAGAATCGCCCACATCGTTGGGACACGTCGCCCGGGGAAAACCTGCAACGGGCGGCCGCTCTATTGCGCTGCGGCATACTCGCCTCGCTTGATCTCTCCCGCCCTGATCGACTCTTTCCCGGTGACATCGCCCAGTTCGAAGTGAACGGTTACGGCATTGCTCACGGCTCGTGCGGAAACCTACTCGCCGATGATCTTCCCACCGACACCTTGGAGACAGTTCTGGAATGGACTGAACATCAAGTTGATTCGGATACGCAACCACGGTTCGGTTTCTTCGACGGGCTCGCAGGTGCGGTGCATACCTTTCGGCAACTAGGACGACACTCGACTGCCGACAGATGGGTCGAGACTTTGTGCAAAGCTTCACTCGACGAGCTCGACTCCAGCCTCTTCGACGGCCTTTCCGGCATCGGTTGCCTCCTACTCGAGGAATCGGTTTCACGGCCGATCGTGTCACCCACTCTCGCTGTCGTGACTGAAACTCTGCGCGAACGAATTTCAGCTGCTCGCTTGCATGTCCGCGACGCCGGCGGAACACCTTGGGCAGTGGCCGGCCGAGGTGGGCTGATGCGGGGACCGAGCGGACAAGCACTGTTCTGGACTCGCCACTACGAACTGAGTGGTGATCCTCGATCGCTGGAACACGCACGCCAGCTCGTCGACATCGATCTGTCTGTGATGTCGATGTGCCCTGACGGATCGATGCAGCTGAGAGAGGAGCGCCGGACGATGCCGTATCTCGGATCCGGGTCTGTCGGTGTGGGCCTGGTACTTCTACAACTTCTGCGCCATGTCGACGAACCGCGTTACGCAGCTGCGGTGCGTGCGATATCCCGCGCCGCCACAGTCGAATTCACTGCCCAAGCCGGACTACTCAACGGGCGAGCCGGGCTGATTCTGTTCCTCAGCGAACTCTCCAAGACTCCATACGCCGGCGCCGATTGTGAACAGACGCTTGCACAGCAGTTTCAGCTTCTGGGCTTGCACAGCCTCAATCACGCAGGAGGCCTGCACTTTCCAGGTGAACAGAACCTGAGACTCTCGACAGACTGGGCAACCGGATCCGCGGGAATACTGGCATTGCTCCGTCATGCCGGATCGGCAACTGTCCGACAGTCGTTTCCACTGATGTGCGTGTCGAACTGCCACATCTCCTAGTTGTTCGGAAAGTTATCAACCCGGAAGATTGGAGCACAGAAGTACCAGGCGAAAAACCTGGAATTAAATCAACACCGCAAGCAAACTCGATCGATCAAATCCATCGGCAAGAACGCCGATCAACAAAGGAAATGACAATGGACGCTATTCTCTCCCTTCAAGATCTGTCAGTCGCCGCCGGCAACGTCGGAGATGCCGGCCAACTCGAGCAGAACGCGGCAATCAGTTCCCTCAGTTTCTTCTGCCTCTGACCTCAGGCCGATACCTCGGAGCAAGTCCGGGGTATCGGCTTTCGGAATCCGTGCGGATCATCAGACGAACAATATTGTTTCATCATGAGACGCATCCGCACTTCACCGAGCTGTATTCGCCGATGGTGTGTGCGACCTGGCGGCAATGCCGAGGGTAGATCGCATGGTCACTAGCGACGACATTCCTACTGATCCTGACAGCCGCACTTTCGGGCTGGTTCGTGCAGCGTTGGGGCGAGAGTTGGGACTTCGGGGACATCTGCTCGCGCTGGTACGACGGGGGGTGGCGGTTGCCGCGCCGCCACCGCCTTGACCTTCACGACGCTTTTCGTACTCCTACTTCCCTTCGCCTCAGGAATGCTGGTCGGCGTCACCACATTCGCCCGAGACTTCGAGCGGAGGGTCTGGTGGTTTGAGTTTCAATAGCTGTCAACGACAAGATGAGGGAATCGGTACCATCCGCCCCCGATGTCTTCCAGCCGGAGCTGATTGAAGGTCTTGTCGGACACACCATCGGGTGCGTACACCCAGCCGGGATTGTCCAAGATGTCCAATCCATCTCGTGCGTCATAGAAATAGACGTGGCCTTCACTGCTGACGTTGGCATAGGAGATATCGAATCTGCCGATTCGTAGATCACGATGATACCCATCGGAATAGGGATCGTCAGGTTCTTGAAGTAGTTGCTGTGCAACGGTTTCGAAGTCTGCCCGATACTGATCGAAATGTGGCTGCCCCGCGGCCGCGATCCCGAGTGCGATCACCACGAGAACCGGAACAGCGACATCGGACCACAACCATCGGCGTCGCTGCCACCAGCACACTCCGAGCAGCACGATTGCAACACTCGCCGTGAGGACCCAGAGAACGACCGCACCGGCGATCGAGAGTGCACTATCCGCAGGTTCGGGCCAGGCGAGATGGCATTTCGCTGCGACATACATCGCCGACGCCGACGCTGCGATAAGTGCGTTTACCAAAACAACCCAACGAAGAGCACCGGACCTTCTCGTTGCCTGCGAGTTCGACACTGCCTGATCCATTCGATGAGAATAGCGAGCTGTTTGTCGCGGACTAGCAGTAACCACTTCCCCGATCTCACGATCGATTGTTTCTCGGCACGGAGAAAGTGTCCACGGTGCTATCTTTGCTGACTATGGGAGGCAGGGCTGCGAGGATGGTCGATTTGAACTACCGATGTCAGGAGAGCTCGGCGACTCCCAAAGTCGACAGGTCAATTTTGAGCACGGCTGGATTCGGTGGATCGCAGCAACCAATACCATCGTCACCCCATGATGACGTGACTGTTGCGGGCGAGTCGTGAAGATTCGATTATTACGAGCAAGCCAAGCGTCTTTAGCAATATCGCTGATCGCACTAACCTTGGTCTATTTGTTGGACGCATTTTCTTTGCGCCTCCAACATCAGCCCAGCTGGTGCATTGATCACTATGGAATCCCATCACGATTCAATTATCTCCTTCCCGGCCGGGCGGAGAGGGTAGCGGCAGGAATTACAGACTTCTGGGGATGGTTCCCTCCAGGCATAAGCTGTACATTCACTGATGCAGTGACCAAAGAGAGCGAAACGGTGGCACCGGCCGCGGACAGGTCGTACATCGTCGTCGTTCTTGTGGCGCTGATCATGATCTCGGCTGTCGGCGTGTTGTTCGGCCGCCGGAAGCGCTGAAGATTGGTTTTGGCTCGGGACTGCAGATGCGCACTCGACACCAGACCGATGAGTAATAAATCGGTGTCCGTCGTGTCCGGCGCTTCCACCACTCGTCGATCTTCGCGAATCCACCAGCCTTGTTCGAGGGCATTTCTTGCGGGTCCTGGTGGTCTTCGTTCCCATCACGCTGGCGATGACTCTCCTGGGCCTGGTGCTCGGCTGGACCCATGCGCTTGCCGGGGACAGGCGGCAACATGATCGACGCCGATTACACAATGTGCTGGGGCTCAGACAATTCCGACGTGATGCTGTTGCGCTCCGGGTTGATGGTGGCGCTCGCACTCGTCGGCGCACGTGGACTACGTCGGCGACCCGCCTATAACCGACTGTCCGAAATGTCGAAATCGATTTGATAGCAGCAATTTTCGATCCACATTCTCTTGTGTTCGAAACTTTGTTCGATTATGCTTTCGGCATGGACAGTCGGGATGCGTGGCAGCTGGATGGCGAGGGCCTCAAGGGGGAGGTTCTGGATCTGGTGCGTGTCCGGCACGAGTTGCAGTCGCGGTTGGTGTTGCTGATCGTGGAGATGTTTTCCCGTGAGGTTCTCGGCGGGAAGGGTTTTCGGGCGATCGCGCAGTGGTTGCATGGTTCGACGAATTTGGAGATCGGTGAGTGCAGTCTGCTGGTCGGGTTGGCGCGGTTGTTGATGCTCGAACCTGTTGTCGCGGATGCGTTTCATCGCGGTGACGTGGATGCGTTGAAGGCGCGGCAGGTGGCGTCGTTTTGTCAGCATCCGCCGAAGAACATGACCCTGGCGGATGTGGACAAGGCTCGCGGGATTTTGTTGTCGTTGGCGTCGAAGAACATTGCGGATTGCGATGCGGTGCGGGCGGCGATTCGGCGGATCGAGAAGCAGTACGGAAAACGCGAGGACGGCGTCCCGGTCGGCGAGGATTCCGAACGTAACGAGTTCTACGCCTCGAAAGGCTTGTACGGCAGAGTAACTGTGAAGGGCGACCTAGATGCTGTGAACGGGGCCCGGTTGATCACGTTGTTGTCGAGTCTGTCTGCGCCGACGCCGGAGAAGGACGGCGTCAAAGACGCCCGCACTCCGGCGCTACGGCGTGCGGACGGCTTTTGCGAGTTGTTGCGCCGGTACGAGCGGGCGGGGTTGGGTCCGATCGAGGGCGGGGTGAAACCGCACATCACGGTCACCGCCAGCGCGAAAGACATGACGGACCTCAAGGCGTTGAAGGACCTCTTGCCGTCGACTCAGGAACTGGGTTTCGCGTGGACGGATTGGGTGGGCCCCATCAGTATCGATACCGCGCGGATGTTGGCGTGCGACTGCACCGTGACGCGAATTTTGTTGGATGAGAACGGTGTTCCGCTCGACTGCGGCAAGGAAGCGAGAACAGCGACGGTTCCGCAGCGGCGAGCACTGGCCGTCCGGGATGGCGGGTGCGCGTTTCCGGGGTGCGGGACTCCGTCGGGGTGGTGCGATGCCCATCATATTGTTCACTGGAACGATGGTGGCCCAACAGATCTCGACAACCTGATCTTGTTGTGCGGTCATCACCACCGGACGATGCACCACACGGAATGGCGGGTGGAGATCGGACCGGATCGAAAGACGGTGTTCTATCCACCGATGTCGATCGATCCGTATCAACAGCCGATCGGCGGGAACAGCCCACCCACAGCGGCGTGAATCGCGACAATCGAATACATCAGCACCGGGGACGAACCATGCCCCGGTGCTGGTGCACGTTTCTGGTCAGATCCCAACCCCTCAGATCCCAACCCCTCAAATCCCAGCCCCTCAGATCCCGGCCCTTCGCACGAGAGCGTCAGTGGCAGAAGGGGATACAACGTCAATCGCTCGTAACAGCCCCGCGTACCGCGGATACAGCTCGACGGGACGCGTATTGATCGCCCTCAAGATCCACGATGCAGCTTGATCGGCCGTCAGCGCCGGCTGGCTCACGTAATCCGCCGTCGGCGCGATCATCGGTGTTCGTATGAGTGGGAATTGCACTGTGGTGACATCGACACCGGTGCCGTGACATTCCGCGCCGAGGCTTCGGCCGAAGGCACTGAGAGCAGACTTCGACGCGTGATAGGCGCTGAACCTGGGCATCACCCCGGCAGTAACTCCCCAGGTTCCGACGTTGATGATGTGTCCGGACTTCGCCTCGAGCATCGCGGGCAGTAGCCGCAACGTCAGTCTTGTCGGCCCGAAGTAGTTCAGCGCCATGGTGCGCTCGTAGTCATGGAATCGGTCGACCGAATCCAACGCGGTACGCCGGATCGAGCGACCCGCATTGTTGACGAGGATGTCGACCGACCCGAATCGATCCGCGATCGTCTCCGCGAGTTCGTCAACGGCTTCACCGCGGGAGAGGTCCGCAGGCACGATGTGTGCCCATCCTCCCCTGCGGTGAATCTCGTCCCGTACGTGTTCGAGGTTTTCCTCACCGCGCGCGACCAGGATCATCTCGGCTCCCCGACGAGCCAAAAGATGAGCTGTCGCCTCACCGATCCCCGACGAGGCTCCCGTCAGGACGATGGTCTTGTCGGAAAGCGTGACGCCGCGAGACGGAACAAGGGAGCGCAGACGCGTCGGCGGTCTCAATGCAAGATTGCTGAGAATCGATCTGATCACGTCGGCCTCGGTTCGATCTTCGCGTGCGATTCGGTGCGAACCCGTCCCTGAACAGCCCACTTCGGACGCACCGCGGAAATTACTCAAAAGTAAGTTATGGCGCCGTTTCGGCCGTGTCAAGAATTCGTCGGGATTCAGGAGTATCTGCCACTAGCTTTTCCTGATACCTCGGGTTACATTAAATCCAGACCGAGTGCCAGCGATCACACAACCGGCCCTCGATTCCACCGAACACCGCGAGAAATACCAGCGGTGACCGAAACGAAGAGGAGACGCCATGACGCTCACATCGCCGCTCGACAAGCGCGGAGAAGCATCCGACGACTCGTACAACGAGACGCTTCGACTCCTGTCCGAGGGCTCGGTGCACAAGCACTTCGACCCGTACCTCGACATCGACTGGGACTCCCCCGAGTTTGCCGTCGTCCCGAACGATCGCCGCTGGATCCTCCCGGCCGAGACTGACCCGCTGGGTGCACACCCGTGGTACCAGTCGCAGTCCGAGGCCAGGCAGATCGAAATCGGCATGTGGCGCCAGGCCAATGTCGCGAAGGTCGGTCTCCAGTTCGAGAACATTCTGATCCGCGGCATGATGCAGTACGTCTTCTCACTACCCAACGATTCGGCCGAGGCGCGCTACTGCACGCACGAGTCGGTCGAAGAGTGCAACCACACGATGATGTTCCAGGAGATGGTCAACCGCATCGGTGCCGACGCTCCCGGGATGAGCCGTCCGATGAAGATGCTTGCACCCTTCATCCCCCTCGCTGCGGGTCCGTTCCCCGAACTGTTCTTCGTCGGTGTCCTCGCCGGTGAAGAGCCGATCGACCACATTCAGAAGAGCATCCTGCGCGCCGGCGGCCAGATCCACCCGATCATGCAGTCGGTCATGGCCATCCACGTAGCCGAGGAAGCGCGTCATATCTCGTTCGCGCACAAGCTTCTGAGCCGTCGCATCCCGCTGATGTCACGCCCGAACCGGTTCGTCCTCTCGCTGCTGTTCCCGATCGTCATGCGCATTCTCTGTGACGCCATCGTCATCCCGCCGAAGTCCTTCTGGAAGCAGTTCGACATCCCGAAGTCCGTGAAGAAGGACCTGTTCTGGGATCTGCCCGAGTCGCGCCAGACCCTGCGCAACTACTTCGGTGACGTCCGCATGCTGGCCACCGACACCGGTCTGATGAACCGTGCCTCGCGCCTGGTGTGGAAGGCCTGCAAGATGGACGGCCGCGCATCACGCTTCCGTAGCGAACCTCACCGCAGCTCGCACAACGCCGCCGCGTAGCTCCCGGACAGTCGAGATCGGACTCATAGCGCCATGCCACACGTAGTCACGCAGTCCTGTTGCAGCGACGCCTCGTGCGTCTACGCCTGCCCGGTCAACTGCATCCATCCGACGCCGGACGAGCCGGACTTCCTCACCGCCGAGATGCTGCACATCGATCCGCAGGCCTGCGTCGACTGTGGCGCATGCGTCTCGGCCTGCCCGGTCGACGCCATCGTCCCCGAGTCGAAGCTGACCGACCCGCAGCGAGTCTTCCTGTCCATCAATGCGGACTTCTACAAGGAAGAGCGACCCAGGCCGCTTCTCGCCAAGGTCATCCCGGCAGCCCACGTCGACAAGGGCCGACCGCCGTTGCGCGTTGCGATCGTCGGTTCCGGACCGTCGGCGATGTACGCCGCGGACGAGTTGCTGACTCAGCCTGACGTGCAGGTCAACGTCTTCGATCGCCTTCCTGTGCCTTACGGCTTGGTTCGCGCCGGCGTTGCTCCGGACCATCAGAAGACCAAGCAGGTCACTCGCTTGTTCGACAAGATCGCCGCACAAAAGGGTTTCGAGTTCTACCTCAACGTCGAGATCGGCAAGCACATCTCGCACAGCGAACTGCTCGAAAATCACCATGCGGTGCTCTACGCAGTCGGCGCTTCGTCCGACCGTGGTCTCGGCATTCCGGGCGCTGATCTGCCTGGCACGGCCTCGGCCACCGACTTCGTAGCCTGGTACAACGGCCACCCCGATCACGCCGACGACGTCTTCGACCTCTCACATCGCCGCGCGGTCATCATCGGAAACGGAAATGTCGCGCTCGACGTCGCTCGCATTCTGACGGCCGATCCCGAGAAGTTGGCCGGTACCGACATCTCCGCTCACGCACTCGCCGCTCTGCGGAAGAGTCGCGTCGAAGAAGTTGTCATCGTGGGTCGACGCGGAATCGCGCAGTCCGCGTTCACGGTCCCCGAGTTCACCAGCCTGATGGCACTGCCGGACATCGAACTCTCTGTCGGACCCGACGACATGGTTCTCGACTCGGCCACCGAAGAACTGGCAAAACGCGGCGAACTCCCGCATGCCGTCGAGCAGAAGTTGCGTCTCCTCGAAGCCCTGAAGAACCGCGATCACGTCGACGTCGGCAACAAGCGCATCACGTTGCGCTACCTGCTCACGCCGACCTCGATCACCGGCGACGATCAGGTCAGCGGAATCGAGTTCGCTCGCAACGCTCTTGTCGACGCAAACGGAACCGTGCAGATCGAAGCAACCGGCGATACTGAGACCATCGATACCGGCTTGGTCCTCACCTCGATCGGCTACCGCGGAGTGCCCATCCCCGGCGTCCCGTTCGACGAGCGTGCGTCGGTCATTCCGAACGAGAACGGCCGAGTCCTCGAAGCTCCGAACGGTGATCCCGCCACCGGGGTCTACGCGACCGGTTGGATCAAGCGCGGACCGAGTGGGTTCATCGGCACCAACAAGTCCTGCGCGCAGGAAACGATCAGGATGCTCGTCGACGACTTCAACGACGGACGCCTGACCAACCCGGTCGCCGACGACTCCGCAGTCGATCGTCTGGTCCGGGCGCGACAGTCCGACGTCGTCGACCGCGAGGGCTGGCATGCCATCGACAAGGCGGAACTGGAACGCGGCGCTGCGCACGACCGTGTCCGCGAAAAGGTTCTGGATCAGGTCGAGATCACCTCCATCCTCGACGCTGCGGCCCGGGTGAAACCGACGCGTCGATTCGGTCGACCCGTTCGCGCTCGCTGATCCGCTACAGGTAAACAGCTACTTTCACGCACACGGCCCCGCCTGCAGACTCGTCTGCCCGGCGGGGCCGTCTGCGTTCCGGCAGCGTCCCACTCAGCGAAAATTTTTGCCCGTCAGCGGCCGAAATCGTGTAATACTGCAACCTGTTCCAGTAAGCGGCACAGCGGGCCCACGATCCCCCGGATCAGGCTCGCCAACCAGATGAGGATTGCATGAGCGAGACTGCAACGCCGGCGCCGAACGGGAGTGTGACGCCTGCAGTAGAGGGTTGGTTCACCACCGGCGACGAACCTGCTCTGATCGGCACGAAGTGCCAATCCTGCGGCACCATTTCCTTCCCTCGTGAGGCGACGTTCTGCAAGAACCCGAGCTGCTTCAGCGAGGAGTTCGACGACGTGGAACTCTCCCGCCGCGGCACTGTCTGGTCGTACACCGACGCGCAGTACCAGCCCCCGCCGCCGTACATCCCGCGCTCGGATCCGTACGAGCCTTTTGCTCTCGCAGCAGTCGAACTGCCCGAGGGCATCGTCATCCTCGGCCAGGTGGCCGACGGATTCGGCGTCGACGATCTCAAGGTCGGCAATACCGTCGAATTGGTTGTCGAGCCGCTGTACACGGACGAAACCGGAGTACGTACGACGTGGCGCTGGAAGCCTGTCGCCGCCGATCAGGAGTTGCAGTCATGAGCAAGGACGTCGCAGTACTCGGTGTCGGTATGCACCCCTGGGGCAAGTGGGGGCAGTCGTTCGTGAAATACGGCGTTGCGGCCGCTCGCGCCGCGCTCGCCGATTCGGGTGTGAATTGGCAGGATGTCGACTTCATCGTCGGCGGCGAGACCGTCCGCAACGGGTACGGCGGATACGTCGCCGGAGCCACCTTCGCCCAGGCACTCGGCTGGAACGGCGCTCGCGTCGCCACGTCGTACGCCGCGTGTGCGACGGGAGCCCAGGCACTCGACACCGCTCGCGCACGAATCCTGGCCGGCCTCAGCGAAGTTGCCCTGGTCGTCGGCGCCGACACCACGCCGAAGGGCTTCCTCGCTCCCGTCGCCGGTGAGCGTTGGGACGACCCGGACTGGCTGCGCTTCCGCCTCATGGGTATGACCAACCCGGCGTACTTCGCGCTCAACGCGCGTCGTCGCATCGACCTCTACGGCGCCACCGCGGAGGATTTCGCCAACGTGAAGGTCAAGAACGCCAAGCACGGACTCAATAATCCGAATGCGCGCTACCGCAAGGAAGTCACCGTCGAGAACGTGTTGGCCTCCCCCGTGGTGTCCAATCCCCTTCACCTGCTCGACATCTGCGCGACGTCCGACGGCGGCGCCGCAATCTTGCTGACGTCGATGGAATACGCCCGCAAGATGGGCATCGCGGAACCTGTTCGCATCAAGGCTATTTCGACGGTCACGCCGACGTTCCCCCAGACGATCATGGACATGCCGAACTTCTCCACCGATTCCAGCTCCGCCGTTCCCGCTCCGGAGCGCACGTTCAAGGAATCCATCGGCTACGCCGCATACGAGGAAGCCGGGATCTCTCCCGAGGACGTCGACGTCGCCGAAGTCTACGACCTCGCTACCTCCGTGGAACTGGACTGGATCGAAGACCTTGCCCTCTGCAAGCGGGGCGAGGCCGAGCACCTCCTGCGTGCGGGTGACACCAGTATCGGAGGCCGCATCCCGGTCAATCCGTCCGGTGGTCTCGCGTGCTTCGGCGAAGCCGTTCCCGCACAGGCACTTGCGCAGGTGTGCGAGCTCACCTGGCAGCTGCGCGGACAAGCCGAAGGCCGTCAGGTCGAAGGCGCCCGCATCGGTATCACCGCCAACCAAGGTCTGTTCGGACACGGCTCCTCGGTAATCGTTTCCGCCTGACCCTGTTCTACTTTCGTGGCGGTCGCACACTCACCCGTGAGCGGCCGCCACGATCACGTCTGCCACTGCCCCTGGCTGTGAGACCAGCGAGGCATGGGAGGTCGGGAGTTCGCTGGTGTTCGCGCCCATCCGGTTTGCCATGAACCGCTGCGCCGATGCGGGGATCACGCGATCCTCACCGGCAACCAGATACCAGCTCGGTGTGTTCGCCCACGACGGTGGCCCGCCGAGCTCGAGGTTCGCCCACAAAGCCGCAGACTTCTGATGCGCCAACATCGTTGCCGCTGTCTCGTCGGAAACATCCTGAGCGAAGACGGAATGGAAATACTCGTCCGTGACGTAGCCGTCGACGTTCTTCCCGCCGATCGCGTGAGGATCGTCGACGATCTTCAATCCCAGAGCCGGAGGAAGCAATTGGCTGCCAGGAAACCTGATGGGATCGATCGTGATCTGCACCGGCTCACCCTGAACCGGAGCAAACGCAGCGATGTACACCAACGACTGCACCTTCGGGTCGTGAACATTGGTGATCACCGCGCCGCCGTACGAGTGACCGACGAGCACGACAGGTCCGTCGATGTCCGCAACCGTCTTCTCGATCACGGACGCGTCGTAAGCGGGCCCGCGTAGAGGATTGTCCGGCGCCACGACGCGATAGCCACGCGAGCGTAGGTCGGCGGCAACGCCGTCCCAACTGGTCGCGTCGGCAAAAGCGCCGTGGACGAGAACGACGGTTGGCTTGGGGCTCGCCACCGCAGCGCCGGAGCCGAAGATCACTCCAGCCGCGACTGTCATGAGTAACGCCAGAACTGCGGTGAATACACGTGAGATCTTCATGCGTTTCCTTCACTCTCGTCGAAAAGCGAGAAACTGCGGTAGGCCGGGACACGCCCGTTTCGATCCTAGAAATACCTGCTGCGACGGACGTGACTGTCCGTGCAGACTTTTGAGCTCACACTGCACAACTTCTGGTTGAGCGTCCGCATCGCGGGGTATCAGGGCTGCATGGCTTTGCTCCTGGATACTTCCGTGTTGGAGCCTGACCAACGCGCGGACGCCTTTGTCGACGCGATGGGTCGTGCCTCGGTCCCGTGTGCAATCCACTTGGAGAACCCGGAACGGGTGAGCGCGAGAATGAACGTGTGGAACCTCGGTGCAGCATCACTGTTCCGCTCCGAGTCGACCGGTATGCGGTTGACCCGAACACCACGTCACGTCCGGTCCGCGTCGATGCCCGTCCTTGCGATTGCCCTGCAGGAGATCGGGATCGGCCATCTAGATCAGCACGACGAACAACGCAGAGTGCCCGCCGGTGAGCTGTTGATGACGGACCTGACGTCGACCTACGATTTCTCCTGGCCGGGAACGGGCGCTTCCCAGTGCCTCTACGTTCCGATGGATCGGCTGGGACTGCCGATCGACACCGTGCGGGACGCAGCTACCCGGCCTCATCACAGCAATCTGTACCCCGTGATGATCGCGCACGTTCGTGAATTGTTCCGCAGCGCCGCTCTGTTGGAGACCGATCCTGCCGCCGAACAATTGGGCGAGGCCTCGATCGAACTCGCACGTGCTTTGGTCGCTTCGATCGCACATGCGAATCCTGACGCATCCGCTCCGAGATCGGCCCTTGCCATGACTTCGATCCGTCGATACATCCGTGAACACCTTCACGATCCGACACTGAATCCCGCACGAATTGCTCACGCCCACAACATCTCACTGCGACAGCTGTACAAGATCTGCTCGGACAACGGCTTTCGGATCGAACAGTGGATCATCACCCAGCGCCTGCAGAAGGCTCGAAACGAACTGGCTCGACCCGCTACCGTCGATCTGCCGATCGCGACCGTTGCGCACCGGGCGGGGTTTGTCGACGCCGGACACTTCAGCCGACGCTTTCGACAGGCCTACGGGCTGAGCCCGACTCGTTGGCGTCAGCTCCGCGATTGAAGCAGCGCCACAACGTCTGACTGACCACGACTTTCGGCATTGTCCAACGCGGTCTTCCCCGATGCATCCCGGATCGAGGGATCTGCCCCCGCGTCGAGAAGCTGAGTGATCACGTCGATATAGCGCGCCGAACCATCGCCGTACACAACGGCTTCGAGTAGCGCCGTCCACCCGGGATCGTTGACGTGATTGACCGGAACCCCGGCAGCAATCAGCATCCGGACGGTCTCGACATGCGCGTGTTCACTCGCGGGAATCAGCGCCGTACCGCCGTAACGGTTCACGCTGTCGACGTCCGCGCCGTGGGCGAGCGTGAGCGCCAGAATCTCGTTCAAACCCTCGGCTCCGGAATACAGGAAGGCCGAATCCTGCATGGAATCCTTCGCGTTCACGTCTGCTCCGGCAAGAATCAACGTAGAAGCCGCGGCGACGGCGTTGTTCTTGGTGGCCTCGACGAGTGGAGTCCGTTCGCCCTCGCCGCGAGCTTCGATGTTCGCGCCCGAAGCCAGGGCCGCGGTGATCGCTGCCGGATCATTGCGGTCCACCGCATCGAAGAGTGCCCGTTCGGATTCCGGCGTCGATGGCGGCTTTACGCCCGTAATCGATACAGCTGCCGTTGTCGTCGCTGACGCGGCGATCGTCGACGTCACCGGGGTGTCGGACGAACTGCAGCCGGCCAACGCCCCGGTCACTGATACCGCGAGGATAACGCAGACGAGGACAGACCTACCCGGAAGCGCCGTCACAGCGGATTACTTTCTTGGACAAGAGTTTCAAGCGTCATCCTGACGGCGTCCAGATGTTCGGCCATCGCCCTGGAGGCGTGGTCGTAACTGCCGGATGCGATTCCTTCGACTATTCGTTCGTGTTCCTCGTTCGACCTTTCCTGGCGACCGGCAACAAGATTGAGTGTCTCGGACTGCCTTGTCAACGCTTCACGAATATCGACGATTACCGACTCGAAGACCCGATTCCTACTGGCTTTCGCGATCAGTCCGTGGAACTGCGCATCGAGTGCGACCCATACGAGCGGATCATCCTCGTCACGCATCTGCTGGACCAGTCCGCGGAGGGCCGTCAACTCCTCCCCGGTGTGCCGTTGCGCAGCCCATCCTGCGGCCGGAATTTCGACATGAGGCCGTGCTTCGACCAATTCGTTGGCCGCGTAACTGCCGAAATCGAGGTCTCGCGCTATCGAATCGCTGACGACGAAGGTGCCGAGCCCGGATTTCGTCTCGGTGAGCCCGAGGGCATGGCACGAGCGCAGGGCTTCACGGATGACCGATCGACTGACCCCGTGTCTTTCGGCCAGGGACGCCTCGGACGGGAGACGCTCTCCGACTGCCAGTTCGCCGGAGGTTATTGCGGCACGGAGGTCGGCGAGAACCGCCTCGGCAGCACTCACCCGCGAGGCGACGGGTCGCCTGGTGGCCCAGCTGTCTGACAGGTTCATGCCGTCATTGTTGCGACTGCCGAAGACCCGCGTCAAACATCGCACCTGATGAAGGGTTGACGTGCCGGAGTGAGCGAGGTAACAATTACACCTGTCAGACAGCCTGATAGCCCGATAGCTGGGCGGGACTACTACTCGACCGTCAGCGCTGCGATCCCGAAATACACCCACCGCGCAGAGTGATGCTTGCGCGAAGAGACACGAGGAATTGATCAAGTGCTCGAAACGCGAACAGAACACGATCTGCTCGGCGATCGCGAGGTTCCAGCCGATTCGTACTGGGGTATCCACACCTTGCGCGCAATGGAGAACTTCCCGATCACTGGTCGAACAATCTCCACGAACCCGCATCTGATCCGCGGCATCGCTTACGTCAAGTGGGCCGCAGCCAGCGCAAACGAAAAGCTGGGCATCCTCGACCGCCCGCGCGCGGAGGCCATCTCACAGGCATGCAAGGAGATCGTGGACGGGCGGTGGCACGAACAGTTCGTGGTGGACGTCATCCAGGGTGGCGCCGGCACGTCGACGAACATGAATGCGAACGAGGTCATCGCCAATCGCGCGTTGGAAATCCTCGGCCACCAGCGCGGCGACTACGAACGGCTTCACCCTAATGAACACGTGAACCTGAGCCAATCGACCAACGACGTCTACCCCACGGCCGTGAATATCTCGACGATCTTCGCGATCGATGACCTGCTGGATGCACTTCTTACACTCCAGAACGCATTCACGACCAAATCTCTTCAGTTCGCCGACACAGTGAAGATGGGACGCACCCAACTGCAGGACGCCGTGCCGATGACTCTGGGTCAGGAGTTCGGGACCTACGCGGTCATGATCGAGGAGGATCGGGCGCGTCTGGCTGAGGCCGCTCTTCTCGTTCACGAGATCAACCTCGGCGCGACTGCTATCGGTACTGGCCTCAACGCACCCGCCGGCTACGCCGAGGTGGCCTGTTCCGACCTGGGCGCACTGACCGGACTGCCGCTGGTGTTGGCAACGGATCTGGTCGAAGCGACCCAAGACGTGGGCCAGTTCGTCCACCTCTCCGGCGTCCTCAAGCGGGTCGCTGTGAAGTTGTCCAAGGTGTGCAACGATCTCCGACTGCTCTCTTCGGGCCCGCGAGCCGGATTGAACGAGATCAATCTTCCACCGGTGCAGGCAGGTTCGTCGATCATGCCGGGCAAGGTCAATCCTGTCATTCCCGAAGTCCTCAATCAGGTCGCGTACGAAGTCATCGGCAACGACGTGACGATCACGATGGCTGCGGAATCCGGTCAGCTCCAACTCAACGCTTTCGAGCCGATCATCGTGCACTCACTGTCCGAAGGAATGCGACACCTCGGTGCGGCTTGCCGCATTTTGGCGGACCGGTGCGTACTCGGCATCACGGCTAACACCGAACTGCTGCGCGCCCGAGTCGAAGACTCCATCGGCCTCGTCACCGCGCTCAACCCCTACATCGGATATACCGCGTCCACTCGGATCGCCCAGGAGGCGTTGATTTCCGGGCGTCGCGTCGCCGATCTCGTAATCGAAGCCGGCCTGCTCGACCGCGAGGAACTCGATCGGTTGCTCAGCCCCGAACATCTCGCCAATCTCCGCGTTTCGGGGGAGAAGCCTCATGCCACCGCTGTTGCGGAGGAGGTTTGATGACCGTCGAACGGGAAGAGACAGGCCGCGCCGAAGTTGCCACTGAGGAGGATCTCGGATATCAGAAGGCGCTCGGCCCCAGACAAATTCAGATGATCGCGATCGGTGGCGCGATCGGAACCGGCCTTTTCATGGGGGCGGGAGGGCGACTGCAACAGGCGGGCCCGGCCTTGGTTCTCGTGTACGCGCTGTGCGGATTCTTCGCGTTCCTGATCCTGAGGGCGCTCGGCGAACTGGTGATGCACCGACCGACTTCCGGATCCTTCGTTTCCTACGCACGCGAATTCTTCGGCGAAAAGATGGCTTTCGCTGCGGGCTGGTTGTACTGGATGAACTGGGCAATGACTGCCGTGGTCGACGTCACGGCTGTGGCGTTGTACATGAACTTCTTCAAAAAGTACTGGGCGCCACTGGGACACATCGATCAGTGGATGTTCGCTCTGATCGCGGTGTTGCTGGTTCTCGGACTGAATCTCGTGTCCGTGAAAGTCTTCGGAGAGTTGGAGTTCTGGTTCGCGTTGATCAAGGTCGTGGCCTTGACCGCATTCCTCGGGTTCGGTGTCTATTTCGTACTCTTCGGCACGCCCATCGAAGGGCATTCCTCCGGATTCAGCCTGATCGCCGACAACGGTGGGCTGTTCCCCAACGGAATACTGCCGGCAGTCGTGGTGATTCAGGGCGTCGTGTTCGCCTACGCTTCAATTGAACTCGTGGGGACCACGGCTGGAGAGACCGAAAATCCCCGGAAGGTGATACCCAAGGCGATCAACACAGTGATCATTCGGATCCTCGTCTTCTACGTGGGGTCGGTCCTGCTGCTCTCACTGTTGCTCCCGTACACCGAATACCACGCCGGTGAAAGTCCATTCGTCACATTCTTCGGTTCGATCAACATCCAAGGCGCAGATGCGATCATGAATCTGGTCGTTCTCACGGCGGCGTTGTCTTCCCTCAATGCCGGATTGTATTCGACCGGACGAATACTCCATTCGATGGCGACGGCCGGTTCGGCGCCTGCCTTCGCTGCCAGAATGAACAAAGCCGGAGTGCCGTACGGGGGAATCGCACTCACCGGCGTGGTCATCCTGTTCGGCGTCGGGCTCAATGCTGTTGTCCCAGCGCAGGCCTTCGAAATAGTCCTCAATCTTGCGGCACTGGGCATCATCAGTGCATGGGCGGTAATTGTGCTGTGCCAGTTGAGGCTCTGGCAACTTGCGAAACAAGGCAAAGTCACTCGCCCTGCCTTCCGCATATTCGGCGCACCGTACACCGGGATCGCGACACTGGTCTTTCTTGCGGTCGTTATCGTGTTGATGGCATTCGACAACCCTGTTGGAACGTGGACCGTCGGATCCATCGCGATCATCGCACCGCTCTTGATGATTGGTTGGTACGCCGCCAGGAATCGTATTCGCGAGTTGGCCATCCACCACCCCGCAGCTTGACGTGAAAGGACCACAGTGTCGAAAGTCGCAGTTGTCACTACCGGTGGCACCATCGCCAGCACCCGGGATGCGCATGGAATCAGCCGGCCCGCAATCACCGGTGCAGATCTGGTCGGCAACGAGCAGACCGACATCGAGCTTCGAGTCGTCGACGTGATGTCGAAGGACAGCTCGAGCATGACCTTCGCGGACATGGATCGTGTTCGCGACGCCGTAGCCGATCAATTGAAAGATCCCGGACTCGACTCGGTGGTCGTGCTTCACGGCACCGACACGATGGAGGAAACTGCGTTCTTGTTGGACCTGCACCACGACGACCAACGCCCGGTGGTCTTCACCGGCGCGCAGCGCACTTTCGACCATCCCGAATCCGACGCTCGTTCGAATCTCGCCGCGGCGATCTCAGCCGGACTGGACATCTCGTCACACGGGCGTGGTGTCCTCATCGCCTTCGGCGGTTCGGTCCATCCAGCCGCAGGTACGCGAAAGTCCGATACAACGGCACTCGATGCCTTCCGCCGCGTGCACATCGATCCGCTCCTGCTGCGCACGCCAGAACCATTGCCGTGGCATCCGATTTCGGATACCCGCGTCGACATCATCGCCGTGTATCCCGGGGCAGACCGCGTACAGATCGACGCCTGCGTGCACGCCGGGGCGCAGGGACTTGTTCTCGACGGACTCGGTTCGGGAAATGCCAATCCGACGATAGTCGAGGCCGTACGAGACTGCGTAGGCGCTCACATTCCGGTAGCCGTGACAACTCGGGTGCCCTCGGGGCCAATCTCCCCGCTTTACGGTGGCGGTGGTGGCGGGCACGACTTGATCGCCGCAGGCGCTGTATTTTCCACCGATCTTCGAGCCGGGCAGGCACGTGTACTTCTGGCAGCCTTGTTGTCAGATCCGGATCTCGTGGGCCTGGAAAAGGTATTCGACCGCTATTCGAGGTTTGCTCGCACCCCGCCGTTCGGGCGGTAGAACTGGCGACACCATTCATTGTTCGAAATTCACTCCACTAAATCAGGGACTTTGGTCCGAATTTTCGACTTGGACGCTTATTTGGTGTCCGAATTGGGTAGTTTCACATCATCTAACTCGTTCAAAATTTCGATCCAGCGGTCACGTCCAGTGCAGCCAGTCGAACAGGAGTCGGATGAGCAGCCCATTTCGTGATGCCGCTGCAGTAACGCTCGACGCGTCTCACCGCGTCGGGCAAGCGCACGTGCCAGGCGCCGCACTCAACGGTCGTTTTCACCCGCCAACTGCCGTGAAAGGACTGGTCGCGCGTCCGCGCCTGCACCGCAAACTCACCGCATCCACTGCCACCAAAGGCTCAGGCCCCGGGCCTGTCGGGTTGCTCTCGGCTCCGGCCGGTGCGGGGAAGACCCTACTTCTGGCCGATTGGGCTCGCGAATATTCTCGAGCCTCCCCTGATGTTGCGCTGGCCTGGCTGACGTTGGCCGAGCGCGACAACAACGTGTCGATACTGTGTGAATCCCTCGCCGAGGCGATCGCGACCTCCGTCGATGCGGCCGGCCAGAGGCTCCCCGTGCAGACCGGATCCAGGCCGCCCGTCGAGCAGTGGCTCGCGCACTTTGCGGAAACCCTCGAAACGCACGAGCGCCGAACAACGTTGATCCTCGACGACGTTCACACCCTCCACGATCCGATGTCGATCGGTCTCCTCGATCGGATACTCACACAGACCCCGGGCAACCTGTCGATTATCGTTGCCGCCCGCTACGAACCACCGCTCACGTGGCATCGTCTGGCTCTCGACGGCCGACTCACCCGCTTTGCATCCACCGATCTCGCTTTCGATCGCTCCGAGATCACCGCGATATTCGGCGAGTACGACATCACGCTGCGCGACGACGAACTCGCAATCGTCGAGAACTTCACCAAGGGGTGGGGCGCCGTCGTTCGCCTGACCGCCGCGTTTCTGGCCGGCCGCAGTGACATCGGCGATGCACTGGACGAGTTCACGCACACACCCCGCCCGATCGCCGACTTTCTCGTCGACGAGGTACTGACGTCCTTGCCCGAACATGTCACCTCGTTCATGTTGCGAACATCGGTAGTCGATTCTTTCTCCGCCCAACTGGCGGAAACTCTGACGGACTCGAACGCTCTATCCGAGATCGACTCGCTGATTCAGTTCAACTTCCCCGTGACCCGTACCGATTCCGCCGACCACACAACGTGGTTCAGCTATCACCCTCTCTTGCGCGAGCACCTTCGGGCAGAGTTCCGTCGCGTCGATCACGTCGAGAGAAACCGCGTACACCTGCGAGCAGCAAGCTGGTTCGAAAGCAATCACTTCGAACTCGAGGCGCTCGAACTCGAGGTGTCGATCGGAGACCCACACCGCATTCTCGCGTTTCTCGAACGCTGCGGGCTGGGCCTCGTACTCGACGGGCACTGCGGGGACGTCGTGCGAGTCCTGGAATCGGTGTCGACGCAGGTTTCGGAATCCCCGATCACCCGACTAGTGCTGGCGGCGGCCGCCCTCCACTCCGGTGACGTGACCTCGGCGACCACGTGCCTCGATCTTCTCGAGGCAACTCATCCACCGATTGCAGAAGATCCATTGTTCCTGGCGATGAGCCTGGAAATCTCCTGCGTTACGGCGACTTCCGACAACGAGCCGCTGGCGGCACGTCTGGAGCGGCGTCAGAAAAGCACCCACTCCGACATCGAAGCCTACGCACACATGGAATTGGCGACGGCACACTTACTGCGACGTGAGTTCGACAGGGCGACTGTCGAATACACTCAAGCCGTCGCACTCGGGACAATACGGGGCAGGGCGCGATTCGTCTTGAAGTCGCTGACCGGACTGGGCTACGTAGCTTCTCTCAGCGGAGACATCGGGGCGATGAGGGCTCACTCCGTCTACGCTCTCGACTACGCGGTCGAACATCGCATCACGACGACTGCGGAGTACGAGTTGTCCGCGTCGGTGGCCGCCTTTGCCACATATCTCTGCGCTTCGAGCGAACTCCCGTACCGCATCCCGACAATCGGAAACTACCGGAGCACAGACGTTCTCGGCGCCAGCGCGCCGGTGTTCGGGTGGCACTCCGTCGTAACCTTCGGCCTTCACAGTCTCGACGGCTCGACCGACCGACGCTCGACCGCCGCCGATGTCCGCGACGCGATGCTCAGCGCGATCGAATTACGCACCTTCGCGTTCGCGACCTTGGCTCTTCTACCACCCGTCGTCCACGCATGCCTTTCCGTCGGCGAGGTGGAATGGGCAGCGAGACTCGTGCGTGACGCAGCCGATCAATTCGGAGAAACGTCGGAGATACATCTCGCACGGGGTGCCGTCGCCTTCTCGTCCAACAAGTTCGCGGAAGCACTCGTCGAAGTTTCCGAAGCTCTCGGGTCCTCCGAAATCCCGTTGCTCGCACATCACGTCTACGCCTGGACACTTGAAGCCGGGATCCACGCTGCAACAGGTCACGAGCGCAAGTCGTTTCGCTCCCTCCACAAAGCGCTGCGCGCCGCGGAAGCCGGTAGCCTGCTACGCCCCTTCCTCGACTACGGCGCATCCCTGCGGCCGGTGTTCGACGAGTTCAGTGGACATTTCGGCGATCAGGAAGCATTTGCCGAACAGGTACGTAGCCGCATTCGCCCACAAGAATTGGTGAGTGCACCTATCCTCACGCCAGGCGAATACACCGTGCTCCGTGAACTGGCTTCCGGAGACACCACCGAGTCCATTGCCGACACGCTGTTCCTTTCCGTCAACACCATCAAGACGCATCTTCGCGGGATCTATCGCAAGTTGGAAGTGAGCAACCGACGCGACGCGCTCAAGGCTGCGCGACGCGGCGGACTCATCTGAGCAAGACTGCTTCCATGCCCCCGAAGCTGTATTCCGATACGCGCGATCGATTGACCGTGTGGGCGAGACGTACACCCAGTCGACGGTTGGCGACTGATGCAACCATCGGGGTCTTCGAAGTCGGGCTCGTGGACAGCGCCATGACTTTGGCGGCCCAGGCCTTTACGTCATTGCTCCCGGTCATGATTGCAGCGTCGACCTTGGAGAAGCTGAAGCCGTTGGCTGATGCCGCCAAAGACGACCTCGGCGTCCAACTCCCCGACACCGTATTGACCAGTACCTCTACCGCGGCAGCGTTCGGGATTGTCGGCTTGCTCATGCTGCTGATCAGTTCCACCTCCTACGCTCGCGCTCTCGGCCGGATGTACGGACGGATCTGGAGCGTGCCGACGGCGACACTCCGTCAGGCGTGGCGGTGGTTCGCGGTAGTGTGCGTCGTGGCCGCGTCGGTGGTCGGTGCGGCCCTGTGCCGTGAACTGAATGGTGTTCCGGGAGTAGGCAGAGTCCTGGAATTCACAGCGGTCTACGTCGTGTGGGCACTCGTGTGGACAGCCGTGCCCATGCTGCTGACGGCCAATCGCATGACCACTCGAATGTGCGTCGGGTCGGGATTGCTCACCGCGACGGGCCTGACCGGACTGCACGTGGCCGGCACTCTTTTCCTCCCCCGAATGACAAAGACGTCGCAGGACGAGTTCGGTCTTCTGGGCGTGATGTTCACCGTCATCGGCTGGCTGTTCATCTTCTCGGCCATCGTGGTTGTCGCGTCGTCGATCGTCGGATCAGTGGCCAAAGATTCCGGTCCCCTGGGAATCTGGCTACGGACATCACGCTGAGGTGTTGTCTCGACCTGCAAGCGCTTGCGAGACGGTCGGATAGACGTCGACCTTCAGCGCGCCCTGGTCGGCACCGGACAGAACGTCGCGGAACTGCCCGATGTCGCGTGCCACTCGGAAGCTCACATTCCTGCGTGCCAACGAATCTCGAAGCTGAGCCAACATCTGCGCAGCGCTGACGTCGATGAACGGTGACGTCTCGGCGTCGAGAACGACCATGGTGGTGCCGGCGGTCACCAGACCGGTGATCTGATCACGCACGTGATCGGCATTGGCGAAGAACATCCCCGCTTCGACCCTGACCACTACGACGCCGTCGAGTGTCTTCAGATCAGGATGCCCACTGATGTCGACCCAGCGCGTGCCGTCCTTGGCCAGAGCGGCCACGTGCGGTTTGGAGACTCGATACAGGAGCAGCAACATCGAGACGGCGATTCCGATGATCAGCCCGGGCAACGTGTCGAAGAGGAGAACCCCGAACATCGCCGCGATCGCCGCCGCGAAATCGGCCCGGGCAGCGTGCCCGTAGATACTGCCCAACCTCTTCGTCCACACCCGGTACAGCGCTGCGAGAGAGGAGAAATCGACCAGTTCGATCACTGCTGCGATGACCACAGCCGAGAGCGTCGCCTCTGGCAACTTCTCGAACAGGCCAGTGAGAAACAGCAGTGTCACCAGCGTCAGTGCCGCGACCACCAGTCCGCTGACCTGAGATTTGGCGCCCGCTCCTCCGTTGACGGCGGTCTTCGACAGGCTGCCGTTGACCACCATTCCCGAGCAGAGACCCGATCCGAGATTGGCCGCACCCAGTCCTGCCAGTTCACGATTGGCGTCGATGGTGTAGCCGGCCTTGGCCGCGTATGTCTTTGCAGCGCCAAGACCTTCGGCGAAACCGATGAGCAGAACGCCGACCGCCGGTCCGACCAGGTCGAGGTAGTCCTCAGCTCCCACACCACTCGGCAGACCCATCGACGGCAGGCCCGAGTCGATGTGTCCGACAATGTCGATGCCACGATCGTCGAGGCCGAACAATGCTACTGCGGTAATGCCCAGCAGAACGACGAGGAGCGAACCCGGTACGAGCGGAAGCCATCGCTTGACGCCCAGGACCATTGCCAGGCTGAGCAATCCGATGATCACGGTCGGTAGGTCGACCTCACCCAGTTCCTTCACCACTGTCCACGTCTGGACGAAGAAGTTTCCCTCACCCTTGTCCACGCCCAGGAGTTTGGGTACTTGACCGATGATGATCGTGAGCGCCAGACCGACGATGAATCCCTTGAGAACCGGCTCGGAGATGAAGGACGCGATGAATCCGAGGCGCATGAATCCTGCGAGCAGTCCGACGAGCCCGGTCACGATCGCCAATGCCGCCGACAGCGCGATGAATCGGCCGTCGTTTCCTGAAGCCAATGGCGCGATCATCGCCGCGGACAACGCTGCGGTCGCCGACATCGGCCCGACGATCAGATGGCGCGAACTGCCGGCTGCTGCGTACAGAATCAATGACGGAACCGCAGCATAAAGCCCGACCACCGGCGGAACTCCGGCGATGGTGGCGTACGCGAGCGCTTCCGGAACAAGGACAGCCCACACCGTAAGGCCCGCAATGATGTCGGGGCGAAGCCAAGCGCGTTGATAGTCGGACAACGATCCGAAGACCCACCAGGTCCGCGTGTGCGGAGCACTCATAGTCCTTGCACCCCTTTACTGATCTGCATCGCCGCGATCAGGACGAGGAGCCCGACGTTCAGCAAGTGCGTGTTGGTGGCTATCCAGGTGCGGATCTTCAGCAGCGGTTCGGTTGCCTCGTCCTTCTTGATCAGCAGGAGGGCAACAGGTACCGCGACCGAGGTCACGGACACCAGCGAGAAGATCACGGCCGAGACGATCTGCGACGTCGGTGCCACAGTGCTGAGACGAAGGTTCATCGCTGCTGCGATGGCACACGACATGTCGATGGGGTTGAGAACGAACAGCGCGAAACCGAGCACACCGGATCGCATTGGTTGGAAGTGCTCAACCGATTGCAGCATCTTCGGCAGCTGAGGGGCCGCAGCCACAACGTCGCCAGGGACAACTGCAGCCGCCATCGCCTGAACCCCGCGACGACTGCGTGAGTAGACGAACCAGGCACCCGCCAGCAGAGTTGCCCCGAGAACGAGATGGATGATGGGCACCCACAGCGGAGGGTGTGTGCGCTGATGAACCTGGAGTGCGGTCAAGATGACGTACGAACCGGCCAGCGCGACAACTATTCCGAGATACCACCCGATCAGGTACGCAATGCTGTTGATACGCGCTCGTTCGGAAAACAGTACGGCCACAACGGCGACAACCGCCAGCGGGCTCATGATGATCCCGAGCGCCAGCGGGATCTGTTGCAGTAGCAGCGATCCCATAACTACCTCCAGTTGTCAGAGACCGCCGATGCCCTTGCCGATGAGAACAACACCGATAACCAGGATCAACACACTCATCACCGTGGCGTTGTTTTCCTGCAACCACACCTTCAGCTTGGCCAGCGGACCACGCAGTCGCTCCGCGGCAACGAGGTAGCCGATCACGGGCACGCACACTGTGCAGGCCGCGATGATCGTGAAAACCAGAATGGCGACAACAACTTCTCCGGAGCCCAATGACGCGGATCCGATCGAGATTCCGGCCGCGATACACATCATCAGATTCTTCGGATTGATCGCAGCCAGAGCGAAGCCCAAGCCGAGGCCTTTGACAGCGGTCATGTCATCGATGGCGTGCATCCACTTCGGGGTTTCGTGCTCGCCTCCGCGTCCGCGCCATTGCTTGACTCCGAACGCAAGAAGCAATACACCCAACGCCAGCTTGATCCACGACACTGTCGCTGACGGATCACCTTCGGAGTCACCGAGCTTGCTGGACAGAAGCACGAAGATCACGGTGGCGACGACGATTCCGAGTATCCAGCCCAGCGCGAACCCGACGCTCGTGCTGCCGGCACGCTTGGACAACAACATCAAGATTGCCGCGATGATCGGGATCGGCGATACCGCAACGCCGACCGCGAGGGGTAACAGATCCCCGATGACAGATCCCATGCCGACCTCTTCTCTCTCCCGGTCGACACTAGGGGTGGCGACTCTGCGGAGCCTCACACAAAAGGGATGAACGGACCCGCGACGACATTCACCCGTAGGGGATGACGCCCCGAGCGCGTACGCGAGTAAGACTGGATCTCACGGATGCGGAGTCCTGGATCGGGCAGCGACGCCGATTGCACTTGACGACATGCGATTTCGAGGCTCGGAGCGCTGCCTTCTCGAACCTCATGGCCCTACGAAATGGAGCGGATACTGATGAATGCTCCCACTCGGTATCAATTCCTCATCGACGGCGAAGTGTCGGACCGCGTCAAGGCCGCATTTCCTGAACTCAGTGTCGCCAGTGCCGCCGGCGGGTTCACCAGTTTGTACGGACCCGTCGCGGACCACACGGCTATGCGGAGCATCATGGCCCGTCTCGATTCCCTCGGCCTGACCGTCGCCGAAATGCGTCGACTCCCAGACTGATCCGAGCCACACCCTGTCGAAATGTCCCACGCACGAGCGATGGTCCCGACCGAGTCGACTCGGTCGGGACCAACTGCTCTCGGGTTGTTCGGTGCCTAGACTCTGTCCCTGTCCCAGGTCGCGACCGCCCAGATCACAACGACATCGAGCGCGATGACCAGGATCGACCACAGTGGGTAATACGGCATCCACAAGAAGTTGGCGATGATCGAGAGCGACGCAATGACGATTGCCGCCGCCCTGGCCCACACTGCACCGGTGAAGAGGCCGAGGGCCACCACGATCCCGATGATGCCCAAGATGATGTGGATCCAACCCCACGTCGTGATGTCGAACTTGTACGTGTAGTTGATACCCACGACAAACAGATTGTTGTCGGCAACGGCCGCGATGCCCTGAAGCAGAGCGACAATGCCTGCGGTGAGCAGCAGGATTGCTGCTGCAAACGTCGTACCTACCGCGAAACCCTGCCGGACAGGGTGATTCGCGGGTTCCCGCGGTGGAGCAGTCATCAGCGTTCCTTTCGACAGAATGCACTTCCCTTACTCAGTCTCGAGGGGCTGGAAGGCGAAAACATCACCCGTCGCGGATGAACCGCAGGTCACCGACCCGTACCCGTTTGCCGGGATCGCAAACCAGGCCTGACACCCTTTTCCTCGACTGAACACAGGCTGTGGCGTACTTGTGGGGGTGTTCACTCAGCTGAACCTGTGCCCACTCAGCAGTAGTCGCACTCGTCATCGCTCTCCGACACGTCTTCGACGTTCAGCCGGGTGGGTGGACGCGGATGCATGACCGCTTCACGGTTACGGCCCCCTTCGGGGCGCTCGGACACCTGGCACTGAGGTTGGCTGTCGGCCCGTATCTGCGGCGCCTTCTCGAGCAACGCGCCGCGCACATCAAGGGCCGCGCAGAAGTCGGCACGCCTTTCATCGAGTGAACACCCGCTCTGACGCACCGCAGGGGGTGCTCACTCGACAAAACCTGTGTTCACTCAGCAGCAGTCGCACTCGTCACCGCTCTCGGGCGCAGCCACAACCGGGCAGCACGGATCACCCTTCCACGCGTTGATGCCTTCCTTCACCGCGATGACGGCGATGACCAGTGCAGCAATCGGATCCGCCCACGACCAGCCGAGCAGCGAGTTGAGCAGCAAACCGACCAACAAGACAGCAGAGAGGTAAGTGCAGAGCAGCGTCTGCTTCGAATCCGCGACCGCCGACAGCGAACCCAACTCCCGACCGGCTCGGCGTTGCGCATAGGACAGGGCCGGCATGATCGCCAAACTCACCGCAGCCAAGAGTATTCCGACGCTCGTGTGCCGAGCTTCACCCAGACCGAACAGCGACCGAATCGCGTCGAACGAGACGTACGCAGCGAGCCCGAAGAACGAGAATGCGATCACTCGCAGTGCCGTCTTCTCACGGCTCGTCGGATCCGGCGCCGAGAACTGCCAGGCAACAGCTGCCGCCGAGGACACTTCGATCACCGAATCAAGGCCGAAACCGAACAGTGCTGCGGACGACACCCGTGTGCCCTCCGCCAGCGCGATGATCGCTTCGACGACGTTGTAGCTGATCGTGATCGCCACGAAGATGCGAATTCTTCTCGACAAGAGCGCACGCCGGTCAGTCGAGAGCCCGACACCGTCAACGGGCGCAACCATCAGCAGCACCCCTCTGATTCGCTGTCCGGGCAGTACGACGGATCCACCGCGAGTACGACCCCGAGCAGGTCGTCGAGGGCCCGACCGATATGTACATCGGCGAGTTCGTATCTGGTCCGGCGCCCTTCCGGGACGGCCACCACCAAGCCGCAACCGCGCAGGCACGCCAGATGGTTGGACAGCTTCTGCCTGGTCACAGCCAGCGTTTCAGCGAGGTCGGACGGATACCGCGGTGCGGTCTTCAGTTCGAGCAGTATCCGTGTCCGAGTCTCGTCGGACAGTGCATGCCCGAACCTCGCAAGCACCGCCACGTTGGTCACCACATCTACGCCCTCGATATCCATACGTGCGACAGTACATCGAAAACTGGATTCAGAAAACGATGAACTCCGATGGTTCAAGATCCCACCATCGGGTAACGCAAGCGTGAAGCCACCCAATCAGGCGAACACCGGGAGCCCACATCCGATGAACCGTACAAAAGTCGACGACCACGTAGCGATGGCCGAACTACCGACAACCGGAAGCATCTTCCAGGCCTCGTGGCCGGTGCGTACGGGTGACATCCACACCGACAAACAACTGCGCCTCGACGCGATCGCGCGCTACCTCCAAGACGCGGGCTTCGACAATCTCGTCGACCGCGGCGCCATGGATACACACCCGCTGTGGATGGTACGAAGAACGGTGATCGATGTACTCGAGCCGGTCGTCTGGCCGGATCGAGTTCACCTGCAGCGCTGGTGTTCAGGCCTGTCGAACAAGTGGTGTTCGATGCGAGTTCGCATCAGATCCGATGGCGGCGGGTTGATCGAAACCGAGGCGTTCTGGATCAACATCGACCCGAAGACGGGAATGCCGGCATCCATCAGTGAGAAGTTCACCGCCGCCCTGGCATCTACGGCCGTGGACCAGCATCTTCACTGGCGTCGGTGGATCGACCCGACCCCGGACACGACGCCGTCAGCGGATACGCCGTTCCCGTTGCGCTCGAGCGATTTCGACCCCTTCGATCACGTGAACAACGCAATCTACTGGCAGCCCGTGGAAGATGCGCTGCCCGACAGATTACGAAGCGGGCCCTTTCGCGCGATCCTCGAGTACACCCAGCCGATCAAGAGAGGTGAGCAGGTGAGCGTGCGAACCGGCACGAACACGCTGCACATCGACGCAGGCGACGAGGCACGTGCGTCGGCGCGGTGGTTCGCCTTGTCTCCGAAGAGCAACGATCAGGGGTGAAGTTTTCCGAATCCCACGACGGCAGAGTCGGATTGCCAGTCCAGATCATGAACCCGCACCTTGCCGAACTCGTTGCCGCCAACCGTGATCGCAGAGTTGCCGTCCACTGCCACAACGATGTTGGTGTGCTGACCGACCCATCTCGAACTGTCGTAGATCACCACATCACCCACATTCGGGGTGTACCCGCTGCCGTTCTCGGCGTACGCGCCGATCCCTTGGTAATACTCCTGCAAGGTGTACACACCCGGGATGCGCCAACTTCCGGAGTTCGGGTTGGACAACGGTCGACCCGCTTCCCTCATGATCCAGCTGACAAAGTCGGCGCACCACTCTTCGTCGATGCCGTCGGAATAGAAGGTGCCCGGACGGTCCTGCTCATGCTCGGATTGCAGTAGCTCGAGCACCCGACCTTGATCAGACGTGAGCGCACTCGCGTCCACCGCCGGGAACTCAGCCGTGTCCCAGGGCAGGTACCGCGATGGTGCGATCGCGACGACCACCACCCCAACCACGATCACGACGCCGAGCACCCCGGCAATCCAGAGCACGATGCGGCGTCGGCGGTTCGATTCGGCAGGACTCACCCTTACGAGTGTGCCAGCCTGCCGCGGACCGAATCGCCAACCACCCCGATGACCTGGCAATTCTCACCAAATTCACACGAATGTGCCACCAAACTATTGCGGTGGCACCAAAGTGGTGCCATAGTGATGCCATGGACTTGACACCGTACGTAGACAACCTTCGCCACGAACTCGCGGTGGCGACCGAAGCAGGCGGAGAAGACGCAAAGGCACTCGCCGATCGTTTGACCGCACCGCTGGAATCAGCAGTGCGACTCACCCTTCTCGACGCATTGTCTGCGGCAGCCGCCGAGATCACGCGTGACCTCGCCCCGGGTTCGGTGGACCTGCGCCTGCGGGGACGCGAACCCGAATTCGTGGTGGCACCAGCCATCAGTGAACCGGTTCCAGCCCCCGTCGAAGAGGACCCGACTCCGGCACCGCGCCCCGTCACGGAGTCCGACGACGCCTCGATGACTCGAATCAACCTGCGGCTGGGGCAAGACCTCAAAGACCGGATCGAGGCGGCGGCCCGGGAAGCCGGGATCTCCGTCAACGCGTGGCTGGTTCGCTCGGCTGCAACGGCTCTGGAAGGCGGCGCGAACAGAAGCACTCCGAGACAGCGCACGTCCCAAGGTTCCGAAAGCTTCAGCGGCTGGGTGCACTGACACCGGCTTCATCTTTCGCACCACCCTCTTTCATCAACCGAGACAACCTCATCGGGAGTATCACCATGCCTACATTCAGCACACCTGACCCCATCACCTTGAACTTCGACGTGGCAGTCGGACACATCCGGATCACGGCGAGCAGCCGCAACGACACTGTCGTGGAAGTGTTGCCCAGCAACTCGTCTCGCGAGGTCGACGTTCGAGTCGCCGAACAAACACGCGTCGAATTCGCAGGTGGCCGGCTGCAGATCAAGACTCCGAAACAGCGCGGCCTCGGCATCTTCGGGAAGACAGGATCTGTGGACATCTCCGTTCAGCTTCCCTCCGGCTCGGAACTCGAAGGCACTGCCGCAGTTGCCAACCTCCGTAGCGAAGGCACTCTCGGACGATCACGGGTGAAGGTTTCCGCGGGCGATTGCACACTGGAAACCACCGGGCCGCTCAACATCAGCACCGGGGCCGGCGCGATCATCGTCGAGCACGTGGCCGGTGACATCGACACGAGCACCGGGTCCGGAAGCATCCGCATCGGCCGCGTCGACGGCAACGCGGAGGTCAAGAACTCCAACGGCGACATCAACATCGGCACGATCACCGGCGCACTGAAGGCGAAGACCGCCAACGGAAGCGTCGCCGTCGAGCATGCCGAATCCGATGCGAGCGCCGCAACCGCCAACGGCGACATCCGCTTCGAGGCCATCGAGAGTGGAGTCGTATCCGCCAAGACGGCCGCCGGACGAATCCATATCGGTGTTCGATCCGGAACCGCCGCGCGATTCGACGCTCATACGTCCTTCGGCCGCGTCGACAACCAGATGAATGCCACGCACGGTCCGGCTTCCACTGAACGCCGGGTAGACGTCCGGGCACACACCAGTTACGGCGACATCGTCATTCGACGTTCGGAGCCTCGAGAAGAATCCAACAAGAAGATCTAGCGAAAGGAACGCTGATGTCCCGTAAACCAGCCATCACCGCGACGGGCCTGAAGAAGGCCTACGACGACAAGACGGTACTGGACGGAATCGACATCTCCGTCGACCGCGGAACCGTCTTTGCACTCCTCGGCCCCAACGGCGCCGGCAAGACCACCATCGTGGAAATCCTCTCGACCCTCGTTCCCGCAGACGGCGGCAACATCCGCATCGCCGGGTACAACCCTTCCGACGATCCCGACGCGGTGCGTTCGCGCATCGGCGTCACCGGGCAGTTCTCAGCAGTCGACGACTATCTGTCCGGTGAGGAAAACCTTCTCCTCATGGCCGACCTGCACCATCTCGGCAAGGACGAACGTCGAACGCGCACTGAAGAACTCCTGAAGAAGTTCGATCTGATCGACTCCGCGGACAAGCTGGCGTCGACCTACTCGGGCGGCATGCGTCGACGGCTCGACCTGGCAATGACGTTGATCGGACGACCGGAGATCATCTTCCTGGACGAGCCCACCACCGGCCTCGACCCCCGGAGCCGACGCACCATGTGGCAGATCATCCGGGAGTTGGTCGAGGGCGGTGTCACCATCTTCCTCACGACCCAGTACCTCGAGGAAGCTGATCAACTGGCCGACCACATCGCCGTCCTCGATCAGGGACGGATCGTCGCCCAAGGTACGGCAGCGGAACTCAAACGGCACATCCCCGGCGGCCACATTCGTCTTCACTTCTTCGACCGAGATCAGCTCGATTCTGCTGCAGCTGTTTTCGACGAATCTTCACGTGACGATGCCGCCTATGTCCTCCAGGTCCCCAGCGACGGGGGTGTCCGCTCGCTGCGCTCTCTTCTCGACCAACTCGACGCTCACTCGATCGACGTCAAGGAACTCTCCGTGCACACACCCGACCTGGACGACGTGTTCCTGACTCTGACCGCCACCGAAAGGACCGACGCGCGATGACCACCATGACGCTTGCCTATCAGGACTCGAAAACCATGCTGCGTCGCAGTATTCGACACATCCTTCGATATCCGTCGATGACGGTGATGCTCGTCGGAATGCCAGTCGTTTTCCTACTGCTGTTCGTCTACGTGCTCGGCGGAACGCTCGGGAACGGCCTCGGCCCCGGCGGTGGCGGTCGAGCCGAGTACGTCAATTACGTTGCACCGGCGATCATTCTGATGACCGTGGCATCAGCGGCACAAGGTACTGCCATCTCCGTCGCAACCGATATGACCGCCGGGATCATTGCACGATTCCGAACGATGGCGATCACGCGCACGTCCGTCCTGACAGGTCACGTTCTCGGCAGCCTCCTTCAGACGATCGTGAGCCTCGTTGTCGTCATCGCCGTAGCGATAGCCGTCGGCTTCCGGCCCACTGCAGGCTTCGTGGAGTGGGCCGCGACGTTTGCACTCCTCGTCCTGGTCTCCATCGCCATGATCTGGTTGTCGGTCGCCTTCGGCCTCGTCAGCAAGAGTGTCGAGACGGCCAGCAACCTTCCAATGGTGTTGATCCTCTTGCCGTTCCTGGGAAGCGGCTTTGTCCCCACCGACTCGATGCCGACCGTGTTGCGATGGTTCGCCGAGTATCAGCCGTTCACTCCGATCATCGAGACTCTTCGAGGACTTCTTCTCGGCGAAGCTATCGGGAACAACGCGATACTCGCGATCGGATGGTGCGTCGCAATCACCTTCCTCTCCTACCTCTGGGCGCGGAGTTTGTTCAACCGACGCCCGGTGCGCTGACCTCGAAACACACGATCTTCGAGAACAGGTACGGTGTCGCTTTCGTCGAGTTCCGAGGCGATGGCGACGTCGTGTGGAAACCCCATGACGATCAACTCGCGCCCTGAGGCGCAGTCCCGTAACCGTTCCTCGTACGAATCCGACACCGCCGTCCAGGCAGTCGCCGCCATCTGCGCCTCGGGCGATGGGGACCCTTCCCAACCAGTCGCGGTCAACGCCGTGACAACCGCACCGGCGCCCCACAGATCCTCCACCGCCGGACGCAACTCTCCACCGGGCCACTTTTCACCGGACGCGACTATCGCAACCCTCGATCTCGAACCATGTTCGTGCACAATCCAATCCGCGACGGCGGAAGCGTTCCTCAACGAAGCGCCGACACACACCGCAACCTGAGACGCCAACGCAAACGCGATAGTCGACCCGTTCGGCGACGGCAGCACCAGCCGACTCGACACCTCGGCTTCGCGAATCGTCTTGGGAGACAGACTGATCTGACCCTCCGCGGCTACGCTCCGCCTCACCGCCAGGACCGCATCGGCATCACGCGCGTAATCGACCGCGCGCTCGTCGTTCCAGGAAAAGGGAAGTACGTCGATTCCCGCGTCGGCGGCAACGCTCAGCGTCGTCGTGAACGAGAGAACGTCTACCACCACTGCCACATCGACGCCGGCAGCAATCGCTTCGGCGCCGCGCAACCCCCAGTCGAATCGAAGTCCGTAATCGAGTTGGCGATGCTCCGGATTCATCGCACCAGCATCTCAGAAACGAATCAGCTTGTCCGGCACGCGCAAGTCATCGTGCTCGTACAGTGCTCGCACGGCAACGGGATCGTCGGCGGCGCACACCGCGGCGACATCGTCCAACAGTAGGTCGTAGTCGGCGCCTGTCTTTCCGTCGTAGGCGGCCGTCATACGACCCCACTCGTCCCACGGCAGAGTTTCGACCTTGTTCATCGCGGCAAGATCCTTCACTGCGTTGCCGCGGATCTCGGCAGGCCCCCAGTTCTCGGTGCCGTACACCCCGAACTGGGACCCGTCGATCACGCCGCGTCGATACGCCAGCCACGCCTCACCACCACTGAGGAATTCTCCCGGCTGCAGGTTATGGGCGTGAGGAAGGACGTTTTGTCCGAGGATCTCCGAATCGATGCGGATCCACCGCTTGCCGGCGTCGTCCCAGTACTCGGTGATCCAGTGGTCCACGCCCTGTCCCGGTTGAAAGTAGGTGGCAAAACCACAGCGGACGCGAGCGGCAATTCCGCGATAGCGCAGAAACGCACAACTCAAAACAGCAAAGTGCCGACAGGTTCCGACGAGCCGCTTGTCGGGTTCTCGGGCGGAGGTCACCGGTGCCGGATCGAGCGCAAGCAGGCGTTGAAGCAGAACGCTTGCCGGCCGGATCTGGTTTTCGTCGAATCGGTCGGTGGGCAGATTCAGCGACCGTGCATCGGTGGGTTGGACCACCAGGTACGGCACTACCCGGCATATTTGCATGGGGTCGGTGGGGAGCGACTCGAGGGCGAGCATGTCCACCCCGTCGATGCGGGTGAACGGTCCTGCTGATGTGTAGTCGAGAACCGCCGTCATGGGCGGAGGTTAACAAACACTGCCGACACAGCAACTCCACTATGGTTAGGGTCCCATAACCATGAAACCCGAGGTTGCCGTGAACCCTATGTTGAGCCGCCGTGCCATGCTGTCCGTCACCTTCGCAACAGCAGCCGGTTTCGCCCTTGCTGCCTGTGGCGACAGCGCGAAGGACGAATCCACTCCCGGCACCGAAGGTGCTCACGCCGAGGCCAACGCCTTCCCTGTGACGATCGACCACAAGTTCGGCTCCACCACCATCGAGCAGGCACCCAGCCGCATCGCAGCGGTCGGTATCGGCGACGCGGACGTTTTGCTTTCCCTCGGGCTGACGCCCGTCCTGGTCCCGGTGTGGAAGGGATCGACCGACGACGGAATCGGCGTCTGGGCCGACTCCGCAGTCCAGGGCGCCGAGCCGACGCCATTGGCCAACGCCACCACCGATTTCGACATCGAAACGATCGTGGCTGCAGCGCCTGACCTGATCATCGCCGTCAACAACGCGATCGACGAGGATCTGTACAAGCAGCTCAGCGCCATCGCGCCGACGGTGCTGCACGCCGCCGATCAGACGGATTGGGTTCTGCCCTGGCAGGAAGTCACGACCCGCATCGGTACGGCTGTGGGCGTTCCCGCGCAGGCAAAGAAGGAGGTCCAGGAAGTCGAAGACCTCATCGTTCGCACCCGCGCGGAGAACCCCCAGTTCGAAGGCAAGACAGCAGCTCTCGTCATTCGCTGGAGCGACGGAAATCTGCGAGCGTTCAGCCCCGAGGCAGCGCGGGCTCAGCTGCTCACGCAATTGGGATTCACGGCGCCTGCCGCACTGAAGGATCGGTTCGCGGGCAAGCTGAACTACGAGATCTCCGCCGAGAACTACGACCTCCTCGAGTGCGACTACCTGCTCTTCGACAACTACGAGAAGGCTCGCGCCGAGATGGAGTCGCAGCCGGCGTTCACCAATCTGAACGTGGTCGAGACCGGAGGCCTGATCAGCTTGGACCCCATCGTCAGTGACGCGGTGTCCATGCCGAACCCACTCACCATTCCGTTTGTGCTGGAAGATTTCGTCGCAAAGATCAATCAGACGATCGCTGGTCGATAACTTTCGTTCGGCCTGACCACACCCACAACACCACAGCCGACACGGCCACGCAGAGCGCAACGATCACCCATGGTGACGCCGGCGCTGCGTGGCCGTTGTCGACGAGGTCGTACACGAATCCGACTCCCACGGTTCCCAGGAGCGCGAGCAGACCGCCGATCGTGTTGAGCATGCCGAAGTGCGCTCCGAGGTTGCTTTCACGACCGAGGATCGCGATGGTGTCTCGCATCGGCGGCACCATCAACATCTGTCCCAGGTGCAGCAGCCCGATCCACACCGCCAGACCGACTATCTGCGTCGACGCCGAAGCTGCGGAGTCGACGCCGGTGACCAGCGGAACCAGGAACGACACCGAAATGAGCACAAGCCCGAAGGTGATCGCGCGCCGATGCCCGATGCGGTGGGCAACCGCGACCGTCGGTCCCTGCCCGACGATCACCAACACCGCCGCGCCCACGTAGAACCATCCCAGCGCCGACTGCGAACCGATTCCGCGCTCGAGCTGTTCCGGAAGCATCAGGTACAGCTGGCTGTACGCAACCAGCTGAAAACTGCAGAGCGTCGCGAAGAGCAGAAAGTTGTTGTTGGTCAGGACACTTCGCCAGACGTCGCGCAGCGTATAGGTCGACACCGGGCCGTCGTGGGCATCGCCCGGTCGGGGGAACCAGATGAAGAACCCGACCCACATGATCGCGAAGAGCAACGCGGCGCTCGACGCCGTCCACGAGAACGGAAACATCAGGAGAGCAGCTCCCAGCGCCGGACCGATCACTGTTCCCAGGCGGCTGCACATCTGTTCCACTGCAAACAAATCGGTACGACGCATAACTCCGGCGGACTCGAGTTCGCGTCCGTACTCCGCGTTGGCCGACTCCACTGCGGGCGCGAAGAGCGCGGCAGCAAAGCCGACCAGGAGCACGCCGACGATCACGGCGCTCATGCTTTCTGCCAGACCGAGCATCAGAAAACCGACTACACGAACGGCTATGCCCAGCAGGATGATCGGACGCTTGCCGAACCTGTCGGCGAGGCTTCCACCGATGAAGAACATGCCCTGCTGACTGAACATCCGCAATCCGAGGACGAGGCCGACAATCCAGGCCGCAAATCCGAGGTCCTCCGAAAGGTGCACCGCCAGAAAGGGGACAACCAGATAGAACCCGATGTTGAACAGCACCATCGAGAGGAGGAGCAGCTTCACCACCGGCGGCAGGACACGAACCTTCGCGAAGGTCTTGTTACCGGGGAAACGCTCACTGAGTACCACGATCAGAAGACTATTGCCCGCACGGCTTTCTTGGAAATCTGCCATTTTACAATTGGTTAACTGTCCGTTTAGGTAGCGATGGTAATCATCTTCCGGGGGTTCGAGCACACGACAACGAGAGCCGGGATTTGATGAATGGATTGACGCGCCGCCAGATGGTCAAGGCGATGGCGGTAGCCGCGGGCACAGTCACCGCGAGCGCATTTACATTAGGTGCCAATACCTCCGTCGCGGGGGCGAGCCCCGCGCAGGAGATCAAAGTGCTCTCCCTCAACACCTGGCACGGCGGAACCAAGATCAACGGTGGCCTGCAGCTGATCGCCGACATGATCATCTCGACACAGGCGTCGATAGTTCTCCTGTCGGAAGCCGGCACTGCGACAACTGCATTGGCCGACATGCTGACCAAATCAGGAACCACCTTCTACGGAGCAGCGTCCTCCGACGTGGGGATTCTCTCCAAGTTTCCGATCGAGGAAACAGCCGACCTGAACTCGATGATCAAGGCAGTCGTGACGGTCGACGGCAAACAAATCGCTGCTTACTCGGCACATCTGGCCTACACGTCCTACGCGACGTATCTACCGCGCGGATACGGCGCGGGTGTTCCCAAGCCCGGAGAGTTCTCCGAGTTCGGCTGGAACAAGATGCCGTCCGGTCCGGTCACGGACCCCGAGACGGTTCAGCGCGTGAACATCAATTCGGGACGACCCAAGGCAATTTCGACGTTCGTCGACGATGCGGCACAAGAACGGGCCAAGGGCAGATCCGTCATCCTCGGTGGCGATTTCAACGAACCGTCGGCCCTGGATTGGACCGACGGCACGCGAAATCTGTTCGACCACAACGGTGTAGTCGTTCCTTGGGAATCCACCCGCCTGCTCGACCAAGCCGGATTCGTCGACGCTTACCGCAGTAAGTACCCGAACCCGGCCACACACCCGGGCTTCACCTGGCCGTCCGACAATCCCGACGTCGACACCTCACAGCTCACCTGGGCACCCGAGGCAGACGAACGCGATCGGATCGACTACATCTTCGCCGATCGCGCTTCCGACCTGAAGTTGGGATCTGTCGGGATCATCGGCCCGCGAAAGACGATCGTGCACAACAAAAGAGTGGAGGAGAACTCCCAGGACAACTTCATCGCTTCACCGACGCCGTGGCCGACCGATCACAAGGCCGTTCTTGCGACGTATCGTTTTGCCAGCTTCGGCGGCGGATCATCTACCGGTTCGTGGAGCGGTTCCTGACAGGGCATCTCGTAGCCAGTCGATCATCATCGGCGTCAACTCGGGCAGCTTGGTCACTGCGCAGTGCCCCGCATCCGGGATGACGTGTACCTGCGTGTTCGGGCGCTCCTCGAAGAGAGTGGTGTCCGAGAGCGGGATGTGAACGTCGTCGGCCCCGTTGACCACAAGCATCGGGGTCCGGCCGTCGTCGGCGGTCATCAAGACACTGCGATCGAAAGCACGCAGACCCTGTACCAGCGCCTCTTTGGTTGCCGGGGCATCGAAACCCAGTGCGTTTCCGACGATGTCACCCATGCCGTAGACCAGGCGCTCCGCGTTCGCGGTCTCGAACGCGCCCTTGACCGGGGCGCCGATGTTGATCACCGCATCGACGGCGCCGGTCAACCCCGACCGCACGGCGAAGTTGCCACCGAAGGAGACTCCCAGGTGTGCCACCTGGCCATTGCCGAGGGCGCGAGCCGTCGCCACCAGTCCGTCGATCACCTCGTCACCGAAAGCGTCGAGAGGAACCGGTGATTCACCAGTTCCCGGCTGGTCGAAAGCGACAACAGTCACTCCGGCGTTCTTCGCGAACGCACTGACCAACGGATGCATGTCCATCTTCCAGCCGTCGACGCCGCCGCTGAGCAACAGGGCGGGTGCGTCTTCGTACCTTCCGTCCACGGAGAGAATGTGTACCGGTAGCTCGATCTCGCCGTTTCGGTAGGGCAGGGACAGGATTCGACGCTCGAACTCGAGCCCGAATCCCGGTGCTGCCTTGACGTATTCGTCCACCTGATTCTGCAGGGCCCGGCGCCGCGAATCGTTGGCCAGGACGGGGAACTTGGCGATTCCGTAGATCATCGCCGCGAGTGAATGATTGCCGGCCGCGGAGTACTTTGCTGCCAACGCCGACCACTCGTACGACCAACCACCCGGCGCGTCGGCCCAGGTCGAGTGGATGGACGCGCGCAGTTCCTCGAGATCCGAGACGGGGAGCCCGAAGCTCAGAAACTGTCCTGTGCGCTCTTCGAAGAGGCCTCGGTGATCGACAGGAAATTCGTATGACATGGGAAAACACCCCTCAATTCATCTCTAATGCAACGATCAGTTGCATTAGCTCAGTGAACCACGTGCCTCCAGCTAACACAACACCTTGTTGCGATAAGGTTGGCTCATGACTTCGACACCACAACGGCCCGGAGGGCGTAGTGCCAGGGTGCGCGAGGCCGTCCTGGCAGCCACGGCGGCCGAATTGTCCGAACGCGGATTCGCGGCGATGACTATCGAGGACATAGCCGCCCGCTCCGGAGTCCACAAGACCACGATCTACCGGCGGTGGAGCACGCTGTCCCAGTTGGTGGCCGACGCGGCGATCGAGGTATCGGCAACCACCGTCCCCATCCCGGATACCGGTTCCATCGAATCCGACCTGCGCGAGATGGCCAGATCGATAGTCGCACTGGTGACCAGCGAGTCGGGCGGCGCGTTGGTGGCTGCACTGTTCTCCGACGCGGTCCGCACTCCCGAGGTCGCGAGACTCAAGCGCGAGTTCTATTCCGCACGTTACGAACTGGCAGACATCGTCGTTCGCCGAGCAGTCGAGCGCGGGGAGATCTCCGAGAAGGTCTCGGCCGCTGATCTTCTGGCGGCCGTCGCCGCACCCATCTACTATCGCCTGCTGGTCGCCGATCTACCCGTCGACCAGTCGGTTGCCGATCGTGCTGCTGCCGGCGCGCTCGCTGCGGCCCGCGCCGGGGCACTCGATCAGGCCGAATGAGCCAGTGAATTCAGCGCTTCCACGATTGCCTCGTTGAATCCGCTGCCGCCATGCCCGGCGCCGTCGAGTACCACCAACTCACTACCCGGCCAACGCCGGTGGATCGCCCAGGCAGTGTCGAGTGGCCCGGAAATGTCATGCCGTCCGTGCACGAGAATCGCGGGAATCTCAGCGAGACGGTCCATTCCGTCCAATATCTGATTCGGCGCCAGGAAGCAGTCGTTACCCCAGTAATGCGTAACCAGCCTGGTCATCACCCGGCGGAAGTCCGGATTCTGGTATCGAACACTCGGAGTCCACCCCGGCATCAGCGACACGTGCACGTCTTCCCAACGGCACCACTGCAACGCGGCATTCTCGCGCACAACAGGATCCGGATCGGCAAGCAGTCGCGCGTACGCCGCGGGGAGGTTTCCGTCACGCTCGTCCACCGGCAACGGCGCCACGAACTCTTCCCATTCACGCGGAAATACCCGGCCCATGGCACGGGTGATCCACTCGATTTCGACCCTCGTCCCGCCGGTGATCGCGCCCAGGGCCATCGCTTGCACCCGCGCGGGAAACGCCTGCGCGTACACCAGACCCAAACTCACGCCCCAGGAAAGTCCCGTCACGATCCATCGCTCGATACCGAGATGCTCACGAAGACGCTCGATGTCTTCCACAATGTGCGCCGTGGTGTTCACGGTCAGATCGACGTCCGGACTGCTCGCTAGCGGAAGACTGCGCCCACAGCCTCGCTGATCGAACAGAACTGCGCGAAAGACTTCGGGATCGAAGAAACGCCTGGCGCCGACAGTGCATCCCGAACCAGGACCGCCGTGGAGGTAGAGAACCGGAATGCCCGCCGGATTGCCGACTGTCTCCCAGTAGAGACTCTGACCGTCCGCCACTTCCAACAGCCCCGACTCGTACGGCTCGACGGGCGGGTACAGGACAGCAGTCATAGGCGGTGATTCTTCCATCAAGCTGCCTACTCGAGTAGGCAGCACGCGGCCGAGCAATGGCCTAGCGTGGACAGGACACCACTGCGACGGGAGTACACCAGATGCGTGATGGGTTCAGGTTGCCGGGATACGGCGGCGCCGCAGTCTTCCTTCGCAGTCATGCGGTTCCCGCCACTGTCTTCGAATCCGACGTACCCACACTCGTTTTCGACGTCGGGCTGCTCAGCCCCGACCGCTTCAATCAGTATCTCAGCCGACATACGGACGACGGATTCGTCGAACGGCTGGCGGCGTTCTTCTTTCACGCGGCCGCAGACTTCCATCCCGAGAAATCGCTTCCGGCGTTCACCGACGAACGACTCGGGCTGATGATCTCGGTCTGTTCCAGCACCGATCGAGAGGTGGAACTCGACTTCTCACTCGCCGAGGATCCCGAATCGGAGGACACCGAACGCGACGAGATGACCTTCGAGACAAGCCGAGTCGTCCTCGCGACCTCGGCGCAGACGGTTTCTCGACTGACCGGTGGAGTAACCACCCACTTCGACGGGGAGTTGTAGAGACATGGGTTTTCTCTTCGAGGTTCTCGATTTTCCCGAAGGCAGTCGGATGACCGATCTGTGGAACAACACATGGGCTGAGCCGGCAATGGGCGAGGAGATTGCCTCCGGCCACTTCATTCATCTGGGCGACGATCAACACGTCGACGTGGAGACCGATTTTCTCAGTAGCCACCTACCGTTCAACGTGGCAGGCTTCGGTGGAGTCTTTCCCGACGGCAAACCTTGGATGTTCGTCATGCAGAAGGCGCCGGCGGACCTCGCGACCAGGCTTCGCGGCGAGGACGATCCGCACTCACTTCTGCGCGGATCACTCGACCGCGCCATGTCTTTCAACCCTGATGCACTGGTGGCCGAGGAATTGTCCTGGAGGCACGCCGATCTGGTGAAGGTGTACGACGAAGAGGGAATCCCTGCGGTATCCGTCGCGGGCTGGTCGGTTGCGGATCTCCTGCGTGGCCTCTTGGCGCAGTGTTGCAACGTCGAACTTGCCGCCGTCGTCGCCGGATACCCAGAGTGCGCCTATCCCGAATCGGCGCATGCGTGCGAAGCGGACGTGTTCTCAGACGTGTTCGCCGGTTGGGTCAGCGGACTGCGGTGATGTGACGGAGGAGACTCCACCCTCCCGACATTTCGGAGTAGACTCATTTATGAGCGTGATCCGAAATGGAACGAGGTGAGCGGGATGACGAAGCCGGACCAAGAGCTGGGCCGTCGCGAACGCAACAAACTCGAGAAGCAGACACGCATCTTCGACGCCGCTGCCGAACTGTTCGCGGAAAAGGGCTACAGCGCAGTCACAACTCAAGAAATTGCCGACCGCGCCGATGTAGCCGGCGGCACTCTCTTTCGTTACGCCGCAAGCAAAGCCGAGTTGCTGCTCATGGTGTACAACGCGGAGTACCGCAAGCAGATCGAATTGGGAGAAGAGCGTGAAGCCAAGTCGACCGGCACAGAAGATCGTGTGCTCGAGCTGGTTTCACCCCTGCTGATCGCAAGTCGCCGAAACGACGAGAACACCGGCATCTACCAACGCGAGGTGTTGTTCGGTGAGCCCAGCGAGTGTTTCCGGGCCGAAGGCCTGGAACTCTCGCAGCGCCTGCAAACGCGGATTGCGCAAATCTTGCACGAGGCACACCCCAACCACACCACCCGAACCACCACTGCAGCGCGAACGATTTCCAACGTGCTGCACTTCGAAATAGCCCGCGCGGCATTGGACCGGATCACGGCTGACGAACTCACGAACATCGTTGCCGCACAGGTCCGATTGACGCTTGCCGGACTACCCACCGAATAGGATTGAGGATCGAAAATGACTGAACTGAAGCAGATCACCGTTCTGGGTACCGGAGTTCTCGGCTCACAGATCGCCTATCAGACCGCCTATCACGGCTTCGACGTCGTCGCGTACGACATCAACGCCGAGGTCATCGAAAAGGCCAAGGCTCGGTTCGACTCGTTGGCCGCGGCCTACAAGGCCGAGAACGTCGAGGGTTCCAAGGAAGGCAAGGCTGACGAAGCGCTGCAACGTATTACGTACTCGTACGATCTAGGCGAAGCCGTCGCCAAGGCCGACCTGCTCATCGAGGCAATTCCCGAGGACATCGCCATCAAGCGCGACACCTACGAGAAGCTTGCCACGGTTGCTCCTGAGCACACGGTGTTCGCTACCAACTCCTCGACGCTGCTGCCGAGCGATCTCAAGGAGTTCACCGGCCGCCCCGAGAAGTTCCTCGCACTGCACTTCGCAAATCACGTGTGGGTCAACAACACTGCCGAGGTCATGGGCACCGAGTCCACCGACCCCGCCGTGTACCGCGAGGTCGTCGAGTTCGCGAAGAACATCGGCATGGTGCCGATCGAACTCAAGAAGGAGAAGGCGGGCTACGTACTCAACTCGCTCCTGGTCCCGCTCCTCAACGCGGCCTCCGACCTGCTGATCGACGGCATCGCCGATCCCGACATGGTCGACAAGACGTGGCGTATCGGCACCGGAGCCCCGTTCGGCCCCTTCCAGATCATGGACGTCGTCGGGTTGACCACCGTCTACAACATCTCCTCCCAGGGCGGCGAGAAGCAGCGCGAATTCGCCGACTACATCAAGAAGAACTACATCGATGAAGGCAAGCTCGGCGTCGCTGTCGGCGAGGGCTTCTACAACTACAAGGGCTGACCGACTTACCGGCTCACCGCGCGGTGGTTACGACGTGAATTCACGTGGTAGCCACCGCGCGGACGTCTGTTGTCAGTAAGTCCGAAACCACCCTGAGCGATTGTGACGCAAGCTTCTTCACGTGCGAACCCATCATCAGGAGAGATCCCCACATGCGTCGTTCCGCCATCTCGGCACTCACAACACTGGCACTGCTCGGCGCCGGAACATTGGTCAGCACTCCCGCTGTCGCCGCTCCCCTCGCGTGTGGCGGAATCTCCACCGGTTCGTTCTCAGGCTCCGCCGGCGGATCGGAGTACCTGTGCGCCAAGGAAGGTGATCTCCTGGACGTGCGCATCGGCGACGTTCACGCGACACAGCCGTCACTCGGCTACGACGAGGTGTACTACAAGCTCGGGCGATACACGCTCGGAAAAGACACGATCAACAAGAAGTTCGACGACTGGTGTGAGGCGAACGGCCAGATCCAGGCCGCGACCGCTACTGCGGCGTCGACGCTGAAGGACCCGTCGTCCTTCACCTGCCAGATTCCAGTGGGTCAGGAAACCGCCGAGAGCATCGCGCCCATGAAGACCGTGGTCGTCGGACCCCGCGGCGATCTCTACCTGACCGACGGTCACCACACCCTCACGTCCTTCATCGAGACGGCCGACGGAGGCCCCGACCTGCACGTGCGACTGCGGGTTCTCGGCAACCTCAGTGGCCTGAGTGAAGGCGCCTTCTGGACCGAGATGGAAAAGAACAAGTGGGTCTGGTCGCGTGACGTCGACGGAAACCAGGTACCGGTCCAGGCTCTGCCGAAGAGCGTCGGCCTGGCCAACTTCGCCGACGACAAGTACCGCAGCTTGATGTACTTCTCCCGCGACATCGGATTCGCCGCAGGCACGATTCCGTTCCAGGAGTTCTACTGGGGCGCCTGGGTCCGCGACATCGCGCCCGTCGACCTCACCAACTGGAATCGCGATGATCTCTCCAGCTACCTGGGCACCGTGAAGTCGGTGACCAAAGCACAGACTGCGTTGACGGGCGATGCCGTCGTCGACAGCGGATTCACTGCCACCGATCTTGGCGTCCTGTCGGCCTGGAACGACGGCAAAGCCGAGTCCAAGGGCGAGTTCGCAAAGCTGTCCAAGCCGTACACAGACGACAAGCCGGGCAAGATCGCCTACGCACTTGCCTACAAAGCAACCCTCTGACCTGCTCAGATCCAAGTCACACCAAGCAGACTTGACTAAGGTAAGCCTCTACTCAGTAGTCTGAACCCATTCGGGTGCCGCTTCATCGAAGCAGCGACGCCCTGCCCTGACGGAATACATGCCGTCGTATCTGCCCGGTCGAACAATCTCCGGGCAACCAGGACAGGGAGAAGGTTGCTGCAGTGAGCACGTCCATCGTCGGTTTGTACGACCCCGCAGATGACAAGAGCAGTTGCGGGGTCGGGTTCATCACGCGCAAGGACGGCGTGCAGACCCACGATGTCCTGATCAAGGGCCGCGAAGCGCTCTGCTCGGTTCCGCACCGCGGCGGTATGTCCTCCGAGGGCGTCGGCGACGGCGGCGGCGTCTCGGTGGACCTCTCCCTCCGGTTCTTCCGCAAGGTAACCGGGCGCTCCGACCTTCGCGCCGGACGCTTCTGCGTCGGCAACTTCTTCCTTCCGGACGACGACGCCCAGCACGCTCGCGCTGCCGCCCTGGTCGAACGTGAACTTCTCGATCGCGGTTTCACCACTCTCGCAGTGCGCGACGTCCCGGTCGACAACTCGGCGATTCGGCCGGCCGCGATCGCGCATCAACTTCCGGTCAGGCAGTGGATTTTCGAGGTGCCCACTCCTCGCCCCGAGCCTGCGGTAGTCGATCGCCTCGTGCACGAGGCCCTGCTCGCCATCGAGGCAATCGCGTACAACACCCCTGCACTACGCGGGTTGTACCCACTCTCGCTCAGCGCGCGAACTCAGGTTCTCAAAGGTCGCTTGAACTCCGACGAAGTGATCCCGTACTTCCGCGACCTGGTCGACCCCGATCACGCCGTGCACACGATGTACTTCCATACGCGGTTCTCGACCAACACGGACCCGCATCCCACGATGGCGCAGCCGTTCCGGTTCATGGCTCACAACGGAGAACTGAACACGGACAAGAAGAATCGGCTCTCCGAAGCTGCTGTCGCCAGTGCAAAACGACGTGCGATCGTCCGTCCGCCCGGCCAGTCCGACAGTTGCCGACTCGATCAGACCCTGGAAGCACGCGTCATCGAGGACAGTGTCGACCTGGTGACGGCTGTGGTCTCGATGATGCCGCCGGCCTGGGAAAACGACACCACCCTCTCCCCCGCAGTGCGTGCGATGTTCGAGTACTTCTCGCTGTACGAGGAGAAGAACGACGGACCGGCAGCGCTGGTGTTCGGCGACGGCACCATCATCGGTGCGCGCCTGGATCGCCTCGGTCTGCGTCCACTACGCACGATCGAGACGCACGACTACGTGTGCGCATTCTCCGAAGCCGGACAGATCGCGTTCGCGCCTGAGACGGTGATTCACCGTGGCCGTGTCGAGGCCGGCGGAATGTTGTACTTCGATCATCGAGACCGCCATACCTACACTGCCCGCGAAGCTCTGGAAAAGATTGCCGCTCAGCGCGACTACCAGTCGTTGCTGGAGCAATCGCGAATCCTGATCGAAGACATTCCCACCGTGCCAGCGGAGAAGGTCAGCTCCCCGACCCGCTACAACGGCACCTTCGAGGTTCATCAGCGCTACATGGCGTACTCCCTGGATCAGGAAAGTTTCAAATTCCTGATGGATCCGATGCTCACGCACGGAGCCGAAAAGGTCTCCGCCATGGGTTACGGCAACGCCATCAACGCATTCAGCGACCGCGAAGGCGGCGTGGCTCGTTACTTTTCGCAGCGATTCGCCCAGGTCACCAACCCTCCCCTCGACAGCATCCGGGAAGCGGACGGTATGACTCTCAGGGTTGCATTGGGTGCGAAGATGTCCCCCGGACAGGGCAAGCAGATCGTCATCGCCTCGCCGATCCTCGGGCACCTGGACATGCTCAAGATCCGCGAACAGAACCACACTCCGCACCGCCGCTTCGAAATGCTCTACCCCGCCGAGGGTGACGCGCAGGCAATGGTCGACGCGATGACCGCGCTCGGCAACGCTGTTGTAGCCTTCGCGGCCGAACAGGGCGGAATCGCAGTCCTGACCGACCGCCACGTATCTCACGAGCGCGCAACACTTCCCGCGATCATGGTCGTCGGAGCATTGAACCAGCGCCTCATCGACGCGGGCCTGCGATTGCGCGTCTCTCTCATCGTGGAGAGCGGCCAGATCGAGTCCTCACACCACGTTGCGGCCGCACTCGGTTTCGGTGCTTCCGCGGTCTACCCGCTGTCCGTTCAGTTGCGAGCCGAGGAGAAGTTCGCCGCTGACCCGGATGCCGCGTTCCGACGCTTCGCGAAGGCCGCCGAGAAGTCCCTCATGAAGACGATGGGGCGCGTCGGACTGTGCACCGTCGAGAGCTACATCGGTGGAGAATTCTTCGAACCCAACTTCCTCGACACTTCCGACCCTGTTCTGCGCCAGTGGTTCCCCAACATGAAGTCACCGGTGGGTGGCGTCTGTTTCGACACCGTCGCGGTGACCTCGAAGCAGTGGCACGAGCGTGCGAGCGCAGTCGGGGGCGAGAAGGATCTGCCACTGCTCGGCCTGTTCAAGGAGCGTGCAGACGGCGCAGGGCATTCGTTCGGTACCACCGCGGTCCGTAAGTACGTCGAACTCACCGAGGAGAAGATCGCGTTCGACAGTCCCTCCGGAACAGAACAATTCGAGGCTCTACGTCTACTGCCGCTCGGACGGCTCGACGACGCCTTCCGCCTCGACGCCGGGGCATACCGGGCGACGAGCTTCGACCGGTTGACCACCGAGCAGATCGACGACTTCGACATCACCGCCGGGTACCGGGACTTTTCCACTGTGATGGCTGCGGAACGATCGCGTCGTCCCGCCGCGTTGCGCGATGTCATCTCCGTGCCCGGTGATGTCACATTTGCGGTGACAACAGCCGAGTTCACCGACCAGATCAGCCGATTCTCGGTGCGCGGCAATAGGACGATCGTGATGCGTGGAATCCGGTGTGAATCTGCCGCGGACGGCCGGTACACACTTCGCCTGGACGGTCCACTGGCCGACGACACCGCTCGGGTGGTAGCACTCGGCGATGCTCTCTCCGTCGCCTTTGCCGACGACGTCACCATCGAGGCCACCGACCCGGATCTGGTGCTGAATGCAACCGGTATTGCAGCAGAGTTCCTTTCCAAGCTGAGGGTCGCACCGGCAGGTGTACCTCTCTCCGAGGTACAGAGTGCAAGCGACATCACCCCGAAGTTGGCGTCGGGTGCCATGAGCCATGGCGCACTGAACGCTCCGGCGCACGAAGCCGTCGCGCACGGCACGAACATGGTCGGTGCGATGTCCAACAGCGGCGAAGGCGGCGAACACCTTTCGCGCTACAACACGATTCGTGCATCGCGCATCAAGCAGTTTGCATCCGGACGCTTCGGAATCTGGGCGGGCTACCTCGCCGATCCGATGCTCGAAGAGATCGAGATCAAACTCGGTCAAGGCGCAAAACCCGGTGAGGGCGGGCAGCTTCCGGCCGCCAAGGTCACCGTCGACATCGCTGCCGCCCGCGGCGGAACGCCCGGGGTCGAACTGGTTTCGCCGCCGCCTCACCACGACACGTACTCCATCGAGGACCTCGCTCAGCTCATCCACGACTGCAAGGCAGCTCGCATTCGGGTGATCGTGAAGTTGGTGTCCTCGGAAGGAATCGGCACCATCGCCGTCGGTGTCGCCAAGGCCGGCGCCGACGTCATCAACGTCGCCGGAAATACCGGTGGCACCGGCGCAGCTTCGGTGACCAGCCTCAAATACGCGGGTCGTGCGGCCGAGGTCGGTATCGCGGAGGTCCATCAAGCTCTGTGTGCCAACGGCCTTCGCCAGAAAGTCGTTCTGCGATGCTCGGGCGCGCATCAGACCGGCAGCGACATCATCACTTCCGCCCTACTCGGCGCAGACAGCTTCGAGTTCGGTACGTCGGCGCTGATGATGATGGGCTGCGTCATGGCCAAGAACTGCAACATCAAGTGCCCCGCCGGTCTGACCACCAACCCGGAACTGTTCGACGGCGATCCCCGCGCGATGGCGCAGTACCTTCTCAACATCGCTCACGAAACTCGGGAACTGCTCGCGAATCTGGGAATGCGGTCCCTTCAGGAAGCGCGGGGTCGAACGGATCTCCTGCATCTGCTCGATCACCCGTCTATTGTCGGCAATCTGAAGCTGGACGCGATGTTCGAGACCGCTCCGAACATCACCATCGACAATCCTGTGTACCTCGAACGTGAGTACGCGCTCGACGAGAAGATCATGGACGAGGTTCGCACGGTGTTCTTCAACCGTGGCGGGGCCTCGGTCGCCGTGTCCGGACCTGAATTCGCCGAAGGTGCACTGCACCTGGGTAACCGGAACAAGAGCGTCGGTGGTCAGTTGGCGATCGACCTCGAACGCGAACTCAACTACGGAGCGGCCGGCCTTCTCGCTCCGGGAGTACTGACCGACGAGCGTGGACGACGCTACCTGGCGCCGGGCAGCGTGCGCGTCCTGACGACCGGATCTGCGGGCCTGTCGTTCGGCGCATTCTGCAACGACGGCATGCACCTGGAACACACCGGGACATGTAACGACGGCGTAGGAAAGAGCATGAGCGGCGGCGTGATTGCCGTGCGCAGCCCAGGCGGCGGCTCCAGTGACGCCGGTGGAAACGTGTTGATCGGCAACTTCGCGCTCTTCGGCGCCACCGGTGGACGAGTGTTCGTCGAAGGTGAAGCAGGCGATCGCTTCGCAGTTCGCAACTCCGGCGCCAGTGCTGTCGTCGAAGGTGTCGGAGACTTCGCCGGCGAGTACATGACCAACGGTGCTGTCGTGAATCTCGGCGAGTTCGGCAAGGGTGTCGGCAACGGCATGAGTGGCGGCTTCTTCTACCAGTACGACCCTCGTGGCGAACTGGCACTGCGAGCAAGTACCGATTCCGTACTGCTGGGTTCGATCACCGCTGCGACCGACCCTCTTGCCGCCGTCCACAACCACGCAGTACAACTCTTGCTCGAACTGCATGTGGAAGCAACGGGATCCGCGCTCGGCACCCGACTGCTCGAGAACTGGGAAGTCGAACAGCACTCGTTCGTCTACGCGATGCCCAAGGCACTGATGCTCTACCAGGACAGTGATGCAATCCTGGCTGCGAAGTCGCACAAAGAGCTCCTCGAAGAATTGGCGTCCGCCATCGCAGCACGTCAGGTCCGCACCTTCAAACTCGCAGTGCGCGACGGGCGCCCCGCACTGAACGGAGCAGTCCCTGCCTACGGCGAGACCGATACGGCGACGATGTATGCGCTGCTCAGTGAGTACACCGTGCTTCACTTCGCGCAACAACTCGCCACCGCCCGCACGCCGGGTGCGTCCGGACCCGACGATCCAGCAGTGCAGAAAGCGGCCCGAAACCTGGTGCTGACCGAGGACTTCGCCCTCGTCCAGCACTTGGTCAAGTACTCGAAAGAGATTCTGGCCGACTACGACGACGAACAGTTGGCTGCGCTGATTGCAGCCAAGCGGGTCGACGACTACAAGCAGGCGCTGAGCCTACGCAACGTGTTGGCCATGGACAGCCCGGCGACGTACGGGTGGATTCTGTTTCAAGACAACAAGAATCGGGACAAGCTCGGATCACTGCCGAACTTCGACGAACTGTTCGCATCGCGCACGATCCCCGACCTGGTGTCCTGACCTCCTCCCCTGAAAGTAGGTGAGCTTCAAATCATGGAAATCCCGTACATCCCCGAATACGCACCGTTCACCGGCGACCAGCGCGCGTGGCTTTCCGGATTCCTGGCCGGTCTACACTCGCGAACTGTCATGTCCGGTCAAACCGGTACTGCAACAGCGACAGTGGAGAGAGCTGCCGGCGCAGCCGTGCACATCCTTTACGGAAGTCAGACCGGCAACGCGGAGTCCTTGGCTGAAGACGCAGCCGCAGCTGCTCGTGCCCACGGTCTCGAACCACTTGTCGCGAGTCTGGACACCGTGGATATCAATGCACTTTCCGCCATGCGCCGGGTGCTCGTCATCACCTCCACCTACGGCGAGGGCGAGATGCCCGACAACGCGCAGCTGTTCTGGGATGCAGTCGAATCCGAGAGTGCGCCCCGGCTGGAGGGTCTCTACTTCGGAGTACTCGCACTCGGTGACACCAGCTACGACGGGTACTGCCAGTCGGGAAAGAACATCGACGCCCGCTTCGAAGCGCTCGGCGGGACCCGGGTTGTCGACCGCACCGATTGCGACGTCGACTACGAGGATCCGGCGGCCGAGTGGATCGTTCGGGCCGTCGCTGCGGTGGCCGGTGTCGACGGTGATGCGGGGGCCGCTGCCTCGCCGGTTGCGCCCGCTCAGACGAAGACCAAGCCCCAGTGGACTCGCAAGAACCCCTATCCTGCAACCGTCCTCGCCAACCGGCTGTTGTCCGGCGAGGACTCAGCCAAGGAAGTCCGCCACTTCACCCTTGCGCTCGGCGAGGACGGTCTGGACTACGAGGCCGGAGATGGATTGGGCATCCGCCCGATCAACGACCCCGCCCTCGTCGAGGCGATCATCCATCAGCTCGGTGTCAGCGGCGATTACGTGGTTACCGCGAAAGACGGCTCGTCCGTACCGTTGGACCAGGTGTTGACCAGCGACTACGAGATCTCCATTCCCTCGCGCGATTTGATCGAAGACATCGCCCGACGCAGCGGCGACGCCGAACTGCAGCATATTCTCGACACGGAAGATCGGGAAGCGCTCGATGCGTGGCTGTGGGGCAAGGACGTTCTCGATCTCCTCCAGTTGGACAACAGCATTCGCCTGAATCCCGAGGATCTGCTTACACTTCTTCGCCCGCTGCAACATCGGGTCTATTCGATCTCCTCCAGCCCGCTGGCCCACGACGGCACCGTCCATCTGACGGTAGCGAGTGTGCGCTACCGCTCGGGGGAGCGGGACCGCGGCGGCGTCTGCTCGACGTACCTGGCGGACCGCGTCGGCGAGGGCGATCGGGTCGGAGTTTTTGTCTCAAAGAATAATTCGTTCCGCCTACCAGCCGATGACGCTGTTCCCGTCGTGATGATCGGCCCCGGAACCGGCATCGCACCCTTCCGCGCTTTCCTGCACGAGCGTCGCGCGCGCAACGCGTCGGGGCAGAATTGGCTCTTCTTCGGCGATCAGCATCAGTCGAGCGACTTCATCTACGAGGACGAGTTGAACGGGCTGACCCGTGACGGTGTCCTGACTCGCCTCGATCTGGCCTTCTCGCGCGATCAGTCCGAGAAGATCTACGTCCAGACTCGTATGCGCGAGCAGGGCCGAGACTTGTTCGACTGGCTCGAAAACGGTGCGCACATGTACGTCTGCGGCGACGCCACTCGGATGGCAAAGGACGTCGACGACGCATTGCACGAGGTCGTCGCCGAGCACGGTGGGTTGGATGCGGACGCCGCCGAGGATTACGTCAACAACCTCAAACGATCGAAGCGGTACCTAAGGGATGTCTACTGAGATGTGCCCGCACCGTGGCGAATGTCGTTGCGCAGCTTTGGCACGCATGTCGGACCTGGACGCACTGCTTGCGCGTCCAGGATTCCGCGGCGGACTGATCGACACCGCACCTGAGGTAGTCGGCAAAATGCTGCCACTCTTGGACGACGCCGTAGCAATCACCGTTGCAGGTCCGGTGGCTGTCAACGACTCGGGCAAGTACTCCGTTCCGACATTTCCCGGCGATCCGTTGGTCTGCGCGCCCGGGCTCGTCTCTCTACGTTTGAACGTTGCCTCCCTCGGCTCGGTGGTGACCACTGAAGCAGGGCAGCACCTACCGCCGACGCTCCGCATGTTCGACATCCACGGATCAAGTTCACACACCACGTATTTGACCCCGGCCTCGGATCGTCTCGCCTTCGAAGCGATGCGAACTGCGCCGAGCACTGCGAGGGAAACAAGCCCTCCCATCCAGACATCGAATACGCCCGCATTCTGGGCCGAAGCCGATCAGCTGACACAGCTCGACTTCATCCTCGCGGACGGCGGCAGCGAACGTCGTAGCGGCCTGGTCGCTCTGGGCGCCCTCGGTTACCGGCGAGTCGATCCTCACCTCATGGCTGCCGGGATGGAGCACCTGTCCTACCACCAACTGCCCGTCACGACCGTCGTCGCCGGGAACGGATGCCTGCAGATCCACCGTGGTGACCTCGACGCCGCAGCCATGTTCGGGGGGACGCTGACTTTGGCGTCCGACACCTGCCGGACGATGATCGACCTGAATGGTGTCTCGGAGTGCTGGCTGACCCGCACCCACGGCGTTCACGGCCTGACCAGCTCGATCGAGATGTACGACTTCCGCCGCAAATGCGTGGCAGTCTTCACCCAAACGGGTCCAACCGAACCCGCAGTCATGGGCGTGTGGGAAGACGTCATGAGTTCCATCTCGGCCGCATCCTGACACCGACGGATGCTGGGCAAGTGTAAGAAATCGGCATACGGCGATAACCACATGGAGCCATCGACCCCTAACCTTAGGTCTCGGTCATTTGTCGTGCCTGCACTCTGACGCTGATTCAAGGAGTTATCCATGCCCCGCCCTCTCGTCGAACCGTCGCTGGTCCCGGCCTTGCGCCCGGCGCTGCCTGCATTGGCTGCCGGGGTCGTCGCGGCCGCAGCGTCGGGGGTCGCGATGCTCGGGGCGCTCTGGTGCGTCGTGCAACTCATCGGTGAACCGTCGATGAGCTGGGCCGGGTGGGCATGTGGGCTGTGGCTCACCGGGGTAACGCTCGCTGCCACGTCGTCGTGGCTCTCGCATCACGCCGAGTCACTCTTCGAGGCCAGGCTTCGACGCCAGCTCGCAGCCCACCTCGTTCGCCTACCGGCAAGCACGCTGTCCCGCTACAGCGGAGACGCACTGAGGAGGCTCGTTTCGGACGACATCTCGGCGCTGCACCATATGACTGCGCACCTACCGGCCGAGTTCGCCACACTCATCGTGGTCCCCGCGGTCACGATCGCGGCGTTGGTTGCCTCAGCCGGCCCCGTGGCGCTTCTCGCTCTGGCTCCCGGCATCGTGGCAGCTCTGTTCTACCTGGTCGCGATCCCCCGAATGGCCGCTCGGCACAGCGCCGAAAGTGCAGATGTCATGGGCGACATCGTGACTGCCGTGGACGACTATGCCCGCGGCATCCGCGTCTGCCGGATCTACGGCGCGCAGACCGGCGCTGCCGCCGACTATGCAGAATCGACAGCACGGTTCACCGGGGGAATGCAGGAGCGCGTTCGACTCGTGGCTACCCCTGCGGCCGTCGCCGTTGCCCTCATGCAGGCGACGGCGACGTTCGCGATCGCCTATGCCGTCGGATATCACTGGGATGCAACGACGTTGGCCGCCACCATTCTCTTCAGCCTCGCAATCGTGACACCGGCCCTGCGACTCGGGCACGGCCTCGACTACGTCGCGGCTGGACGCTCTGCTGCGGTCCGGCTCGCCACTGCCCTGAACGAACCCACTCTCCCTGCCGGTGAAGCACTCACCGTTCCGGCGGCGAGTCCCTCCGACCACCTGGAGATCGTCGACCTGACGGTCACGATCGCGGACCGCAGAGTCGTCGACGACGTCACGCATGCATTCCGCCCAGCCACGATCACTGCGATCACGGGACCGAGTGGAGCGGGCAAGTCGACGCTCCTGAAAGCATTGGCCGGCTTCGAGATCCCGGAACTGGGTACCGTCCGCTACGCAGGTCGTAGCATCACCGCGATCGACGAGAACCTGCGGCCACAGTCCGTTCTGCTCACACCCCAGGGCGCAGACGTGTTACCTGCCACGGTGCGCGAGAACATCGCGCTGGCCGCCCCCGATGCAACGGACGCAGAATACACCGCCGCACTACGCCGGGCACAGATCGACGTCAGCCTCGACGCCCACGCCACTTCACTCTCCGGAGGAGAACGTCAGCGCGTCGGGATCGCTCGGGTGTTCCTCTCGCCCGCAGCAGTACTGCTACTCGACGAGCCGACCAGTGCACTCGACGATCGGACAGCGGCAGAACTGCTGAAAGAATTGCGGCATCTCGCGCACTTCGAAGGAAAGACGGTCGTGATCGTCACCCACGACCCCGCTCTTGCAGACGATGCCGACGATCGACTCGACCTCGGCGGTCGAAACGTGAATGACGCCGCCTCGCACAATGCAGCCCTGACTGGAGCCGAATAATGAACAGCGCCAATGCAGCCCGACGACGCTTGATCACCATCGGACTCGGTTGGGTGTCCGTCGCTGTCCTCGAAGCGATCGCGTACACCACCCTCGCGCTCTCGATCGCTGATCACCGGTCGCCGGTCCTCGTCCTGGCCACGGCCACCATCGCTCTCTTCGTGACCGTCCTGGTCTCACGGGGCGGTTACTTCACCGGGGCTCGACTCGTCGGCGATCTCTACGACGCTCTCGGCGACGCCTTCGCCCGTGCGAAACTGTCCTGGTTCACCGACGACAACCGGGCACTGCTCGCCACCGTCGCCGGGCGCGGAATCCCGTCGCTGATGAGTGTTCCCGCGCACCAACTTCAGACCTTCCTGGTTGCACCGCTGATCCCGCTGCTCCTGCTTCCTGGGATCGCGGTCGTCGCGGGGCCGGGCGTCATGCTGCTCGTCGGTGGACTGCTCGCCGTGTCGCTCGTCGCTCAGACGCTGGCCCAACGTGCGCTCAGCCGAGCGGACGAGCGCCGACACGAAGCCGAGCTCGCAGCAACGCAGTCGACACTCGAGCTCACCGACCACCTCGAATTACTGCGCACAGCAGCCGGTCCCACACGTTCCGTCGAACGAATCGAGCGAAGCTGGCGGGACCAGGAAGCCGCGCTTGCACGGACAAATCTCGCCGCGGTACCAGCGACATTCATCTCGGCGATCGCCACCATCGTGCCGCTGGCAGGCGCAGTGATTTTCCTCGCCGCCACCGGATTCGACGATCCCGCAGCCGCTCTCGCCCTCGTCGTCCTCACCGCTCGCGCCGCTGCGCCGCTCGACGAACTCGCCCTGGCCGGAATCGGAGTCAATGAACTGCGCGCAACGGTTCGCGACTACCGCACAGCGACTTCGGCTCCCGCACTGGCCGAGCCCGCACCCTGGGACGCCGCGCGCCCTGTTGGAACGGACATCGAGGTCGCCGGGGTAGATCACGCTCCGGTTCTGCGTGGCATCACCGCGGAGATCCCCGCGGGTGAGCGAGTTCTCGTCGCAGGACGCTCGGGTACGGGGAAGAGCACACTTCTCGGGCTGCTCATGCGCTTCGACGATCCGGACCAAGGCAGCGTCACTCTGGGCGGAGTTTCACTGCGCGACTTGCCCTACGACGACCTGGCGGCACACATCGGCTACGTGCCGCAGGACCCACTCGTGTTCTCGGGCACCCTCGGGGAGAACATCGGACTTGGAAGACCGGGCGCTACCGAAACCGAGATCGAGGACGCCGCCAGGCGCGCTGCCCTCGGCGCCGTTCTCGACCGCTCGACGCTCGGCATTCATCAGGACATCGGACACCAGGGTGCCGCTCTCTCCGGTGGCGAACGTCAGCGGGTGGCGATCGCTCGCGCCTTCCTCAAAGACGCTCCCGTCCTGGTTCTCGACGAAGCCACCTCGGCCCTCGACGAGGCCACCGAGCGCCGTATCGCCGGCGCCGTGCGGGAATTGGCGGCCACCGTCTTCGTCGTCACCCACCGCGACCCCGCCATCTGGGAGCCCACCCGCACGATCACCCTCTGACATCGCTTGTCTTACACGCGTGGATACATTGCCGGTCCCGTCGCACCCAGGTGATGACCGCAGTCGGCGATTTCAGCTCAGCCGCTCGATGATGGTGACGTTCGCGGTCCCGCCACCCTCACACATGGTTTGGAGTCCGTACCGTCCATCAATGCGGTCCAACTCGTGCAACATCGTGGCGAACAACTTGGTGCCAGTGGCCCCAAGAGGGTGGCCCAATGCGATTCCACCACCGTTGGGATTGACCCGGGAGGGATCTGCACCCGTCTCGATCAACCAGCTCAGAACTACCGAAGCGAATGCCTCGTTCATTTCTACGGTATCCATCTGGCCGATCGCCATGCCGGATTTCGCCAGTGCATACTTCGTCGCGGGTATCGGCGCCGAGAGCTGCAGCATCGGATCGTCGCCGCGCACGCTCATATGATGAATGCGCGCACGTGGCTTCAATCCATGAACCTCGAGCGCCTTCTCGGAGACAATCAGGGCCGCTGATGCGCCGTCACAGATCTGCGAAGCCACAGCAGCCGTCAGCAACGAGCCATCCCTCAATGCGGGCAGTGCAGCCATCTGCTCCATGGATGTCTCTCGTGGGCATTCGTCAACGACGCATTGGCCCAATGACACTGTCTCACGCTCGAATCGGCCGTCTGTGATGGCAGCACGGGCACGCTGATGCGATTGCAGTGCCCACTCCTCCATGTCTTCACGGCTGATACCCCATTTCTTGGCAATCAGGTCGGCGCCGACGAACTGTGAGATTTCGGCCTCACCGAATCGTGCTGCCCACCCCCGGGACTTACTGAAGGGCGTGTCGAATCCGTACTCGTTGCCGGCACGCATTGCCGCCGAGATAGGAATCGAGGACATGTTCTGCACACCGCCGACAAGCACCACATCTTGGGTCCCGCTCATGACCGCTTGCGCTGCGAAGTGGACGGCTTGCTGTGAAGATCCGCATTGTCTGTCGACTGTCGTTCCTGGGATGTCCAAGGGTAGGCCTGCTGAAAGCCAGGCGGTGCGGGCAATGTTGCCCGATTGCGGCCCGATAGCGTCGACACAACCGAAGATCACATCGTCGACGGCCATCGGGTCCAGTCGAGTGCGGTCGAGAATCGATGTGATCACGTGGGCCCCCATGTCCGCTGGGTGCTCTCCTGCGAGCGAGCCGTGCCGTTTACCCACCGGAGTGCGGAGCGCATCGACGACATAAGCCTGAGGTGCAACCATACGAACTCCTTCGAAATCGAGCTTTGTCGGGCTTTCGATGTCGCACACACTCTAGCGATCAAGCATTTGTTTGGTAGATGAAACGTGATTTCGAGACCCGCAGCTACCGACACAGGATTGGTCTCCGCACTTCTATCCAACGAAATCCACTGCTGTCGCAATCATTCGACAGTTAGAGGCTCGACCCCCAAACGCGGCTTGGCTGCCCACGCCGCAGACCCCTCACGCCAGCGTGAAACCGCGAAAGATGCGAGAACAGCTGCGGGAGTGCATCTTCGAGCGGAACGAGCGCATCATCCATATCCATTGCCTTCCCTGAGAAATCGTTCAGCCCGCCTTGCGAACAACACCAGCTTTGTCGAGCTACACCGCAAGCCGGCTGGCCGATGGCTGGAAAGTTAGTACTTTCGGTGGAGCCCAGCACGATTGGGCTATTCACCGCCCAATACAGGCTTCGTATACCGATACGCGTTGCAGGACAACGATTCTACAAACGCTCACGCACTCAGCGATTCATGAACCGCCGCTGGCTCGAAAACTGGATCCCCTTGCGGTAATTGCGCTCCGGGTAGAGCATGGGCACCACACCGTCTTCGATTACCGGAGGTTACCGTGACGAATCTCGTACGCCGACTATCTGCCTGCGTATCCATAGTGGCCGTATCGGTTCTCGCGCCCGCAACCGTTGCCTCCGCTGCGGTCACCGTTCCGTTCCAAATCAACCCGGCGCCGTTCGGGAACCCAAACGGCAGCTTCGACGCACCCCCTGTCCACTGTGTGGCGGTAGTCGGCGAACAACCTGGCACGGTGACGATCACCGGCGCCAAAGACGAGCGGTGGGGTTGCATGCTTTCGACGGAAGTGCGCTGGATGAACCTCTCGACAGGAGCCTCCGGCACCGGTCGGCTTTCTGGCGACAACCAAGGAACCCCGGGAGAGGCAACCCTGCAGACTGGAGCCGGGCAAGTTGCCGTCGCCATATTGCCTGCCGCCGGACCTGTCACCCCGGGTTTCGCAACCTTCTTCGTCCCATAGGCAACCCTCAAACCCGGGACACCTGCTGTACGAACGACCCGTCGCCACACAATCGTGTGGCGACGGGTGAGGGCTTTCCGTTCTCCAGTTGTACGCCTACAGCTTCGCGCTGATGAGCGGCACGATATGTTCAGCCGCCCAGATCGTTCCGATCGGGCCACCGCTCGTGATTGCCCACAGAACGTCGCCACCGTCGGCGGTGCGAGGAGGCAGAGCGACCCAACGACCGGAGGACACCGCTCCCAGCGCTTGGAAGAGCTTCCCGCCGGTCAGCTTGTCGAAATCCTCCTCGCTGCCGGCGGCACTGCGGCCGATCAGCAGGAAGTCCGCATCGATGTTCTCGAGAAGTTCCTCGCCGACAGTGCTTTGGGTGACGAACTCCTGTGCACGCGGGTTCTCGGCAAAACCGAGCTCGCCCAAGAAAGTTGCCGGAGCCGAATCGGGCGCTGAAAGGTACTGCAGCCCATTGCCGGTTCCGTAGAAGATCGCCCAGGTTGCGGTCAGGCCAGTGAGTTCAGGGTTCTCCTGACGCACCTTCGCAAAATACCGATCATGGTCCGCCACGATCTTTTCGGCTGCCTTCGAGAGGTCGAGTGTCTCGCCGAGTACGCGGATCGATTCCTTCCACGGCACGAGCATCCGCGACTTCGTGTCGGGGCTCGTCACCACCGGTGCGATGGAGGACAAACGTTCGTAGTAATCGCCCATCGACAAACCACCCAGGCCGTCGGCCCAGCCGACGGCGACGATGAGGTCAGGTTCGCTCGCGGCGATCGCTTCGACGGGAAGTGTGCCGCCCATCGCGAACTCGAAGGTGTCGAGATCCTCTGCGCCGTAAGGCAGCAAGTACGACTGGGAAGCCGACTCCTTGACCATCGACGAGGAGAGAACGGGTTTGACGCCGAGCGCGAGGAGCATTTCCGTGTCGACGGCATTGGGGACGATTGCGGCAACCCGCTCCGGGCGCTTCTCGAGAATACTTGTACCATATGGCGATTCCAGGGTCAGCGGGTAAGTAGTCGTTCCTTCCGCAGCGGGAAGGGCGTTCCCCTCCGAACCGGGAGTGGACGCCGTTTTCGAGTTTTCGGCCGAGGCCGAGCACCCGGACACAAGGAGCGCTGCGGCGAGCGCGGCCCCGATCAGTCCGATGATCCGTGATCGTCTGGTGCGCAGGACTGTCATTTCTGCCTTTCGGTGTTATCGAGCGCTTCGGTCTTACCGAGCGATGGAGCCGGGTCAGGAATCTGTGCGCACTGTGTCGCTGCGTTTCCAGTAGCCGGTGAAATCGATGTCGGTCTTCGCAATTCCTCGATCACGAATCAAATGACGCCGAAGCGAGCGAATCGTCGCCTGTTCGCCTGCAAGCCAAGCGAATACGCGTCCGTCAGGCCATTCGACAGCACTGACCGCGTCGAGCAACAAAGAAGTAGTGCCGGGCTCCGCCCCCTCGCGTGGCAACCACGTGACACTCACCCCGGGCAACTCGCGCACCGATTGAATGTGAGCCGAGTCCGCAATTTCGACGAACACATGCCCCCTGGCATCGGCAGGCAATTCCTCGAGCAGACGTGCGATCGCAGGTAGCGCCGTCTCGTCACCGACGACGAGCAGATACTCGCAATCTTCCGGGAGTCCCTGCGATACAGAGGGACCCGCGATGTGCATTCGGTCGCCAGGGCCGGCGTCGCGCGCCCAGGTGGTAGCAACTCCACCGCCGTGAACGACGAAATCGACGTCAAGTTCCCTTGTTCGCGGATCGTAACGGCGCACGGTGTACGCGCGGGCAAGTGGACGGCGTCCCGCTGCGAAAGTCACAGTGCCGTCGACTATCACCGGCAAGACCGGATCGGTTTCGCCAGGATAGGCGAACAACAATCGGAGGTCGTCGTCGAAGCCGGTGCTGACGAAGGCGGGCTCGGCAAAGCCGTCGGCGTTTGTGAAGGTGTCGAGCTGCGCTCCGGTGAGCGTCACTCTCCGCATGCCCGGCGTCACGTCTGTCACCCGACGTACCTCGAGTTCACGCAAGGTGACTGAGTACGCCGTTGTCGGACGGGTGTTTCGGGGCACGGAAAGACTCCTCGGAAACGCACAGACGGGGGGGTCGACCCACGCTCGATCACGGCGGAAGGGCCATTGAATAAAGCTAGCCTCCCCTAATCGGTTACGGTTATCCGTGCGTGCCGACTTCTTACACTCATCGGTGGCTGCGTGAGAAAGCATCTGAATCGGGAGGGCATACGTGGGACCACGGTTGGTGTTCTCCGCGGGCGAAGTCCCCGAGATCCCCGCGTCCCGACTCTCCTTGATCGCGAATGCACGTGAGCCACTGCTCTTCTGGGTACACACCGGACACGCGGAACTACAGATTGGCGACCGCACCCGCAGCGTGACCGCTGGGGCGGCAACCTGGGTGCCCGCGGGAATCGCCTACAGCATCCGAGTCGACCCGGGAGCGGTCGCGTTTCCCATTCCGATGCCCGCTGCCGACCTGCCGCCCACGTTGAACCGGATCATCGATTTCGAGATCCCGGCAGCCTGGCAGGACTGGCTCGTCCACCAGTTCGCGCACAACTTGGGATTTCTGCGCGGTGGGGCGACTGTGGGGGCCGGACTACTCGAGCTTGTCGCGGGGGCCCATTCCAACGACGCCGACGCTTCGGTGTCGTACGCCCCACCGAATTTGCCACGCTCGGCCGAGACCCTCGAGATCGCTCGCACGCTTCTACGGACGCCAGCCGACGACACGGAGCTTTCCCAGTTCGCCCGGCAACTCAAGATCGGCGTCCGCACCCTGCAGCGCCGATTCACGGAGGAGACGGGGTTGCCTTTCGCGCGTTGGCGCACCTCGGCCCGGATCGCGGCAGCAATCGCATACCTGAACTCCGGCCGCGAAATCGGATGGACGGGTGGGCAGGTCGGATTCGCGACGCCCGCGGGATTCACCCGTGCCTTCCGTGAACACACCGGTGTGACACCCAGTGACTACACACGTGCAAACCAAGGCTCAGCGCCGATCCATGAGAACGAGACCTTGGCACAGAGCGTCGCACTCTTGTCCGAGGAAGGCGCCCACTCAGGCTCGGCGCCGATACCGCCGACGATTCCTGCAAGCGGAACGTGGGCCAGGGTCAACAACTTTCACGTCGTCGTCTGGATCTACCGAGGCTCCGCCCGGGTCACTTTCGGCGACCGAACCTGGAATCTGAGGCGGGGCGACGCGATGTGGCTTCCCGCGGGAGTACGCAACAGCGTCGAGATCGCGGAGGGTTCGCTTCTACTTCCGCTCGGATCCCAGCCTGGCGACTCTCCCGTCACTGCACCGCCGCCACGAGTGCTGCACTTCGCGCGCGAAGCGGAGGCGTATCTGTTGCACACGGTCGTTGCGAATTACACCCTTCTGCGCCCCGAAATCCATGACCCAGCGAGGATCTCGAGGCTGATCCGAAACAGCGCGGCGACGCGGACACCCGGCGGCCGAACCGATCCTGTCGAAACGATCCTTACCGCACTCCGCGCGGACCCCACCGATTCGCGCACGCTGCCGGAGTGGAGCGCTCGACTCGGCGTCGACGAGGGCCTGCTCCACAAACGCTTCGTAGCGGCCACCGGCCAGAGCTTCCCGCGCTGGCGCGGTCAGTTGCGGATGACCCTCGCCCGCGCTTATCTCGAGGAGGGCTTCTCGGCCGGAGAGACCGCCCGTCGACTCGGCTACGCGCACGCGTCCGGATTCACCAAGGTCTTCATCGGTGCCCACGGCATGTCGCCCCGGGACTACCAGCGCCGCGGATGGCGGGGAACGGTCGAAGGACTCATCGACTCGTGACCTTCCGACGGATGAGTCCTTCGATCCGTCGTGTCGCCCGCCGAAACGGTCTCGAACTGGCACTACTTCCTTGACTAAATTTTCAGTCAAGGTTTACGCTCCATGCAAGCAGGACGCGGACCGGGCGCGCACGCACACAGCACAAGGAGTCACCGCAATGCAAAGACGTCGGTTCATTCAGGCAGCCGCCGCTGCGCTCAGTGGCCTCTTTTTGGCAGGTTGCGGCGATTCCGACTCAGCCTCGGGCGGGAGCAATGGAGACGACGATCTTCGCGAGTGGGTGATGCCGGAAGAGGGTGATCCACATAAGCGCACCTGGATGGCGTTCGGTACCAGCGAAGCGATCTGGGGAGCAGCCCTCCTGCCCGAGGTCCAGCGCAACCTCGCGACGATCGCGCAGACCATCGCGCAGTTCGAGCCCGTCTCGATGCTTGTTCGTTCCGAGCAACTGGACTTGGCTCGCTCCCTCGTCGGCCCATCGGTCGAACTGATCGCCGCGCCTCTCGACGATCTCTGGATGCGCGACACCGGCCCCGTATTCGTGAAAGGCAACGGGACCAAAGCGGGTATCGATTTCAACTTCAACGGTTGGGGCGAGAAGCAGGATTTTGATCAGGACGGCCAGGTCGCAGCCTTCGTTGCCGCCCGTGCGGGAGTCGAATCATTGCCTACCGACCTGATCCTCGAAGGCGGCGGCATCGAGGTCGACGGCGAAGGCACAGCCATCATCACCGAAAGCTGTGTACTCAACAACAACCGCAACCCGGGATGGTCGAAGTCGGACGTCGAAGCCGAACTCGGCCCCCTGCTCGGTCTCGACAAGATCATCTGGCTACCGGGAATCGCCGGCAAGGACATCACGGACGGCCACACGGACTTCTACGCCCGTTTCGCACGCCCAGGTGTCGTGGTCGCAGGCCTCGACACAGACCCGGAGTCGTTCGACCACGACGTGACCGCACGTCACCTCGAGATTCTCCAGAACGCGACCGACGCACAGGGACGGAAGCTGGAAGTGGTGGTCCTCGAGGCGCCGGTCGCGATCAGGCCCGACTTCGAATCGGACGATTTCGCAGCCGGATATATCAACTTCTACGTATGCAATGGGGCGGTCATCGCACCCGAGTTCGGTGACCCCGAGGCCGACCAGGCCGCCAGAAGCGAATTGGAGCGCCTCTTCCCCGACCGCCGTGTCGTGCAGATCAACATCGACGCCATCGCCGCGGGTGGTGGCGGCATTCACTGCACCACCCAGCAGGAACCCGCGGACTAGAAACCTGTCCCGACCACCCTCGTAGAATTCGGACTCGTGTCGAACCGCCAAACGCAAATCTTGGAAGCAGCAGTCCGCGTCATTGCCCAACACGGCGTACGCGGGCTGAGGGTGGAGACGCTCGCTGCCGAGGCCGGAGTGTCGACAGCACTCATCTACTACCACTTCCAAAACCGCGCAGGTGTGCTGCGCCGGGCCCTCGATCACATCAACGATCGCGCCGCGCTGTACACCGAAAGCGCCTTCACGGAGACAGACCCTCGTGCGCAGCTCGAGCAGATGCTCCTGCTGGAGTTTCAGAATGCCCCGAAGATTCGAGAGAACAGCATCGCCTGGGGTGAACTCCGAGCAAGCGCAGTCTTCGCCGACGAGCTGCGCGAACCGCTACGCACCACGACGCAAGAGTGGGCCGACGACGTCGAATCTTTGATCCGCCAAGCGCAGGATGCCGGGCTCGCTGATCCGAAGGCAAGCCCGGCCGACGCCGCCGAGCGACTCACCGCCCTGGTCGAGGGTCTGAGTGAACGCTGGCTGAGCGGCTCGATCCCCATCGAACGAGCCCGAGAACTGCTCACCGGTGCGATCGGCGTGGAGATCGATCCGAGCTAGCCTCTACCGCTCGCCGACGCCCTTCGATTCCGGAGACAGAGCCGGGAACCAGATGTCGGTCAGAACTTCGGCCGCCTGCATCCGAGTCACGTCGATCGTCCCCTGCACGGCCCAGCGTGTGAAAAATCGCTCCAGCTGGCTCACAAGCAATTCGACGCGCAACCTCGCCTCGTCATGCTGTTCCACCGGCCACCGACCCAGATACTTGGGCATGGCATTCGGTAGTTCGGTCATACCGTCTCTCGCTGTCTCGCGGAACTCCGGTTCGAGTGCCACGGCCTCGTCCCAGGCCGGCAGCAGGCGTTTGTTCTCGTCGAACCAGTCGAAGGCACGCTCCAACCAAGCCGTGAATTCCCCGCGAGAGTTCGTGTCGAGGACCCGATCGAGATCGATGTAGAAAGCGAACGCACTCGCCGCCATCCCGGCCGCGCCGATCGTCTTGAGCATCTCCACTTTGCTGGCGAAATGCACGTAGAACGTGGCTCTACTGCATCCGACGACCGAGGCGATGTCATCGACCGTCACGGCCGCGTATCCCCGTTCCTCGAACAGAGTGCGTGCGGCGTCCACGAGTTTGGCCCGCGTCGCTCGTTTCTGCTCGTCGCGAAGGGTTCCCCGCCTGTTCTTCGGGCCATCGGTAGTCGTGCTCACGTCGCCCACCTTGCTCGCATTTCGACTTCCTGGCAAATCACCGACTCACCGTCATCAAAAAACATTGCGTCATTCATTGACACATCGTCAGCGAATGGCGCACTATGACTCAAGTCACTTCTCGGGCTTCGATTCTTCTTCGCGCACGCCCGAGACAGAACAGAAAGCGATGGCGAATGAGCCCCTCCCCCTTGCCGAGCGTGTGCATCATCGGCGCCGGGCCCACCGGAATCACGACGGCCAAGCGAATGAAGGAATTCGGAATACCCTTCGACTGCTACGAAGCGTCCGACGAGGTCGGCGGAAACTGGTACTACAAGAATCCCAACGGGATGTCGGCCTGCTACCAGAGCCTGCACATCGACACGTCGAAGTGGCGCTTGGCATTCGAGGACTTCCCGGTCTCTGCCGACCTTCCCGACTTCCCGCACCACTCCGAACTCTTCCAGTACTTCAAGGACTACGTCGAGCACTTCGGACTGCGTGAGTCGATCATCTTCAACACCAGTGTTGTTGCCGCAGAGCGTGATGCAAACGGACTGTGGACCATCACGCGCTCGGACGGCGAAGTCCGTACCTACGACGTCCTGATGGTCTGCAATGGTCACCACTGGGATCCCAACATCCCGGACTACCCCGGCGAGTTCGACGGCGTCCTCATGCACAGCCACAGCTACAACGACCCGTTCGATCCGATCGACATGCGCGGCAAGAAAGTAGTCGTGGTCGGAATGGGGAACTCCGGCTTGGACATTGCTTCCGAACTGGGGCAGAGATACCTCGCCGACAAGCTCATCGTCTCGGCGCGCCGCGGCGTGTGGGTGTTGCCGAAATACCTGGGCGGCGTGCCGGGAGACAAACTGATCACCCCGCCCTGGATGCCTCGGGGGCTGCGCCTGTTCCTGAGTCGTCGATTCCTCGGCAAGAACCTGGGAACCATGGAGGGCTACGGACTACCCAAGCCAGATCACCGCCCCTTCGAGGCACATCCGTCAGCCAGTGGCGAGTTCCTCGGACGCGCCGGGTCAGGCGACATCACCTTCAAGCCGGCGATCACCAAACTCGACGGAAAGCAGGTTCATTTCGCCGACGGCACCGCCGAGGACGTCGACGTGGTCATCTGCGCCACCGGCTACAACATCAGCTTCCCCTTCTTCAGTGATCCGAATCTGCTGCCGGACAGGGACAACCGATTCCCACTGTTCAAACGAATGATGAAGCCCGGAATCGACAACCTCTTCTTCATGGGACTCGCGCAGCCCATGCCGACGCTCGTCAACTTCGCCGAGCAGCAGAGCAAGCTCGTCGCGGCCTACCTCACCGGTAAATACCAACTGCCGTCTGCGAACGAGATGCAGGAGATCACCAAGGCCGACGAGGCGTACTTCCTCGCCCCCTATTACAAGTCGCCGCGGCACACCATCCAGCTCGAGTTCGATCCCTACGTCCGCAACATGAACAAGGAAATCGCCAAGGGCACCAAGCGTGCTGCGGCCTCCGGAAACAAGCTACCTGTTGCAGCGCGTGCAGCAGCACACGAACTCGAGAAGGCGGATCGCGCATGAGTCTGGTGAACGGTCACTGCGACAACGAGTTCGACGCCGTCCGCACCGCCTTCGAGGCTCAACTCGAATCCGGTGAAGAACTCGGCGGCTCCGTTGCCATCACCGTCGACGGAGAATCCGTGGTCGATCTCTGGGGCGGGTACGCCGACGAATCCCGTACCACTCCATGGGGCAGCGACACCATCGTCAACACGTTCTCCATCACCAAGACCATGACGGCCCTGTGTGCGCTCCTGCTGGTCGAACGCGGCCAATTGGACGTGTACCAGAAAGTTGCTCACTACTGGCCCGAATTTGCGGCAAACGGTAAGGAAGACATCGAAGTTCGCCACCTCCTGTCGCATACGTCTGGCGTCTCCGGTTGGGAGCGCCCGATCGAACTGACGGACATCTACGACCTCGAGGCGTCCACCGCTCGCCTCGCTACCCAGAAGCCTTGGTGGACCCCGGGTACGGCGTCGGGCTATCACGCGATCAACTACGGCCATCTCGTCGGTGAGGTCATTCGTCGCATCGACGGGCGAACTCTCGGCAGGTTCTTTGCCGAAGAGCTTTCCGGTCCACTGGGAGCCGACTTCCATATCGGCACGTCCGCAGAGCATTTCGGTCGAATCGCCACCATGGTTCCGCCGCCCGCGTTGGAGTTCGACCTGTCCACGCTCGACCAGGACAGCATCTTCATCAAGACCCTGACCTGCCCACTGCTCGACTACCCCGAGGTCAACACCGCACCCTGGCGGGAAGCCGAGATCGGCGCAGTCAACGGCCACGGCAACGCACGTTCTATCGCTCGGGTCCAATCCCTGATCTCGAACGGTGGTGTGCTCGACGGCCGGAAGCTGCTCTCGCAGAGCACCATCGACCTGATTTTCGAGATCCAAGCCGACGGTATCGATCTCGGGATCATGACACCACTCAAGTTCGGCATCGGCTACGGACTGCCACATCCGGTTACCGCGCCACTGATTCCCGACGGACGCGCCTGCTGGTGGGCAGGTATCGGCGGCTCGATGCTGGTCAACGATCTGGACCGACGGATGACCTTCGCCTACGTCATGAACAAGATGGCACCGGGTCTGATCGGATCCGACCGCAGCAACGCCTACCTGAGCGCCGCATACAACTCCGAGGTCAGCGAGGTCAGTTCATGAAGGCAGCCCAGCTCATGGGGCCCGGGCTCCTGGAAATCAACGACGTGCCGGTCCCGGAGATCGGTCCGTCGGAACTACTGATTCGGGTGGGCGCAGCGGGAATCTGCCACTCCGATCTCCATCTCCTGCACTTTCCGTACAAGATGCGCGAAGAACCGCTGACGATCGGCCACGAAATTGCCGGAACGATCGAAGCCGTCGGGAGTGGCGTCGACGGCCGTTCCGTCGGAGAGCGTGGCGTCGTCTACCTCTGTTGGTCATGTGGACAGTGCCGAGAATGCATGAGCGGCAACGAGAATATGTGCCTCGCCGCTGGACGCACCGCGATGCCGCCCTGCCCCGGACTCGGCCCTGAGGGCGGGATGGCCGAGTACGTCAAGATCCCGGCTCGCTCCTTCGTACCCATCGGCGACCTCGACTTCCTGCAGGCCGCACCACTCGCCGATGCAGCGCTGACGAGCTACCACGCCATTCGCGGTGCCCGCGAACATCTCCAGCCCGGTGCCACCGCCGTCGTGATCGGCGTCGGCGGACTCGGTCACGTTGCAGTACAGATACTTCGCGCGATCAGTGCCGTGCGCATCATCGCCGTCGATGTCGGACAGGATCAACTCGATCTCGCCAAACGTTGCGGCGCCGACATCACGCTCGAATCGGGACCGGACACCGCGCAGCACATCCTCGACCTCACATCGGCCAGAGGCGCAGAAGTCATCTTCGACTTCGTCGGTATCGACGCAACTGCACAGATGTCCGTTCAAGCGGTTGCGCCGAACGGCGCGTATCGCATGGTAGGTCTCGGAGGCGGAAACCCCGGAATCACTGCCGAAGCTGCCGGCGGACCAGGCTGGCCGTGGGGCGCATCGATCCGGAAGTCGTACGGCGGCACCAGAAACGACCTCGTCGATTCCATCGCCCTGGCACAGGCCGGTCTGGTAACGGTAGAAGTAGCCCCCTTCGACCTCGCTGATGCCCGCGACGCACTCGACCGTCTCGAACACGGCAAGGTCACCGGACGCGCAGTGCTCGTACCCTAATCTTCGAAAGGCACTTCACGTGACTACTTCCGCTGATACACAAGCATTCATCGCGTCCGTCATGGCCGGGCTGACCGGCCCCGGTGGTCCTTTCGAGATGCAAGTCGAGGATGTACTGGGCAGTTCGATGCCCGTCATGAAGAACCGCGACAAGGCACTCGGCGACGTGCTCGCTGCATCCTTCGACTACGGATCACGCGACTATCTGGTGACCAAGGACCGACGCTTCAGCTACCTCGAGCACGGCGAGGCCGTAGCAGCATTGGCGACGGCGCTGCGCGAGCGGTACGGCGTCCGCAAGGGTGATCGGGTCGGCATACTTGCTGCCAATACGCCGGAATGGGTGATGACCTTCTGGGCGGCTCAGTCCCTCGGTGCCATCGCCGTCGGATTCAACTCGTGGTGGGTGGCCCGCGAGGTGGCGTACGGCATCGATCACACCACCCCTACAGTGGTGATCGCCGACGCCAAACGCGCGCAGATTCTTTCCGAACTGAACACCGATGTTCCCGTGCTCACGATGGAAGAAGATCTACCTACCTTGTTGGAGAAGTATTCGGGTTCTGCACTGCCCCGCACGTCCGTCGACGAGGACGATCCGGCCGTCATCCTGTACACGAGCGGAACCAGCGGCCGCCCCAAGGGGGCTGTTCACAGTCACCGAAACGTGTTGGCCGTCATCGACTACCACCGCTACAGCGATCGCCTCGCTGCGGCGTTCACCGGCAAACCCAGCGACGGCCGACCGAGTGACTTGCGGTATCTGCTGACCGCGCCGCTGTTTCACATTGCAAGCCTGCATAACCTGGCGATCCCACGACTCGCGACGGGCGGAGCGGTGGTCATCCATCAGGGCGCCTTCGACGTCGACGAAGTCCTTTCCCTCGTCGAACGCGAGAAGGTCACCAACTGGGCGGTCGTACCCACCATGGCAACCCGTCTCCTCGAGTACGGCAGTCTCGAGAAGTACGACCTGACCTCACTGAGGGCTTTTGCACTCGCGTCTGCACCGTCATCTCCGGCCTTGCAGGACCGCCTGCGCGCACGCCTGCCTTTTGCGCAGCACACCTTGGTCGACAGCTACGGGCTCACCGAATCCTCCACCGGCATTTCAGTTGCCACACCACCGGAACTTGCCGCGTTCCCCGGAACTCTCGGCCGGCCGATCATCGGGGTGAGCGTGGAGGTGCGCGACCCCTTCGGTGTTGCAGTCCCCGACGGCGAGGAAGGTGAGATCTGTGCGCGCAGCGCCTATGTGATGTTGGGGTACTGGAACGACGAGACCGCGACTGCAGCCGCTATCGGTCCTGATCGATGGCTCCGAACCGGCGACTTCGGAGTGTTCGAGGACGGCCGACTCCGCCTGACGGGTCGCCGATCCGACCTGATCCTGCGCGGCGGCGAGAACGTCTACCCTCTCGAAATCGAGCAGACCATCGACGAGCATCCCGCCGTACTCGAATGCGCTGTGATCGGCATTGATTCGGCAGACCTCGGCCAAGAAGTTGCAGCCGTCGTCGTTTTGCGGAGTGAGGGAGCCGCCGGCGAAGAAGAACTACGCGACTACGTCGCCGAACGACTGGCTTACTTCAAGGTGCCGGTGAAGTGGAAACTGAGCACAACTCCTCTGCCCCGCAATGCAACCGGAAAAACGATACGTGCAAAGGTGGTTCTCTCATGACCTACGACGCCGTGATCAACAACGGTCTGTGGTTCGACGGCACCGGGGCCAAACCAGCTGTCCGCAATCTGGGTATCCGCGATGGGTTGGTTACTGCCATCTCCCTCGATCCACTCGACGAAACCGACTGTCCCCGTGTAATCGACGCGAGGCGCAAGTGGGTGATCCCGGGCATCGTGGACATCCACACTCACTACGACGTCGAGATCCTCGAAGGCCCGGCGCTGAGCGAATCTCTCAGACACGGGGTCACGTCGATCTTTGTCGGATCGTGTTCCCTGTCCACCATTCACGCCAGCCCCTCCGACGCGGGTGATCTCTTCGGCAGAGTAGAGGCAATTCCGCGTAAGCACGTCGTCGACGCACTCAACCGTGCCAAGACCTGGAACTCTGCGAGCGAGTATGTTGCTGCACTAGAGGCGCTTCCGCTAGGTCCCAACGTTGCAGCCTTCATCGGACACTCCGATATGCGGGCCGCCGAGATGGGACTGGATCGTGCTACCAGGAAGGACGTCCATCCCACAGACGCCGAACTCGCGTCGATGGAAGCACAGTTGACCGAAGCTCTCGACGCAGGATTCGTCGGGATGTCCAGTCAGCAATTGTTGTTCGACAAACTCGACGGCGAGACCTGCCGCTCACGCACGCTGCCGTCGACGTATGCAACCACGAAAGAACGACGCCGACTCAATGCGATCCTGCGCCGTCGGGGACGGGTATTTCAGGCCGGACCTGACCTCTCCAACCCGATGAGTACCGGAGCGATGGCGTTCTCCAGCGCGGGTATCTGGCGTAAGCGACTCAAGACGAGCATGCTTTCGGCGGCCGACATCAAGTCCAACAAGTTGGCCGTGGTGATACTCGGCCCACTGGCACACTTGGTCAATCGACTCGGCGGCGACCTGCGCTGGCAGCACCTACCAGTTCCCTTCGAGGTATATGCCGACGGCATCGACCTGGTTGTCTTCGAGGAGTTCGGATCCGGCGCTGCAGCACTGCATCTGACCGACGAGATGGAACGCAACGTCCTCATGCAGAGCGAGGATTACCGTCGACAATTCCGCAAGGACTACGACCAGAAGTTCGGTGTCAAAGTTTGGCATCGCGATTTCTTCGACGCCGAGATCGTGTCCTGCCCCGACGAATCCCTGGTCGGCAAGAGCTTCGGGCAGGTCGGCGTCGAACGTGGCGGCCTCCACCCTGTCGATGCATTCCTGGATCTGGTCCTCGAACACGGCACGAAAGTGCGTTGGCGCACAACCATCTCGAACCACCGGCCGGAGGTTCTGGACAAGTTCGCCCAGGACAATGGCGTCCAACTCGGGTTCTCCGACGCCGGAGCGCATTTGCGCAACATGGCGTTCTACAACTTCGGCTTACGCCTACTACGACGTGTCTACGATGCCCAAAAGGTCGGCCGTCCGTTCATGACCGTCGAGGCAGCGGTGCATCGTCTCACCGGTGAACTCGCCGAGTGGTACGACGTCGATGCCGGGCACCTTCGATTAGGTGATCGCGCCGACCTGGTTGTGATCGATCCCGCTCATCTCGACGATTCGCTCGACGCGTACGCGGAAAGCCCGGTTGTGGAGTACGACAACCTCTCCCGCATGGTCAATCGCAACGACCAGACCGTCACCGCAGTGTTCGTCGGCGGCGAGTACGTCTTCGGCGACGGAGAAGCAGCACCCGTTCTCGGCAACCGCCGAACCGGAAAGTTCTTGAAAGCAGGTGCCCATTAACACGTCCAGATTTGCCGGGAAAACAGCAGTCGTCACTGGAGCAGCATCAGGTATCGGTGCAGCCATCGCACTAAGGCTTATCGACGAAGGCGCACAGGTAGCTGGAATCGACATCGCTGCAGAGGGTTTGAAAGAGATAGCCTCCCAGCACGGCGGGGCTTTCCTCGCCGTTCCCACTGACGTCACCAAGGAATCCGATGTTGCCGAGGCCCTTGCCGCGGCGGCGGAATTCGGCGGTATCGATCTGGCTTTCAACGTTGCCGGTGCGTCGAGGGTGGGGCAGATCGTCGACCTCGACGAGGCCGACTGGGACTTCACCATCGACCTGGTGCAGAAGGGCGTCTTCCTCTGCACCAAACATGAAGCGCGGCATATCCGAGAGCATGGTCGCGGTGGTGCGATAGTCAACGTGTCCTCATTGAACGCGCACGTGCCGAGCCCCTACGGGAGCGCATACGCGACAGGCAAAGCCGGAGTCGAGATGTTCAGCAAGAATGCCGCGATCGAACTGGCTGCGTCGGGGATCCGGGTCAATGCCGTTCTACCCGGCCTGGTCGACACGCCACTGGTCGCGCCGGTCATGAACTACGAACCCGCCCGCGACATGTTTCTCAGCCGAATCCCCATGTCCCGAGCAGCAACTCCCGACGAGATCGCGGGCCCCTGCCTCTATCTCGCCAGCGACGACGCCTCGTACATCACCGGAACCAGTCTGGTCGTCGACGGCGGCTGGGAGGTCTCGAACTACCCGGATCTGACGACGCTGGGCAACTAGTTCAGTTGCCGGGCAACACACATTGAGTATCGAGGCCGAGGACGTGGTTGAGCCTGCCGAAGGCCAACCACGATCCGAGGCACATGCTCAACTCGACGATTTCTCGCTGGGAGTAGTGAGCTGTCATGCGTTCCCAGAACTCGTCGTCGAGCCCGTGGTGGTCGCGGGCGTATCTCTCGGCGTATTCGGCAGCGAGGCGCGTCCTGTCGTCGAAGGCATCGGTGGTGCGCCAGTCGGTGACAGACTGATCGAACGTCGACTCCACAGTCTCGCCGTCACGCTCGGTGCGCCAGTCCTGACAGAAGATGCACCCGTTGATCTGAGCGATCCGAAGCCTGGCCGCCTCGAACTCGCGGAGTCCGAGAGTGCCGTCCGTGTAGACCTTTTGGGAGAACCCGGCGGCCGCGGGTCCGATGCCGGGGACCATCTCTCCCCACACGTAGCCGATCGGATTCTTGCCTTCGGGTATGTCGATATTCATGTGAGTACCTCCGAGTTTCGGGCACCGAGCTTGCCGACGCCGGGTGTGAGCGGAACGTCCAGCGCGTCGTAGAGACCGGGTTCAGCCTGACGTAGCCAGGGAATTGCGTTGACGAGACGTCCTACGGCCGTGGCATTTCCACCGGCCGCGCGATTTCCACCTTCATCGGTGGCTTCGACGTTGATCTCGATTCGTGGTCGTCCTTCGACGATCACCTTGTGCGCGCCGTCGCCGCCGTCGGGCGGGAGCGGCCAGTCGCGGGCACAAGACGGATGAATACGCGTGACGTGTTCGATCACGATCAGGGGTTCCCCGCCGACGATTCCCTGAACCTCGAATCGCAGTGCGCCTTGGGTGCCGGCCGCGAACTCCCCCATATGTTCGGTCGACACGGTTTCCTCGAGCGGGCGGCGCAGCAAGGTCTCGCGGATCTCGTCGAGTTCCACCCCGAGTGCCCGCGCGATGAGCCGAATCTGCCCGCCCCAGACCATGGTGGGTACGGTCGGCGCGACCATGGGAGGTTCGTAGTCCATCGGCTGACCCATCCCGATCAGGTAGCGGACAGAATCCGGCTGTTCGTAGGTCGTGTAGTCGAAGATTTCCTGACACCGGATCTGGTCGATTGTCCCCGCGAGCCCGCTGACGAGAATCGGCAGGATGTCGTTGCCCCAGCCTGGGTCGATACCGGAGACGAACAGAGCGCCGCCGCCCGCCTTGGCAGCAGCTTCGACGGGATCACGAAGTTCGGGAGGCGCAGATTTCGGGTCGTACAGCGCATATACCGACGGCGTGACCACCACAGCTCCGGCGGCCAGTGCCCGCGTGATGTCGGCAACCGCGTCGTCGGGCCGAATGTCGCCGGACGCCGCGTAGACCACCGCGCCGGGAGACGCTGCGAGCACGGCATCGGCGTCGTCGGTAGCCGCGACGCCCAGGTGCACTCCCAGATCGGCGAGGTCACCGGCGTCTCGCCCGACCTTCTCGGGGTTCGCAACGATGACGCCGACAAGTTCGAGGGCCGGATTGGCTGTCACAGCGCGAATCGATGCACGCCCGACGTTGCCGGTACCCCACACGACAGTCGGAATCTTGGACTCGGCTTCATTCGAAACTGCACCCATCAATCGGACATTACCCAGCTCAGCGCGTCAGGTCAGCAGAACTGCAAGAATTCGTTTCACTTCATCCGGTCAAAAATGCCATTGCCTGCGCAGTCAGTGCGCCGTCACCCCGCCTCCGGTACGTCTCGGCGGGTCGGCCGTTACCTGGTCTGCTCATCTCGCCGGTACTTTCGAGCGCGTCGAACACCTGCCGGCGGAAGCTGTCCTTCTGGAACGGACGATCGAAGATCACCTCGTAGAGTCCCCGAAGTTCGGCGACGGTGAACGTCCCGCCCGACAATCCGTCCGGATCCACGTACGACGCATACCTCGTGCGTAGGTCCGTGACCGCGAGTCGCACCATGTCGGCGTGATCGAATGCGAGTCCGCTCACTGCCTCGTCGTCGTACACATCGACGAGAAGCGCCGAATCGGGCAGTGCCGATTCCGGTAGGCAAGCCGTGTGTGCGACCGACAAAACCCATCCACGGTCGTCGCGGTCCGGTCGGTCGAAGATCGCCAACTGGTGGAAGCTCGTCTGGGCCAACTCTGCCTTGACCGACAGGGCACGATCGGCTGCGGCCGTGAGCAATTCGCGTTCGTGCAGAAATGTTCCCGGTAGCGCCAGCGCACCGAGACGGTGCCGAACCACCAGAACTTTCAGAGATCCACCGCTGTACGTCAGCACCGCGACGTCCACTGCCACAGACGGACGCGGATAGTCCGTCAATCCCTTACCGCTCGCGCCTGTCCATTTATTCACCCTTGCATGTTATCTCAAACATGATCTATGGTTAGCGCAAAGTTGATCAAACGATCATCGCGAACCGAAGAGGTGGCCATGAAACTCACCGCACAGCAGTCCGATCGAGCGGCCGGCGTTCTGCTCGGCACCGCAGCAGGAGACGCGCTCGGCGCCGGCTACGAATTCACCTACCCGAAGGCCGAGGTCACGATCGACATGATCGGTGGCGGCCCGTTCGACTGGGCGCCGGGAGAATGGACCGACGACACCTCGATGGCAGTTGCGATCGCCGAGGTGGCCGCTACCGGAATCGACATCGGAAGCGCTGACGGTCTCGATGCCATTGCAGCACAGTTCATCCGGTGGTACGACTCGAAGCCCGCGGACATCGGCAACCAGACGCGAGCAGTGTTGTCCGTCCGCTCCGAAAGCGCAGCGGCGATGGCGGATTGTGCGCGAGCGATCAGCGGCCGCAAGGCCGGCAACGGCTCGCTCATGCGGACTGCTCCCGTCGCCCTCTCCTACTTGGACGATGCAGAAGGTGCCAGGTCGGCAGCGCACCGGATCAGTTCACTCACGCACGACGACCCGCGTGCCGGACAGGCGTGCGAGTTGTGGACCCATGCCATCCGCCATGCCGTTGCCTCCGGCAACTTCGACGGTGTTCGCGGCTTCCTCTCCGTTGCCGATCAGGACGTCGCCGAATACTGGGGCCCGCTGCTCGATCAGGCCGAAACCGGGAACCCGCAGGACTTCTCCAAGAACGGTTGGGTGGTGCATGCACTTCAGACTGCTTGGTGGGCAATCACTTCCACGGACAATGGCGATGCTCGCCACCTCCAGTAAGCATTGGAAGCGGCAGTAAGAGCCGGCGGGGACACCGACACGACGGCGGCCATCGCGGGTGGCCTCCTCGGCGCCCGCTGGGGAGCGTCGGCGGTTCCCGCCCGTTGGCGCCGAATCATGCATGGCTGGCCGGGATACCGTTCCTCCGATCTGATTCGCCTGGCAATAAAGACCGCTCGCGGCGGTACCGACGACAAGAACGGATGGCCGTCGACGGCAGAACTCGACTACTCGAGGTTTCGCGGAACCCACCACCTGACGACGCACCCGCACGACGACGGCGTCATGCTCGGCGGCGTCGATGCGGTGTCCACTGCAGACTACGACGCCGTGGTCAGCCTGTGCCGCATGGGAACACGACAGGTCGCTCCTGATCACGTCGAGTTCTGGTTGGTCGACGACGGTCTCGATTCCAACGCCAACCTCGAGTTCGTTCTCGACGACGCAGCGCGCACCGTCCAGGCGTTGCGGGCCGAGGGAAAGCGCGTACTCCTCCATTGCGTTCAGGCGCACAGTCGCACGCCGTCGGTTGCAGCGCGATACTCGATGTTGATCGGACGTGATCCCTACGACGTACGCTCGGCTATGCCGTGGGCTCGCCCGAAGCGTGAACTCTGGAACACGGCAGTCGGAAACGCGTCCGTCGGACACACAGCCGTCGGATACACAGGAGGATCCATGCCCGCTATTACAGTCGTCGAAGGTGACATCACGACGCTGACCGTCGACGCCATCGTCAATGCGGCCAACTCCAGGCTCCTCGGCGGCGGCGGTGTCGACGGCGCGATCCACCGTGCCGGGGGACCGGAGATCCTGAAGGCTTGCGAGGTATTGCGCAACACCAGCCTTCCCGACGGCCTGCCGGTGGGTGCGGCCGTAGCCACCACCGCCGGAAAGCTGCACGCCAAGGCCGTGATTCACACCGTCGGCCCGAGGTATTCGCGCTCCGAGGATCGTTCCGGTCTGCTTCGGTCGGCATACACCCGCAGCCTCGCCGTGGCCGACTCGATCGGCGCCCGAACCGTCGCCTTTCCGTTGATCTCGGCAGGGGTCTACGGCTGGCCGAAGGAAGATGCCGTCCGACAGGCCGTTTCAGCGATTCGCGCGGCGAAGACCGAGGTCGAGACGGTCACACTGGTCGCGTTCAACAAGGAAACGGCAGACTTGATGCGCCGCGCCATCGACTGACCTTCGGACGGGACAGTCAACTCCCTCAGCCGTGCACCAGGCGTGACACCAACTCGGTGCGTGTATGCACGCTCGACTTTCGATACACGTGTTGCAGGTGACTCTTCACGGTTGGGACGCTGATGAACAGCGCACGGGAGATGTCGATGTTGCTCGCACCCTGTGCCAGCAGTTCGACGACGTCGCGCTCCCGAGCAGATAATCTCCAATGTTCCGGCACTGCAGAAGAACTCGGGGCACTGGGCATTTGACCGAGCATGCAATAGGACTGTTCGACGAATCCATGAGACTTCTGCAGAAATTGCATCTCTTCCCTCGAGAAGTCACCGTCGCGGGCACTTCGGAGCAGGGAAACGCCCGCCACGATGCGCCCGGCATGACGCAGATACAGTTCAGCCTCGTATCGATAACCCATCGGGCGAAAGAAGCCGTCGTAATAGTCGGTCTTGTCGAAACGCTGGCCAATGTCGTTCGACGATGCGAGGTCGGCGCCCGATTCGGCGAACCTACGCGGATGAAAAGGGTCCAACTCGTGAAAGTGCCTGGTGTAGCGACCATTTTCCTCAGGACACACCCGATCGAATACGTGCATGTCGGCATTCATGCTGCGATCAACGGAATAGAAAACCATCCCGGACACGCGAACGAACCTGGCAAGAAACTCCATCGCGTTGCGTTTGAATTCGATGTTGCGAGCGAACTCGTTGTTGCGTCGGATCGGTTGGAGATTCGGTGCAACGAGATCCGACCGAACCACCGACATATCGCGCTCCTCCACAACGAACCAGTACGACGCTACCTGCGGCCATAATCACTGGTCAAGACCGATCGGACTTCATCCTTTCGGATGATTCTCCCCCAGCCCGGCCGCTCATAGAGTGCTACTACCTGGCGAGCCACACGCGGTGGACTCGTCGAGATGCACGGAGGTAGGTCCACGTGAGCAGAACACTCATCCGATCGTCGAAGGTCCTGACCTTCGACGATGCGAACCCGGTCGTGGAAGCGGTACTCGTGGACAACGGCGTGATCCTCGAGACGGGCAGGTTCTCCGACCTGGTCGAGTCCGCTGGCCCGAACACCCGGGTCATGGAAGCCGGCGACGCGGTCGTCATGCCAGGACTCATAGACACCCACCCGCACGTCATGCACTTCGGTGCACTTCGCGGCGGCCTCGTCGACTTGAGTGATGCACTCGATCACGCCGATATCGTCGAGCGCATCAGTGCTCGGGCCGCCGTCACCGCACCCGGCGAGTGGATCATCTGCACGCCGGTCGGTGAAGCCCACTACTTCATTCGCCGATCGTGGCGCGACCTTGCCGAGCGACGATTGCCCGACCGTCATGTCCTCGACCGGGCGACCTCCGACCACCCTGTGCTCATTCAAGCGTGGGCGCCGCGTACTCCGAACATCGTGGCGTTCAACAGCGCCGGCTTGCGTGCTGTCGGTCTGTCGGACTTCATCCCTGATCAAGTGTGTGATGTGGAGATCGAGAAGGACGAAGCCGGACGTTTGACAGGAATACTTCGCGGACCGGTGAACAACTACTACACCTACGACCCGTTCTGGGGACAGATCCTTCTCAAGCTCCCACCACTCGATCCCGATCACGCAGTACCCGGTGTACTCGACGAAATGGCTCGCTTCTCCGCCCACGGTGTCACCACTTTGTACGAGGGACACGCCATGGAACCGATCCACATACAGATGTATCAACATCTCCGTACATCCGACATGCTCACCATGCGAGTCCAGGCCACTCACGACGTGGAGTCGGTCATCTTCTATCCCTTCGAACCGTTGTCGCTGCACGAGTTCGACGATCGATTGAAATCACTTGCGCCGCAATCGGCCGATAGCGCCGACGACATGTTGCGAATCGTCGGTATGACCATCAGCCCTGGGGGACCCTGTTTTGCAGGGCATTTCGCCATGCACGAAACCTATACCGATCCTTTCGGCAGGCCTACCAAGGGAAATCGCTTCGTCTCACTAGAGAAAGAAGAATCGTACGTTCGATTCTGCGCGGAGAATGACGTTCGGGCCAACATTTGTATCGGTTCCTACCGTGAGCACGACGACTTTCTCGAGATCGCCGAGCGTGTCGTCATCGAACACGATTTTCGAGACAAGGCGTGGATTCTGCAGCACGCGATCACCATAAGCCCGGATCACGTTCGCCGGTACAAGGCACTCGGTTTCCAGATCACCACTTCTGTCGGATTCGCATGGGGCAAGGGCGCAATGTACGACGAACGGATCGGCCGGCACATATGGCGTGACATGGTCCCCTTGAGGCGCCTACTCGACGCAGGCCTCGACGTCTCCGGCGGGTCTGACTGGGGACCGAAGAGTCCATGGGAACAGATTGCACTTGCACAGACGCACGAGATTGCCGGCACAGACCTGAGAAACGACGGTCCGGACCAGGTCATCAATCGCCAGGAATCTCTCGCTATGTGGACCACAAGCGCAGCGAAGATCCTCGGATGGGACGAAATCGGATCCATCCGACCCGGAAATCACGCGGACATCATCTTCGTCGACCGCGACCCTTCGACCTGCGATCTCGACGAATTGAAGGACATTCGAGTGCATCGAACCATGTTGGGCGGAAACATAGTTCACGACGACGCCGTCCTCCCTGCCGCCACCGAGGGGATCTTCGATGAAGCCGAATGAGTACATCGAGCATGACGCCACGGGCCTCGCCGAACTGATTCGCGACAAGCAGGTGTCCGTTGACGAAGTTCACCAGGCAGCACGCACCGCGATCGAGACCGTCAATCCGACGCTGAACGCCGTCGTCGAGGGCCCGTGGGATCGAGCCCTCGATTGCAACGAACAGGGACTATTTGCGGGGGTTCCCTTTGCACTCAAGGATTTTGCCGTACACGCGGCCGGAGTACCGACCAGGTTCGGAAGTCGGCTGGCGGGCGAAGGTGCAATCTTTCCTCACGACACCGAACTGATGACACGATTCCGGGCGGCAGGATTGGCTGCTGTGGCGGTGACCACCACACCGGAATTCGCGTTCAACGGAAACACCGAACCTGTTGCTCAAGGCTCGACGCGCAATCCGTGGGACACCGAACGCAGTGCCGGCGGATCGAGTGGCGGATCAGCGGCATTGGTCGCAGCGCGAGCCCTTCCCATCGCTCACGCTACCGACGGTGGAGGGTCGATCCGAATTCCGGCGTCCGCCAACGGGTTGGTGGGTCTGAAACCGAGCCGGGGGCGTGTACCAGTGGGCCCTGACTCGAGCGAACCACTCTCAGGGCTGGGGGCCGAGTTGGGGCTCGCCCGATCGGTGCGTGACTGCGCAGCGTTACTCGATGCCGTGAGCGGGCCGGCCCCGGGAGACAAGTACGTGATCCGTGATCCCTCGCGACCATACTCCGACGAGATCAACCGCTCCCCGGGGCGTTTACGCATTGCGATCCACACTCAGTCGTGGTCCGGAGATCCAGTGAACATCGAGGTCGCGAATGCCGTGTCCTCTGTCGGCACGGTTCTCGAGGGGCTCGGGCATCACGTCATTCCCGACACGCCGGTCTTCGACTGGGATCAGTTCGTCGAGGCCAACCTTCCGGTGTGGAGTGTCTCTCTTGCCGAAGGCGTCGATGCACTTGCCGGAGCTTTCGGTGTGACCCCGGGACCCGAGAACCTCGAGGCGACAACCTTGGCCTGCGTGGAGTACGGACGCCGAGTCACGGCCATTCAACTCGCTCGAGCGCTCGCCGTCTTCAACCAGGTGTCCCGCTCAGTCGGAATGTTTTTCACGAATTACGATCTATTGCTCACCCCGACGCTCGGTGAGCCACCCCAACTGTTGGGCGAACTCGATTCCAATGACGCATCACTCTCCCCTAGCGAATGGACTCGCAAGTTGTTCGGCATCTGTTCGTTCACTCCACTTTTCAATGCGACGGGCGGACCGGCAATCAGCCTGCCGCTGGGTTCCACGCGCTCGGGGTTGCCTATCGGCGTTCAACTGGCCGCGCCCATGTGTGAGGAGGGCACCCTGATAGCGGTTGCATCCCAATTGGAGAAGGTCGTGCCGTGGGCGCATCGCATACCGAAGGTAAATGCCGGTGAATGCTGACTCGGCCGCAGCTCCCATCGCCCCCTACACGGCGATTGGTCTGTCGACGGTGGTGCGCAACATCGAACACCGATCGCAGATCAAGGCAAACCTCGACACCATCGAGGAAGCGATTCACGCTGCGGTGTCGACAGTTTCGATCAACATGCCTGTCAAACTGATTGCGTTGGCAGAAGGCGCGTTGACCGGGTTCGGGGACGAAGCCTTCGACATACCTCACGTGAAGGCAGCACGGGAGATGTTCATCGACATCCCCGGCCCCGAGACAGATCGACTCGGCGGACTTGCCAAGCAGTACGGGGTCTACATCATCGCTCAAAGCAAGGCGCGGTGGCCCGAGGTCATGGCTGATCGATTCTTCAACTCCATGGTGGTGATCTCCCCGGCAGGCGAGGTGATACATCGCGCCACGAAAAATCACGTCTGGTGTCGAGAACGTTCCTGCACGCCTCACGATGTCTATGACCGCTGGACCGAACTGTTCGGCGACAGCATCGACGCATTTTATCCCGTTCTGCACACTTCGGACATCGGTTCGATCGGCACAATCTGCTGCAGCGACGGAGAGTATCCGGAAGCAGTACGCGCCTTGGCTTTTCAAGGAGCCGAGGTCGTGTACCGCCCGAGCGAGGCGGTTCCGATGACGCATGCAGGACCGGACCCAGGGGGAACATGGCTCCTCCAGAACCGTGCGCATGCGCATTTCAACAGTCTGTACATGATCTGCCCGAACACCGGACCGGTCTATCCGACTCAGTCGGCGTTACAGTCATTCGACATCGCCGGCGGAAATTCACACGTCGTGGACTACCACGGAGCGGTACTCGGCCACACCGTCTCCGGACACAATTCATTCGTGTCGGGCGTGATCGACATCGAAGCATTGCGCCAGTTCCGCGTCATGAACTTGAACTCCAATTGGCTCAAAGACCTCCGTACCGAACTCTTCCGTCGGATGTACGACGAACCGATTCATCCTGCAAACCTGTGGCTCGAGAGTAATCCCGTTCTCCATGCCGACGCCGACAAGATATACCGGGCCAACATCGCCCGATTGCTCGCCCGCGGGGCGTACCGAGAACCTGCATACGACTTCCGCGGCGCTAACATCACCCCACGTTAAAGCAGTGCAGAGCGGTCGGAGAAGTGGAGAAATTTCACCGGTTGGACGTTTGTCCAACAATTTGTCCGAATCGCATATTTCGCGGCTCGCTCTGTGTTCTACTCCTCTCCAGGGTTTGAGCTGGTGGTGAGCAAACGACGAGACGTATTCGATTCTCTGTCAGCTCGAGGCTGGTTCCCGGACCCGGCTTCAAGCCGAGAGCTCGATCTTGTCGAGCGCTACTCAAGGAGAATGTGAATGGTGTCGACGTTGATGCGCCGAGGAGTGGGGGTGGCCGCGTCGTTGACCGGATGCGTTGCCCTCGTGATCGGCGGAGCCGGAGCCTCGTCCGCCGCTGATGTGGACCTTCCGTTCACGGCATCGTGCCACGGGTGGCAGTTCCCCGGACCGATCACGCACAACGAGACGCGTGATTCCGGCGTCACGATCAGTGCGCCGGCCGTGGTCCCGCCGAACTCCACCTTCACATACCGCCTCGCGCCCAAGCCGATGACGGTCCCCAAGGACGGTTACGACCTCAGGTCCGTCGTGAACTGGACGCGTCTCAAGTTCGATTTCGACATCCCTGCAGGCACCTCCTACGTGGGGGCGCAGATCGTGGCCGGCACCAGCTCGAATCTGGGTGGGGTCGCCCCGACGATCACGCGGGTGAACGATGCCGGTTCACCCGATCCGAATGGGGCGCATCTTCGTATCTCCGGCAACAACATCACGGCGGGCAACGGACCCAACACCGACGACAACGGCGGCGGCGGAATCGAGGTCGGTGGAGGAAAGACGTTCCAGCTCCCGGCAGTCGACGTCACCGTCACGTCAGGGGCTGTGGGAACCCAGATCAAGCCCATGCTCCGCGTGTCCGACACCAACTCCGGTTCCTACGACAGTGCCGCCAACTACCTGACCTTCCTGCAACAGGAAACCCTGCTCGGCGGCGTCAAATACTGGCTGACCACCAATTGCTCACCACGCGACAATCGTTCGGCCGGATTGAACGCCGGCGGCCGGCCGCTCGCCGTGATCAACGTCGACTCCAGCCTCGCTCAGACACAGACGCGAATCGACGCACCCGGTAAAGCTGTCGTCGGTGACTCCGTGGAGTTGACGGCAACGGTCACTCCGTGGCCGTCGGGAGGAACAGTGCAGTTCCGCGACGGAGGGGTTGACCTCGGCGCTCCGGTGGCCGTCGTCAACGGCGTCGCGAAGGCCAACCGCACGATGACAACAGCGGGCGACCACAACATCACGGCGTACTACACGGGATCGGCCGGTTTCATGGAGTCGATGTCGGGCGCCGTGACGATCAACGTCGTCGAACCGTCCGAGCCCGAGCCTGGCACCGGTAGCCTCGGCAGCCTTGGTACCCCCGGATTCGGGTCGTGAAAACTGTGAGCAGAAACCAGGATTTCTCGATGAACTCGAAACTGTTGCGCGGCTCTGCGATTGCAACCGTCTCGGTACTGGCCGGTGGCCTGTTCTCGATCGCCGGCGGCGGGATCGCCTCTGCTGCCCCCGAGACCAAGAGCGTGGCCTTCACAACTGCATGCCATGTGCGCGAGATGGACGGTGTGGCAAGCCCGATCACGTTCAACGAGACACTCGGCTCGGGAGTCACCATCACCGCGCCGACCACCGCGGCACCAGGTGAGACCGTCACCTACCGCGTGCAGCCGAACGAGATGAAGACAAACAGCGGCGGCCATGCCAGCCGTGGAGTCGTGCACTGGGCCCGGATCAAGTACGACTTCGACATCCCGTCCGGCGTCGAATTCGTGAGTTCCCAGCTTGTGGCGGACAGTGCGTACGGCCTCGGATCCGACAGTGCCACTCCGACAGTCACACGGATCGACGACGGCGGTAATCCATCGGCATCCGGTACGCACCTGCGTATCTCCGGATCGAATCGAACCACCGGAAACGGTCCGTCCTCCGCAGTTCGATCGAGTGACGGCATCATCGTCGGTGCCAACACCAAGTTCCGACTCCCCGCAGTCGACGTCACGGTCAAAGCCGGTGCGGCCGGTACCGAGATCAAGCCTTCGCTGAGGGTTTCCGATCCCGGTTCCGCCAACTACGACGACGACCGAAATGCGCTCACATTCGTCCAGCGCGAAAAGGATGTCTTCACAGTCAACTACTGGGAGCGCTACAACTGCTCCCCGCGGGACAACAGGAACTCCGGCCTCAACGCCGGTGGGCAGGCCCTGACCACCATCTACGTCAGCCAACCGACAACCACCACAATCCAGATGCCCGGCTCGATCCAAGCCAGCACACCGACCGAGCTTGTCGCAAAGGTGGATCCGGCTCCGGTCAACGGAAACGTGCAGTTCAGGGTGGACGGCGCCGACGTCGGTACACCGGTCACTCCGGGCGCCGACGGCACTGCCCGGCTACCGCATACCTTCTTCACCGCCGGAACCGCGCGGGTCTCCGCAACGTTCCAGGGAGTCAACGGATTCCAGAGTTCCAACTCGACCGAGGCAATGGTCACGGTGACTGCCGCACCTGTCGTCAAGCAGACCGACACTGCCGTGAACGTTCCTACCGATGCGAAGACGGGCATATCGGTGTCGCTGAGGGCGCAGGTCACGCCGACACCCGCCGGTGGCACTCTCCAGTTCAAGGACGGCGCTGCAGATATCGGCGCTCCGATCCCGGTGGGCGCTGACGGCAAAGCCACTCTGGAACATGCCTTCACCTCGGCTGGATCTCATGCCGTCTCGGCCTACTACTCCGGCGCAACAGGATTCATGCCGTCGATGGCATCCGCTCAAACGGTCACCGTGTCTGATCCCGCACCGTCCGATGTCACCACCTCGACCTCACTGGCAGCTCCCGCGACGACCAAGCAGAATGTCGCGGCAGAACTGTCCGCGACGGTCACCCCCAACCCCGGCGGGGGCTCGGTTCAGTTCTACGACGGCGACCAACCCATCGGACAGCCCGTTGTCGTCGGAGTCGATGGAGTGGCGCGACTGACGCACACTTTCGCATCGACGGGCGATCATCGGATCAAGGCGTCATACGCCGGGCGAAGTGGATTCACACAGTCCGCGTCGGACGAATCCGTCGTCAAGGTTTCTGCTGCGCCTGACGACGGCGGGAACGGCGGTTCGGGCAGCCTCGGTTCACTGGGCGGTCTCTTCGGTTCCTGATCGAATTCTTCTCGACGCTGTTGCCGCTGCACCGATTCGGAGCAGCGGCAGCAGCCTGTTGCGGCCGTGGTCATAGAACTGATTGATTTATCGATGGAGCACAAGTGTCCAGGAATTCTCTTTCTCGACGGTCGTTTCTCGCCGCCGGGGTCGGTGCAACTGCAGTCGCCGCTACTTCCCTTCTCCCGCCGTCGCTTCAGCGTGTACTGGCGACACCCGTCAACTCCGGCGGGCTCGATTCGATCGAGCATGTTGTCCTCGTCATGCAGGAGAACCGATCTTTCGATCACTACTACGGCGCACTGAGGGGTGTTCGCGGATTCGGGGATCCGAATGCGCTGCGTCTGCGCGGCGGCCACAGCGTCTTCGAACAACCCGGGCCTACCGGTCCTGTGCTCCCCTTCCCTATCCGCGATTCGGCTGCGGCGCAACGCATGGACACCCAGAACGTGACCGGACTCGACCACAGCTGGGCGGGCGGACATGCCGCACTCGCCGACGGCTGGCACGACGGTTGGATCGCGGCAAAAACCGGCACGACGATGGCCTACTACGACCGGCAAGACATTCCCTTTCACTACGAACTGGCGGACGCGTTCACGATCTGCGACGCCTACCACTGCTCCGTTCCGACGTCCACGAGCCCCAACCGGAACTATTGGGTCTCTGGATACACGGGATACGAGCCACTTTCGCCGAATCCAACCGAGTCGGTCCTGCCTTCGGATCCACCCGGTCCCGGGGGAAGAGCTGTAACCAACGCGGCCTACAACCCCTGGCACGCCGGTTACGGATGGACGACGGTCCCCGAGCGGTTGCAGTCCGCCGGCATTTCCTGGAAGACCTACCAGGAGTGGGACAACTTCGGAGACAACAACCTCGAATACTTCACCGCCTTCAAGAAAGTGGCGGCAGGGCTGCTTGGCCGGCCGAGCCTGCTCCCCTACGAAATCCAGACCTTGGCCGGGTTCTATCTCGCCCTGCCGTCGATGCCGGCGCCGGTCCAGGACGCAGCGGTACTGGCCCTCGCGAATGCCGCAGACCAACTGTCGCCTGCTGATCGCCAACTCTACGATCGCGCGCTGTACCGATCCCGGCCCGGCACACTGGCTGCCGAGTTCAGGAAAGACGTCGAGTCCGGTCGACTGCCGCAAGTCAGCTATCTCGTTCCGTCCGAGGTGGATTCGGAGCACCCATCGGGTTCGTCACCGGCAGCGAGCGCAACACTGCTCTATCAAGTACTCGACGCCATCGCGTCCGATCCGGATCTGTGGACGAAGACGGCCGTGATCGTCAACTTCGACGAGAACGACGGGTACTTCGACCATGTACCGCCACCTCGACCGCCGCGCTCGGTCGAAGCCGAATGGGTCGGTAATCAGCCGCTCGGTCTCGGCCCGCGGGTGCCGATGACGATCATCTCGCCGTGGACTGTTGGCGGTTTCGTTTGTTCACAAGTGTTCGACCACACGTCCGTCACGCAATTCCTGGAGAAGCGGTTCGGAATCACGCAGCCGGAAATCGACCCGTGGCGACGCACGGTGAGTGGCGACCTGACGTCGGCGTTCGACTTCGCCAACCCGCGTAGCCGACCGACTTTGGCGCGCCCGCAGCCCACTCCGCCTCTGGAACCGCGGTGGACACCGACCCCACCCACCGAACAGAGAATGCCCCTGCAGGAAAGCGGCACTCGACCAGCACGGGCCCTTCCCTATCAGCCCGACGCCTACACGACGGTGAACCCGGAAACCGGCTCGTTGACGGTCCATCTGGTCAATGCCGGTGCCGCATCAACTCACCTGGCCTTGTACCCGTACGCAGGTGAGTTCGACGAGCCACGGCATTACGACCTCCTGGGCGAGGTCGATGACACCGTTGCGCTCAGTGATCGCGTCTACAGCCTGACCCTGTTGGGTCCCAATGGTTTCAGGCGCGAGTTCAGTGGAGCTACAGACAGTGCGGCAGCCTCGCTCGACGTCTCGACAACCATCGACGCAGGGACGCGCGCGCTTGTACTGACCGCGAACAATTCCGGAAGTCGCGCACTCTCCGTCGACGTCGACGGAGACCGACGGAAGCTCGCTGCCGGCGCACGCGGCCGGTGGGCGGTGGCGTCGGTGGACGGCTGGTATCAGGCCACCGTGACGGTCGACGAAGATCCTGAATTCAAGCGCGTGCTCGTCGGACACATCGAAAACGGGCGGACCAGTGTAAGCCAACCGACGTGAATCGACACCGAGCGTTCAAGCCCAGGGCCGAATCCCCATTCGGACAAGTCAATCCATCCACACACCCAGAAGGAGTTTCCGTGCGTCGTATCCCGCTCTCAGCACTGATAGTCGCGGGCTCACTGATACTGGGCGGCGGAATTGCCGCGGCTCAGGGCAGCCTGCCCACGTCGGGGAGCGCCGATGGCACGTCGGTGCCACCGTCGTACCTGACCGACGACGCCGGGCGCTCCTTGATCCTGCGAGGGTTCAACACGGCGTCGAGCGCAAAAAGCGCACCCGACGGCATGCCGAAGTTCACCGAAGCCGATCTCGAGCGCGAACATGCCGACATGGGAACAAATTTCGTGCGTTTCCTGATCTCCTGGCGTTCGGTGGAGCCAGAGCCGGGACAGTACGACCAGAAATATCTGGACCGCGTCGAGGACCGGGTCAGCTGGTACGCCGAACGCGGGTACAAGGTCATGCTCGACATGCATCAGGACGTCTACTCCGGCGCGATCACACCAGAGGGCAACAGCGGCAACGGCGCCGGCAACATCGGCAACGGCGCGCCGGCCTGGGCGACCTACATGGACGGCCTTCCGGTCACCCCTCAAGACCGCTGGGAGCTGTACTACGTCCAACCCGGTGTGATGCGTGCATTCGACAACTTCTGGAACACCACCGGCCAACATCCCGAACTGGTCGAGCACTACGCGAACGCCTGGCAGGCGGTGGCCGAACGTTTTGCAGGCAATGACACCGTCGTGGCATACGACCTGATGAACGAGCCGTGGGGCGGTTCCCTCCAAGGCCCCGCCTTCGAAGGTGGGCCCCTCGCTGCCCTGTATCAGCGAACCACCAACGCCATCAGGGAAGTTGATCAGGACAGCTGGGTGTGTGTGGCCCCGCAGGCCGTCGGCGTCAACCAAGGTGTCCCCAGCGGGCTCACGAAGATCAACGACCCACGAGCCGGCGAACAGCGAATCGCCTACTGCCCACACCTGTACCCGCTGCCCCTCGACCTCGGTGACGGATACTCCGGCCTCTCACGCACACTCACTGACGCGACCATCGACACCTGGCGCGACAGCGTCGAACACATCGCAGGCAACGTACTCGGCGGCGTTCCGATCATTCTCGGCGAATTCGGGCTCGACACAACACTGCCCGGCGCAACCGACTACATCGACCGCGTCTACACGACCGCCCGAGAACTCGGCGCGGGTGTCTCCTACTGGTCCAGTGATCCAGGTCCTTGGGGCCCGTACCTGCCGGACGGATCGCAGACACTCCTCGTCGACACCCTGAACAAGCCGTATCCGCGTGCCGTCGCGGGCACACCCACCGAATGGTCCTCGACCGTTGACCGCCTTCAGCTGACGTTCACCCCGAACCCCGCAGTGACGGCACCGACCGAGATCTACCTACCCGAAAGCGGCTTTCCCGGCGGCGTCGACGTCGCGGGCGCCGACATCGTGAACTGGAACCCCCAAAGCCGTCTTCTCACAGTGGAAACCGCGGACGGCGCGGGTCCCGTCACGGTCACGGTAACGCCGGCAAACTGACCGCGAGCGCCGAGATTCCTGGATATTTGTCCGGTTCTTTCGTAACGTACAAGCGACGGGTGATCGGCCGACGGAAGGCGACGATGTCCACGGAGAAGATGTCTGTCCAAGATCGTGTTGCGCGGGTGGTGCTCGATGTCGTCGGCGCCTTACCGACCGGCGCGCAGCGCATTCTCGGTGGCAAGCCGAAGGAGATCGACGGGCAGACTCTGCACCCCGAGATCCAGCTTGCACTGCGGTTGCTCTCAGCGGTCGAAGGTACGAGCTTCGAGCATCTTCCGGTCGAAGAGGGACGGGCTCAGATCGCCGCCGAATCGCGACTGTTCGGCGGTACGCCCATCGACATCGAGACGGTACGTGACCTCGAGATCCCGGCCGGGGATCACGCGATTCCGGCTCGGCTGTATCGCCCGGCCGGAGTCTCAACGCCCGCTCCACTTTTGGTGTACTTCCACGGCGGCGGGTTCGTCCTCGGCAGCCTCGAGAGCGGCGACAGTGTGTGCCGCTTCCTGGCCCGCCACGGCGAGGTCAGTGTGTTGTCGGTGGACTACCGGTTAGCACCGGAGTTCCCGTTCCCCGCCGGGGTCGATGACGCCGTCGCCGCATTCCGGTACTGCGTCGAGCATGCCACAGATCTGGGTGCAGATCCGAAATCCATTGCGGTAGGCGGAGACAGCGCGGGTGGGAACTTGGCTGCCGTCGTCGCGCAGTCCACGACCGAAGACGACGTCAAGCCCGCATATCAGCTACTCTTCTTTCCCTGGGTGGACCTTTCGTCGAAGCGCCCTTCGCACAAGATGTTCGGCACCGACTTCTTTCTCACCGACGCCCAACTCGATTGGTATGCGGCCCATTACCTGTCGGGCGGCGCTTCGGCCCTCGACCCGCGAGTCTCCCCGCTGCTCACTCCGGACCTGGCCGGCCTACCACCCGCGTACGTTGCCGTCGCCGGTTTCGACCCACTACGCGACGAGGGTGAGGAATACGCGAACCGGCTGCGAGAGGCCGGAGTCCCGGTTGCACTCAGGCGTCACAGTGGATTGATCCATGCCTTCGTCAAACCACCGGTGTCGGCCATACCGGTCAAGATGCGATGTTCGAGGCCTGCGGCGCTCTGCGGGTTGGACTTTCGGGCCCGCACTGAGGGCAGGGTCACGAAACGGGGAGTGCCAGATCCGCCCACTCGACCATCGCTTCGAGCACGGAGCGCAGTTCCATCCCCGTCGCGGTGAGTTCGTACTCCACTCGCGGCGGCACCTCGGCGTAGGCAGTCCGGGTCACCAGATCGAACTCCTCGAATCGCTTGAGTCTGGCGGACAGTGTCCTGGGACTGATGCCGGGCAATGCGCGTCGTAGTTCCGTGAAGCGCATCGGGCCGTGCGTGAGCTCACGAACGATCAGCGTTGCCCACGGTCCGTCCAGAACCAGCAGAAAGCGCGCGACGCCGCACTCCGGAAGCACGTGACCTGATTCACTCATCGATTCCCCATTAGTTCACTTGAAGTAACTGGTTCCCAATCTGAACTATAGGCGTCATGACTTACACAGTGCATGGCGCCACCGGCGCACAGGGTTCTCCCGTTCTCGCGGGATTGGTCGCGGCTCTCGCCGGATCGACAGGTGCCGAAGTCCGAGCAATCACCCGCAACCCTGACCAGACGTTCGAGGGTGCGAACACCGTCGTCGCGGACAATGCGTCAGCCGACTCTCTCGCCGACGCTTATCGCGGGGTAGACGGGGTGTTCTTCCACCTGCCACTCGCCGGCGACACCGAGACGCTAGCTGGTTACGCCCACAATGTTCTGGCAGCAGCAAGAGTGACAGGTCCTTCGCGGTTCGTGATCTCTACCAGCGGCACGGTGACCGGCGACGCTACTTCGCCGCTTGCCGGTCCCAACACACCCGTTCTCTCCGAGCTCGTCGACGGACTCCGCGCCGAAGGTATCGCGGTGACCGTCCTGACCCCGCGTTTGTTCCTCGAGAATCTTCTTCTGCCCACCGTGCTGTCGGGGGTGAAAGACGAAGGGGTCCTGCGTTACCCACTACGTGCCGATCTCGCGGTCGCATGGAGTTCACATCTCGACGTCGCTGATGCAGCCGTTGCTGCCCTGACTCTCGACGTAGCACCGGACGCGGTCGACATCGGACAGATTCCGGCGATCACCGGCATCGAACTCGCCGAGGCATTCGCCGAACACTTCTCGCGCGCGGTAACTTTCGAAGCCGTGACGCCCGATGCCTTCGGTGCGTCGATTGCGCCGATCATCGGAGCGGGCGCAGCAGCCGGGGTTTCCCAGCTCTACACGGGGCTCGAATCTGCCGACAGCGTCGCGTTCGACTCCGCGACGGGTTCTGCCGTTGCCTTGGGCATCGTCGCCCGCAGCCCCCGGGCCTGGCTGGTAGATCTCGGAGTGAACTGACCGGAACAACGCAAACGGCCGGCTCCGCGAAGTATCGCGTGGAGCCGGCCGATTTCCGGGGTTACCGGTGCGTGCGGGTCTTCAACTGGCGGTTCAGCTGCCGACTCCCGAAGTCCAGACCGGCACCGTCACTGGTGGCCAGCACGGTGAGTCCAGCGGCGACCAGCAACGAAATAAGCACAACGCTCATGGTGAGTCACCTTTCTTCCTGTCGTGAAACGGTTTTGCGCCTCCGGGAAATGTCGACATATCCGGCACCCCACTTCAGCTGACCTCAAAGTATCTGTAACTATGGGTTACGCGCAATGTGTGGTCCCTCACCTGAAAGCGCAGGGTGATGCGCAGATCACGCTGCGTTCGACGGCGAACTTACCTGGCCAGAACCATGTTCACGAACTCGTCGGCGAGCGCCTGAGCGTCCGCACCGCTGCCAGGAACCACATCGGGCGCACTGTGTACCAATTGCATCTGCCCCAGGTACATCGAATAGGCAAGTACGCCACGATGTTCCGCTTTCTGCCTGTCCATCCCCAGATCGACCAACAACGTCACGATGTAGGTAACTCGACGCTCGGTGACACGTCGAACCGCCGCCGAAACCACAGGATGGTCGATCCCGGCAAGCAGTTCCAACTCCGCACGACGATCGGCCAATCCGGTCGTGACCGAATCCACCAGACGACGCAACCTCACCTCCGCCGGTTCACCAGAGGACTCGACGGAGGAGATCAGTCTCTCGGTTGCCAAAACTTCCCACCGGCCGAGCGCAGCTTGCAGCAATTCGTCGCGGTTGGCGAAGTGCCAATAAAAGGAACCCTTGGTCGATCCGAGCGTGCGCGCCACCTTTTCCACTGCAACTGCATCAGGCCCATGGCTTGTCAGAGCCTGGAAAGCTGCATCGATCCACTGGTCGCGAGAGAGTCGGGCGCGGGCATTCGTCACCTCCGTACGGTACCGTATGGGTAAGTTCCATACGGCACCGTACGGAGGACGAAATGACACTCGCTTTCAAGGCAATGCCTGCACCGGACTGGGCAGAAGCCACCACGATCACCATCCCGTCTGTTCCGACCCATACATCCGAGGAGTGGGCGCAGGCAGTCTTCGACGTCAGGAATGTCCCCGCACCCGTCCTCGCGATGTTCTGGCTCAGGGAGCGGATAGTCGGACTGCTCGGCATCGCCAAGGGACGCCCCGACACCTTTGCCGTCGACAAGATCGCCGACGGCGAGGCCCTCATCGAAGCGGACGAGAAACACCTACGATTCGTCGCCTCGGTTCAGGCCGACAACGACGCCGGCCTCCTGCACGTCGTCACCGCCGTGGAGCTGAAGAACCGCGCGGGCCGAATCTACTTCGCACCCGTTCAGGTACTGCACGGCGTGATCACGCGGGCAATGATGACGTCCGCTCGAAAGAGACTGTGCACGTGATCAACCGTCCGGACCGCCCTTGAGTTCGAGGCTGATCTGATCGGCATCCAGCGCGGCAAGTGCCGATCCGAGCATCCGTGCGTCGAACACGCCATCGTCACGTGCGTCGAGCAGTGCCTGACGCTGCGCGTCGATCACGTCGAGGCGGATCCTTTTCTTCGACCGACTCTCTGGCGGAACGACACTCGCAGCAGCATCTTCGAGGAGGTCGAGCAACCTGCGATGCTCGTCTCGTTCGGATTCGGTGAGATCTTGCGATGCCGGACCGGTCGCCACTACGACGCGCTTCAACGTTCCTCCCTGAAGGATCAACGAGCCTGCTGCCACCAGGAACGCAACCAAGATCAGGAGCGATCGACTCGGGGTGTCTTCCGGCAGAGTCTGCGCTGCAGCCAGAGTGACCGCCCCGCGCATGCCGGCCCAGATGACGATCGTGCCTTCACGCCATCCCAACGGCGCAGCAAGGTAGTAGTCGATATCGGCAACCGTCCGCCGAACCCGAACCTTGAACCTTTCCATCTGATTCGCCGAAGGTGCCCGGCGCCTGCTGCGTCGTTCGCCTGGCGGGTAATCCTCGGGATTGTCGAGGCGATTCGCGATGTCGGAGAGTCTGGGTTTCATGCGTTCACGAAAATTCGCCCGCGCTTGGAGCGCTCGCAGGAGCGGGGCCACGTACAGAGCCCGCACCAAGATCGTGAGGAACAGTGCACCCGCCGCCACGAAGACCGCCGTGAATATGCCCTCGTGGTCGACCCGGACATCGTCGACTATCGACGAGAGTTCGAGGCCCATCACCAGGAAGATCGCACCTTCGAGGACCAATTCGACTGTGCGCCAGTTCTGGGAGTCGGACAACCGATGACGCGGTGACAGCTTCCGAGGAGCGTCGTAGCCGGTGACGAGCCCGGCCACGACGGCAGCAACCAACCCTGACGCACCCAACTCTTCGGCGGGGATCGCCGCCAGAAACGGCACCGTGAACGAGATGACCGTGTTGACCGTCGAATCGGTGACACGGGCGCGAACCATCAGGTTGACCTTGCCGACGACAACTCCGATGACCGCGGCCACGACGACGGCAAAAGCGAACTTGCCCAACACACTCCACAGCGACACCGATGCGGCGGCCCCGGCGATGGCAGTACGCAACAGAACCAGAGCGGTGGCGTCGTTGAGCAGGCTTTCGCCTTCGAGGATCGACACCACCCGCGGCGAGACCGGGAGTTTCTTGACGATGGACGTCGCGACGGCATCCGTCGGGCTCACGATCGCACCGAGTGCAATGCCCCACCAGATACCGAGTCCTGGTATCACCCAGGAGAAGAACACACCGAGAACAAGCGCACTCACGACCACGAGCAGAACGGAAAGCCCACCGATGGCACCGAACTCACGCCGAAACTCCATCGACGGCATCGAGACCGAGGCGGAGTACAGCAGTGGCGGAAGCACGCCTGCCAGAATCCATTCCGGGTCGATGTCCACTGCTGGGACAAATGGTAGGAGGCTGACAACGATCCCGGCCATCACCAGAATCAACGGTGCTGCGACTCCGATCCGCGCTCCGAGCGTCGAGGCCGCGACGATTCCGAGCAGTCCGAGCACCACGATGATCAGAGCATCCACTGCTTCCCCCTGTACCCCCGGATTTGTGTCTGGCTCTTTCTACACCTTTGCCGGAGACGGGGGCGAGACCTGCCAGGCAACGGCGATCAGAACAACCGTGAACGCCGATGCGGGCCACAGAGCGTGAAGACCGATCCACCGATGAACGAGCGCACCGACCACCGCGCCCGCGATCAACCCCGCGCACATCCCGAAGTGCTGCAGCCACGCCCACTTCGGGCCACCCAGAAAGGCTCCGGTCAGACGCTGGCCCATCTTGACCAGCGCACCGGTCATGTACGTGACACCGATCGTCACCTCGCCGTCGCGCTGGAACACCGAGTTGACGGCTCCCATCGCCAAGGCCATCGCCGAGATCGCGCCGGGGGTGACGTCGAGGCTGCTCATCACCGAACCGATGGACAGCATCCCGGCTACAACCGCGAGCACCGTGACCTTGCGAGCCCGGACCGAATAGCGCTCCGTGAAGTGGGTGACGACGGTTCCCAGCGCGATTCCCAGGAGGAAGAGCACGATGATTCCGCCGGCAACTCTCGCGGTCGACCACACCCCGTCGGCAAATGCGACGCTCGCCTGCGTCATGTTGCCGCTCATGAACGAAACGAAAGGCCCACCGAGCGTGATGAATCCGAGCGCGTCGACGTAACCGGCCAACCCGGCGAGCGCTGTCGCCAGGCCGATCAGCGACCTGCTGTATCCCGTCACCCGACGAGCTCGGTTCAGCTCAGCTTGCTGGTGCGCAGCTCGTGGCCCTTGGACGTCTTGCAGCGGCCGGTCTCGAGATCCCACTGCCAGCCGTGCAGATCGCAGGTGAGGTTGGTGCCGTCGACGACACCGAACTTCGACAGGTCCGCCTTGAGGTGGGGGCAACGACGCTGAATCTCGTACCCGCCCAACTCGATAGACGCGCTGTCGTCGTGGGCCTCGGCGAACCAGCCGTCGGCGTACGCGATGCGCTCGTCGGTGAGGCACTTGAAGAACGTGTAGAGGAATTCGTTGTACCCACCGATGCGCCACGCCGTGAAGCGTGTCGACAGGAAGATGGTGTTGACCCAGTCGGGCTCGTCGTCGCGCAGAACGGTGCGAACCAGTTCGGGAGCGATGCGGAAGCCGTAGCGGTACTTGCCTTCTCCGTCGATGGGCTCACGAACGATCCGCTTCGGGAAGTCGAGGACGACCGTCTCCTCTCCCATCACGAGTCCGACGGGGTAGCCGATTCCGTCGCAGATCAGATCGGACTGAGCCATGATCGGCTCGAACTTGGCCTTGAGACCGTCGAGCAGCGGCTCGCCTTCGGCCGGCGCCCACGTGGCCTTCTGCGCGGCGATGACCGGTGCCATCTTCTGCGCCATCTTCTCGATGTACTCGGCCTTGTTCGAGAAGATCTTGTCGACGTCCGCGTCCGGGATGGGATGCGTCAGTGCGACCTTCTCACTTCCGCGAAGTTCGACGGCCGAGCCGGGGATCATCAGCAGACCACGATCGTTGCCGTTGATGCGCATCTGCTCGAGGAACGTGATCTGGTCGGGGAAGATGTTTCCCTCGTCGCCATGATCGTCGTTGAGGTAACGCAGGTCGTCGTCGAGGAAGACCGGCGGGCCGGCCGACGGGACAACCCAGGCAGCGTCGACCTGGGAGATGTAGTTGCGGCAGCGGTCCATGCCGCGCTGACGCTTCTGCTTGCCGAAGTTGCGCTTGGTGCCCTTCGGGATGTCGTAGACCATCGGGTACCAGATCGCGCCCGAGTACTGCAGCAGATGGATGTCGACCTTCCCGAAGGCGTCGGTCAGCGGGTCCAGGTCGACGGGCCTGGCGTCGTTCATGTTGAAACAGGTGGTTTCCCCGTCCGAGACGACGAGGCCCGAGTCACCGATCGGACCGTCCGCGGGAGCGCGCAGAGCGATGATCATGATGTCGAGATCGCCCTTGGGACCGCTGACGGTGTGCTTGACGGAGTCTTCCGTCTCGAAGAACTTGTGGAAGCCGAGCTTCTCGAGTTCACGCTTGAGGTCCGGCACCGGGTAATCGGGGAGCAGGACTGTGGCGTCCTTGTTGACGTGCGCGATCAGATTCTTCGGATCGAAGTGGTCCTTGTGCAGGTGCGAGACGTAGAGGTAGTCGCAGTTGCCCAGCGCGTCCCAGTCCAACTCTGTGTTGTCGGGGAACGGCACCCAGGACGCAAAATACGTCGGGGTCACCCACGGATCACACAGGATGGATCCGGCCTCGGTCTGGATGTGAAATCCTGCGTGGCCGACGCTGGTGATCTGCATTGCAACCTCCGAAATCGTACTGCTGGTCAACTCAGCATAGTCGGCGCGATCAGGGCCAAATCGCGATCGAGGAGGCGGCCGGTTGTGACGTCATGCACGTCAGAGGTCGAAAGTGGGTTGTGAATCAGACCTGCCGGTGACGCGGACAACACTCTCTGTGCTGGCGTGTTCGCCGTATTTCTTGGCGTTCGCGGGAGCTGTTTCAGCATTCCCGAAGACAGCCCCTAAGGCTAACCTAACAAGCATGACTCGACTCCTTTCTCCCTCCACGACCGATCGCGACTACTGGGCGATCGTGGACAACCTGACGCGACGCGGTTTCTTCGGCGTCGGCGCGGGCGTCGCTGCGGCCGCGTTTCTCGCCGCCTGCGGCAGCACGGAAAGTTCGACGCCCGAGAACGCGGAGACCTTCGAGTTCACGCGCGGCGACGAGAAGCTGATCATTCCGACGGACCCGCAGAACGTCGTTGCCCTCGACCCGCGGGACGGCCTCGAATTGTCGATCCTCGCCGGATACCCGGTGACCGCCTACCCGACCGGCGCCGCCGATCACCTACGCCGTGAGGTCCCGGATGCCACGGGTGTCGAGATCTTCGCCGAAGGTGCTTCCGATCCCAACTTCGAATACATCTCGACTCTCGGCGCAGACCTTCTCGTCCTCAGCGCCGGCTGGTGGGACACCGGGTCGTACGGCAACGACCGGATGCAGCAGATCGCACCGGTCCTGCCCGTCGGCAAGGACTTCACCCCGGAGTGGCGGAAGGTCATGTCGGACTTCCTCACCGGCATCGGGCGCAGCGATCGCGCCGAAGAAGTACTCGCCGAGTACGACGCCCATGTAGCTCAGGTCCGCCCGACCGTCGAACCGCTGATGGCCGGCAAGAAGGTTGCCTTCGTCGCCGCCGCGGAGGATCAGATCGCGTGGTTCCAGAACGATTTCCGCACCGCCGTCGCCGAGGACCTGGGATTCGAGGTGCTCCGTGAAGGCCCCGACCTTCGCGTGATGCTCGGATCGGAGCAGTTCAACCGTCTCGAAGAAGCCGACGTCATCTTCGCCTTGGATCGCAGCGCCTCCGGCAGCGTGTACACCTCGCCGACGTGGCAGCGTCTGCCCGCCGCGCAGGCTGGTCGAGTGATTCCCTTCGACTACTACAAGGCCGCGGGATACGCCTTGACCGCCAAGGTTCTCGTCGACGACTTGGCGGCCGGGGTCAAGCGGTAGAACCCGACCTTCGTCGACCCGACGGGGCCCCGATCATTCGGCACCGGCGGCTCGTCCTGTCACGCGGTCCCGAAACTCGCGGAACGCTTGGAAACCACCGGTGAGCGCCCGCGCCAGTTCCTCGGCGCTGTCGACCCAGACGACGTCCTCCAACTCGGAAACGTCGTCGGGCTCGTGATTGCGCTGGGGAACGAGAAACGTCGGGTCACCCTGAGGGTTGACGATCAGGAACCCAGCCGCCGCGCAGAGGTCGTAGACGAACGCGCACTCGGCAGGCGACAGCGTCGCGTGGAAGATTCCACCACTGAGTGGATCGCTCTGCTCGAGCGAGTCGAGATGAAGGTCGGAGAAGGCCCCGTCGATCGTCAATGCCCTGTCGTCACGGTCGACGATCTCGCCTCCGTACGGGCTCTCGACCACGCGCAGCCCGTGCTGATCGAGGAAAGCGGCGACCGCCGCCCGATCAACATCGAGTTGCACGTCCTTCGTCACCCGCATGAAGTGCAGCGAGAAACCCATCGATCCCCCTCGTCCATTCGCGACGCACGTGATGCGCTCGCCAGTACCTCGACAGCCGAGAAGCGTCAAAACTACCTCTCGAGTAGGGTCCGGATCGCCTCGACCACTTCGGCAGGCGCCTCTTCTGCCATGAAGTGACCTGCGGACAGCGTGCGGTGCTCGAGATCGGGCGCCCACGCTTTCCACAGGGCCTCGGCGTCGTAGCCGAGCATCGAGCCCCAGTCCTGCTGAATGACCGTGACCGGCATGTGCAGTTGGTTGCCCGCCTCCCGATCGGACTGATCGTGTTCGATGTCGATGCCTGCCGACGCCCGGTAATCAGCAACGATCGACGGCACCGCCTCCCGTGAGGCGCGCAGGTATTCCGCCCGCACGTCTACCGGAATCGCTTCGCGGTTCTGCGTCCACACGTCGAGAAAGTACTCGAAGAACGCATCGGCGCTGGCGCTGATCATCTGCTCGGGAAGACCAGGTGGCTGAGCCATGAGATAGAGATGGAACGCCACAGCAGCATTCGATCCATGCAGGATGTCCCACATATCCAGGGTGGGGAGCACGTCCAGCGAGCCGAGTTGCGTGATCACATCCGGATGATCCAGCCCCGCTCTGACGGCAACCAGTGCGCCACGATCGTGGCCGACGAGGGCAAACTTCTCGTGTCCCAAGTTCCTGGCCACCTCGACGATGTCGGCAGCCATTGTTCGTTTGGAGTAGGTGTCCGGGTTTTCCTCGACCGGTTTGTCGCTGGCTCCGTATCCGCGTAGATCCGGGCAGATGACGGCGTGATCCGACGCCAAGGCAGTGGCTACGTGACGCCACATGAGGTGAGTCTGAGGGAAGCCGTGCAGAAGGACGAGTGGTGTTCCGCTTCCGCCGACCGCGACGTTGAGCCGCACTCCGTCTGCTGTGGAAATCTGCTGGTAGTCGAAGCCTGGAATGGTGATAGTCATCGATCGCTCTCGTTAGTCGGGGTGATGGCAGGTCGGGGTGATGGCAATCAGCTTCGCCGCAGTCGATGAGCGTTCGATGAGCGCGATAGCGTGGGGAAATGCGAGACCACACATTTGAAGCCCCGGCTTTCGGAGTGCTCGGACCCGTGGTCGCGTGGAACGAGTCTTCACACCAGATCGATCTGAAGGGTCCACGACACCGAGCGGTCCTCGCTCGTCTCGTCGTCGCCCGCGGACGTGTTGTTCCCGTGGACGTGATTGTCGACGACCTCTGGGTCGATCCTCCGTCCGGCGCTACCAGCGCAATACGTACGTTCGTTTCCGCATTGAGGCGTGCGCTCGAACCGGATCGCGCGCCGCGAAAGAAGCCGAAAGTCATTGTCACCGAAGGGCCCGGTTACGCCTTTCATGCAGCACCCGACGCGGTCGACGCTTGGGAATTCGAAAGACTGGTGCGAGAAGCCGCAGATTCGACGCCGGCGCAATCACTCGAACTGCTCCGAACCGCGCTGCAGCTGTGGAGAGGGCCGGCCTACGCGGAGTTCGCCGACGAGCCTTGGGCCCGAACGGAGCGATCACGCTTGGAGGAACTGCGTCTGACTGCCGTCGAACGCTTGGCATCCGCGCAGCTCGATCTCGGGCGAGCTGCCGAAGCGATTCCCGATCTGGATGCCCACGTGACGGAACACCCTTGGCGCGAGGAGGGTTGGCGACTACTCGCTCTGGCGCTGTACCGGTCCGATCGTCAAGGCGATGCTCTGGCAGTCCTACGTCGCGCACGGAAGTTACTCGCCGAAGAGTTGGGCATCGACCCTGGTCCACGACTGAACGACCTCGAGTCCGACATTCTCCGCAGGGAAACCCGCCTGGATTCTGCAGGGGCAGAACAGATCTTCAGTCAGGTTTCGGCAGCGTACGACCGGACCGTAGCGGCAGGATCGAAATCGAGATTGGAGTCAACCGTCGGCCTCCTCCGAAGTTTGGCAGTTGCGGGCGGAAGCGGACTCGAGATTGCCCGAAACCAACGACTGACAATCATCGGCGCCGCTGAACAATTGGACGACGTCGAACTCACCGCGCGGATCATCGGCAATTACGACGTGCCCGGGATCTGGACGCGATCCGACGATCCTCGGCAGGCTACGCAGATCGTCGAGGCCGCTCAGCGCACTCTCGATCGACTTCCGGCCGGCAACGAACCCGCTCGGGCGAGACTGTTGGCGACAATCGCACTCGAATCGCGCGGACTGCCCGGTCATCACGGTCTCGAATGTGCCCGTGCCGCAGTACAGATCGGTCGCGCTCTCGACGATCCAGGGCTCCTGGCCTTCGCTCTGAACGGATTGTTCATGCAGACGTTCTGGACTACCGGTCTGGCCTCCGAGCGCGACGACATCGGCCGTGAACTGGTCGACCTCGCCATTCGACACGGCCTGGCTACCTTCGAGATCCTCGGCCATCTGATCCGCATGCAAGCCCTCAGCGCCCTTGGGCAATTCGATGCAGCCGAGCTACATGCCGAGACGGTTGATCGATTGGCCGGACGTCACGAACGCCCGTTGGCAGCGGTGTTCACCACCTGGTTTCGCGCTATGCGTACTGCCGCTGCCGGCGCGGAGGCCGCGCACTGCGAGAAGCTGTACGAAGCTGCGGCGGTCAATCTTTCCGATGCCGGCATGCCGGGTCTCGCGGACGGCATACTCCCTCTCGCAATTCTCGCCCTCCGCGTATGGCGGGGACTGCCGGCGATTTTCGACTCGACCACGCAGTGGGGCCCCTACGAACCCTGGGCCCGGCCACACCTGCTCATCGCACAGGGGCAGACGAACGAAGCAGCGAAGGCCGTCGAGGCATTGCCGGACCCGCCCGAAGACCTACTCTCCGAGGCACTGTGGTGCTTGACTGCCGCAGCGGCCACTGCAGTCGGCGACCATCGAGTCAAGGAGCGTGCGCGAGCGGCGCTCCTACCTGCCGCCGCCGAAATAGCCGGCGCCGGAAGCGGAATGCTCACCGTGGGACCCGTCTCGCACTACCTGGCCGAATTGGAGCAGGGCTGAACCGTCAGGTGAATGCAATCACCGTCTCACCCCACGCCTCCCGGATCTCGCGGTCGAGATCAGCGACGACGGCATCGCGTTTGTCGATCAACAGTGTCGAGCGTGTGTCGGTGTCGTAAGTGGGCCACCCCGGGTCCGCACCCAGTTCGCGATCGTCCCCGGCGTCGTAATCGCCTGCAGCTCTGGCAAAGTCCAACCACCTCGCCTGCATGCGCTCAGAGACATGACGCGCCGCGCTCAAGCCACCCAACTTGTAGGTGATGTCTCGTGCCCCGTGGTTGATGTTGCCGAAGACGTAGGCAAGTTCGGTGCCGTGGGTCGCACCGATCTTCAGCGCCTTGAGCATCGGCGGCGCGTAGTCGAAGCGATACAACCACGTCGGCGCAACCTTGCTGTGCGCTTCGGCGATCCACAACGTAGGCAGCCGGAATCCGAAATCACGGGTCAAACCGAGACCGGCGCCCAGCTTGGACAGTCCCGAATACGCGCCTTCGATTTGAGAATGATCCGGTAGCTCGAGTCCTGGATGCTCGTCGGCGATCTCCGCGAACATCGACGTGATCACGACGGGATCGATCGGCATCAACGGCGACTTCATCATCCGGAAGAGCGAAGATTCGTCCTTGTTGGTTCCGATGATCAGCGGAATCGGGTGTGCATTGCCGTGACGGAACGCGCGCACCGGGTAGTCAGGGAGCAGATCACCGTCGACGATCGGCGCGAACGCCAAAGTGCCAGGCGTCTCCTGGGGGACGCGAGCAAACAGTTCGTCTGACGGCCCGATCAAGTCTTCGGCAGACGTGGACCGCAACAGACCCAGATCGCTTCCGCCGCTGAAGATCTCGAGAAACAGCTTCGCGACGATCTCACCACGTTCACTACCGTACACCGAAGTGGCGGGCGAACTTTCGGCAATAGCGCGATGAAACAGGCCGCGAGCGGACGGGACGGTCATCAGCGTCGTCACCGCGCCGCCACCTGCCGACTCGCCGAACAACGTCACTTTGTCGGGATCGCCACCGAAAGCCGCGATGTTGCCTTGAACCCATTGCAGCGCTGCAATCATGTCGCGGAGAGCGACATTGGGCTCGAAGGTATGTTCACTCGAATTGAAGGACGAGAAATCGACGAAGCCGAACACACCGATGCGGTAGTTGATCGAGACGACGACAACGTCGCCGTTCTCAGCCAATGTGGTTGCGTCGAAAAGTGGTTGGCTGGACGCTCCGCGGAAATACGCTCCGCCGTGAATCCAGACCATCACCGGTTTACCCGGCGCATCAGAACCGACGGGGCCCGGTGCCCACACGTTGAGGAACAGGCAGTCTTCGTCCATCGGAACGTTCTCACCGAGCGGGATCATCGCGAGTCGACTTTGCGGCTCACACGGTCCGAATTCTGTTCCATCCTGGACCTCGGTCCATGGCTTCGGCGGAACCGGCGCGCGAAATCGCAGCGGACCGACCGGAGGTGCCGCGTAACGAATCCCCTTCCAACTCGACACCGAGCCTTCCGTCGATCCTCGAACCGGCCCGTACGTTGTCTCGACTACCGGCGCTTCGCTGGGTGTGATCGTCATTCGATTTCTCCTCGAATACAAGTTGCTACTTCGACAGGGCTTCGACAACGTGCGAGAGTTCCAATGCTGCCAGCATCAGGAACAAAACGGTCATGATTGCTGCATTGTGGCGGATCAGAGTGCTTTTGGTGGCGCTCAGTGCATCGGTCACCTTCGCCGAGGGCACGGCAGCCAATGCTGACAGCACGATCAAAGCGATGGACGCCCCTACCGCGAACAGGACGGAGTACGCGATCACTGATACCCAGCCGAGGTGCCCGCCACCGATGATCAAACCTGCCTTGAGTTCGAGCGGCAGGTTCTTCGCGTTGGGTACGGTCAACAACAGTCCCAGGACCGCAGCTTTGCCCGGTTGCATCGAGTCGATCTGCGCCAGCCACGACGGCATCGCCGGCTCGGCATCGTCTTTCGGACGGCTACGCCAACTCGAGTATGCGAGCGCCAGAAAACCGACAGTGAACACGACGGCGAACACCGTCTGGACGGTATGCGCGCTGCCGCTGGACTTCGATTCCACTCCGGTGGTCGAGAGTGCCGTCGCTGCTGTGATCGCTGCCGCGGCCAGCACGATGCTCGCGGTGTACGCGAATGCATTTGCCTTCGCCCGAGTGGACAGCAGGATCGCGATGATCGCAACCAGAGGAATCGGGCTGATGACGACGCCGGTGGCGAGTGGGATGAGCTGCGCAGTAATCGATTCCATTTCTGCGACCGTACAAGCGGCCAATCCGGCCATTCGCGAAACGTTCGGCCTCCACGACATCGCCACTCACGGTGTCACAGAAGCACGGCTGTGAGGACCACCCGGTCTTGCTCTTCGACAAGTTCGAGGGACGTTACCGTACCGGCGAGCGATTCAAGCCCGATCCCTGAGTCCCGTGCCACCGGCAGCCGACCCGGCGAACTGATCCGCACTACTACCGCCCGAGCATCGGCGAGTGTCACCTCGAGGAAGACGGGCCCTCCTGCACCGTGTTTCACGGCGTTGGTCAGTCCCTCCGACAGGATCTCCACCACGCTGTCGAGCCGAGCGGAGCCGGAACCGATCACCGCCCAGACTTCGTCGTCGACGTGACTGACGACCGGAATTGCGTAGCGCCACACCGTGACAAGATCATCGATACGCTTTCGGGCATCGGAGTCAGCCGGCTGATCGGATGACGCAGACAGGTCGCTTTCCAAGCCGTCGAGAATGTGGGCAATGGTTGCCGCAACATCGACCGGGCGACCGGCAACGGCGTCCGAAGACCATGCGGCCGCTACGAGTTCGCCCTGCACCGACGAGTGCAACAACCTGGCCAGTCCACGTCGGGTGTGCATGAGCTCGGCATGGATACGAGCTGCATCGAGCGCTTGCCGGCTCAGGGCACTGCGGAGTTGACGCTCCTCGTCCTGACGCTGCGTATCCGCAGCCCTGATCAGACAGACGGACAGCGCAACCAACGGGTAGACGGCCATCGACGAGAGATAGAAAGTCGGGGTACGGCCGAACACCGTCAGGAGCAGCCACGTCGCGGTACTGCTGATCAACGCACTCGCGCAGTACACCGCAGAAAGAGTCGCGATCCGTCTCAGAGGGCCGTCTCCGCTGCTGACAACTCGGCGAGCGCACGCATTGCCACCGACGAAGAGCCAGAAACCGACGCCGAGCTGGACCGCCGTGAACGTCACGCCGTAAGTCGTGAGCAGGTAGACGGTCACCAGTGCCGTGTACGCGAACACCGGTACGTACAGTGGCGCCGGTTCAACGCTGCGTACGACGCCGATCAGTCGATCTCTCGCCGTCAGCCGCACAGTCGGCGTCGGTGATTCGATCGGGGGAATCTCCCGGAACAGTCGATGACTCATCGGGCGAACCACGTCGTCGGAGATTCGATTCAAGAGCGCTGCTCCTCGTACTCCCTCGAGTTCCGTTTCAGCAACCGCGTGCATGACTGTCTCGATACTGCGCTCGAGCTCTCGCCGACACTGCGCACGGGTTTGGTCGAGGCGGAATCGATCCCGGGTCTGTTGGAGTTGGACGGCGGCCCCGGCAACCTTCAAACTCCGTTGCAGCGCGAGGCGGTCACGGAGAGCGCCTACCAGTACGGCGGTCAACGACAAGAAGACAACGCTGCACACGACGTTGAGTCCCACCCGGACGAGCATCGGTCTGGGGTCGACGGGGAGTTCGAGCGAGCGGGTGATCGCGTCGAGGACGAACGGGCGGATCGCGCCGATCATTGCGAACAGGGCCAGGGCTGCGAGCTGCGATCGGTGTGCTGCAAGAACAGCCCTCGCCATCAGCAGCATCACCCCGACGACGCAGTGGGTCGCGAAGGCGCCGACTGCCATCACGCCTACTTCGCGCACCCCGGTACACAGGTAGTAGTTGGCCATCACGGTCACCGCGAACGGCAGCGTCAGAATCCAGGACCACTTGGTGACGATGTTCCGATCACCGAGTCGAAGCCACCACTCACGCGGGTTCACACCGAGTCGGTCACTTCGGGCACACCGAAATGGCGGATGAAGATACTCGCAGCAAGCACTCGCGGATTGGTGGACGAATCGTGCGTCAATCCCAGGCTCTCGAGAGTGCGCGCGATGAGCTTCTCCACACCTCGGATCGAGGACCCACGATGCGCTGCGATTGCGCTGTTCGACCACCCGAGCGAGATGTAACGCAGAAGATCGAGCTGTGATCTGGTGAGGCTCGACAAGGCGGAGTCCGGATCACTCCCGAGCGCCGGTGGCTCGGTTTCCGTCAACGCGGCCTCCACTACGCCGATCAACTGATCCGCCGACTGGACAGCCGCCTTGTCCACGAACAGCGATTTCGGCGGCGCACCCACAGAACCTGGCGCTGTCGATGCGTTGGGGTAGTTCGTCAGGAACACGATCGCGCAATGCGGAGCCTTCACGGTGACGATGTTCGCGAGATCGACGCCGTTCGGCCGCACGCCAAGGTCGATGTCCGTGACCAAGAGGTCAGGATCGAATCCGTCGAACTCCGTGAGCGCTTCGACCGCCGATCCGGCCGTATGGACCACGAACCCGGCGTGTGTGAGCGTGTCACCGACGAGCGCACGCATCAGTGGTTGGTCTTCCACCACCAACACCCGTCGCACCCACTGGCTGGTCTCCATGACCAGAGATTAACCGTTGGGAGAGTGCGTATTCGACCGAGCAGGTGGTGACGGATTCCGAGTAACACGGCAGTTATCAACCATGCGGGTTCCAAGCATTTCGCCCGATATGTCCCAAGCGTCGGAGCGCAGGGTGTTCCGAGTACACACCCCTTCGACCATCAGGACGGGCCATG
>NZ_JBIYCY010000010.1:0-191654 GCF_044908235.1 Rhodococcus sp. 27YEA6 | reverse complement strand
CACAGACCAGACTCCTCGGCTGCGACTGCTTCCTCTCCACCGTCCTGCTCGACGATCACGGCGCACCGCTCGATGCGAAACCCGGAAAACGATTGATCACCCCCGAACAGCGAGTGGCGTTGATCGCCCGAGACAGAGGCTGCGCGTTCCCGGGCTGCACATGTGTACCGGCCTGGACGGATGCGCACCATATCCGGCACTGGGCCAACGGCGGCCCGACGGTGATGAACAATCTGGTGCTGCTGTGCCGTTCGCACCACCGGTTGATGCACCGGAAATCAGGGTTCGTCGGGAAGTGGGCGATTCGGATCGGTGTCGACAACAAACCGTGGTTCATCCCGCCACCCTCGATCGACCCCGGACAGCAACCCAGGCCGGCGAACACCACCTTCAAAACCTGAGAGGTCAAACCTCTTTGGCGACAACAGAACACGGACCAGCGCCGCATCGAGGAGACCTCGATGCGGCGCCAAAAAACATGCTCAGCCCAAGTCGGCGACAATCCGCTCGGCGAGAGGCCGTGACGACGCCGGATTCTGACCGGTGTAGAGCTTGCGGTCCACCACGACATAAGGCGACCACGCCTCAGCCTTCGAGAATTTGCCGCCCAATTCGCGTAGGCGAGTTTCGAGCAGCCACGGAGCCTTGTCCGCCAGACCAGCCTGCGTCTCCTCTTCGTTGGTGAACGCGGTCAGCTGATAGCCGTCGAACAGCCAGCTTCCATCGGGTCTCTGGGCCGGCAGGAGTGCCGCCGGCGCGTGACAGACCGCCGAGACCACCTTGTCCGCGTCCAAGAAGTTCACGAGAAGCTCACCGAAGGATGCCGACACCGCAAGATCCTCCATCGGTCCATGTCCACCCGGTACAAAGACTACGTCGTAATCGGCAGCATCGGCGTTCTCCAAAATCTCCGGCGAATCGAGCACCGGCTGCAGATCGGCGATGTACTTGCGCATACGGTCGGCGCCTTCTTGCCCGCCGTTCACCTCGGGCGCCAGGCTTCCCTCGTCCACAACGGGAGCTTTACCGCCAGGCGTCGCGATCACGATCTCGTAGCCGGCGTCGACGAAAACGCGATGCGCCTCGACCAGTTCTTCCGCCCAGTACCCGGTCGGGTGGGGTGTTCCGTCCTTCAGCGTCCAGTGATCTGCAGAAGTGACCGCAAACAACAGCTTTGTCATCGCGCAACCTTTCGTCGGTAAAGGAACCCATTGGTGACAAGACACCATCTTCAAGGCCCGATCAATGAAATAACGTCCAGTCAGTGCAACACGCTGCCCTTGTGAGAATTCCTCACCACCGCAGAATCACGTCACCCGTCAGGTCCCGATCGGCTTGCCGAACAGTCCTGCGACGAGTTCACCGACCGCATCCACCCAGACTGGCCAGGTCCTCTGATCAAGCGCCATGGATCCAGCGTCGAAGGTGCTGCATCCCTGCTGAGCAGGCACACCAGCGAACCGATCACGAAGCCACAGTAGAGCACTCGGCAATGCGACGACTTCCATGCTGACGTGCTCACTGAAGTGGTCTCTGGTGTAAACGACACTCGCAGAAGGATCTTGGCAATAGGTATCGACAAGTTTGTTCACCGGGCCAACAGGCACCAACCAGTCGGGATTCGACTGATAAATGTACATCGGCACGTCAGGAACCGACTTACCCATGGCAGCTCGGGAGAGCGCAGCTCTCACCGTGGGGTGTTGGACGGGATCTCCCGGGACATCGAGGAAGCCCTTGATGTTGAGGAAGGGCACTGCAGCTGACGTCCAGAGCATGCACAGGTTGTCCTTGGCAGCGAAAAGCGCTCGGCCGGCAGGGTTTATGTGCTGATCGATGAAGCCTGCAAGTTCAGGATCTTCTCGGCTCACTCCGATTACACCGGCAGCGACGATCCCGGCCCCTAGAGCGTTGTTGGCATTGTCGAGCAAAGCGCCGAGATCCGCGGCAACACCACCTTCGGCGACTCCGACGATATTCAGTTCCGGCGCGTACGCCTGCCGTATTTCAGCTGCGTGACCAGTAGGAATCGATCCACCCGAGTAGCCGAGCAGCCCTACGCGAGTTGACCGCCCTTGTAGCTCCATGGGTTCGAAGTTCTCAGCAGCACGGATACCGTCGAGCGTGATCCGGGCCGCGACGGGGCCGGAGGCGAAGGAAGAATTGGGTCCCTGATGATCGGGCACCGACAATGCCCAACCCTGCGCCAGTGCCGCCTGCACTTCGAGGAATTGAGCCCCACCGGTCGCAGCGCCCGTCACCAGCCACGGCAACGCGCCTTGCTGCATGACATACGAAGGTGCGCAGTAGTTTCCGAGTGAATCCTCTGCCATCTGAAAGGACAGCAGCGGGCGCGGGCCTCCATCGCGAGTGTCGCCACGCGGCTTGATCACTGTGGTGACAGCAGGAATCGCCTCGCCCGCAGCATTATTGGATCGATACGAGATCTGCCACGCATCCACGTTGGTCGGAATCAGGTTGAGAGTACCGAGATTCACCGCACGAGCGGCGATGATCTCACCCGGTTCCCTGGATTCGACGACCTCGACAGGCGGTTCATAGAAGGCCTGGTCCAGTTCAGGCAAAGGCGGTGCGACCGCAGGCGGCAGGGCAGACTGGACCTGAATTTGGGCGGGAACACCTTCATCCGGTGCAGCTGAGGCAGGTGCCGAAAGTCCGATCTGCCCGATTACTGCAATCACGGCAATTGCGAGGCCCCCGCGTTTTCGGTCAGTTGTCCAGCGTCGTCCCATACCAATTCCTCCCCGGAAAAGCACAGATTGCCTTGTGTTGCCGCAGTTCTCATCACGAGCACACAAGTTAGATGCGAGTGTCTAACACATTGAGGACGAGAGTAGAGCGTTGTGGGCCGGATTACAATCCCCTGGTGTTCGTGACCTATTCGTCGGTGCGAAGGGGCGCGTCGTCGATCAACGCATTCAAGAGCACCGTCATCAGATCGACCAGTACCGACACGGGAGGACGAGGCTCCGCAGTGCTCCACTGGTGCACCAGCGCGGTAAGCGCGCCGATGAAGGCGGTGGACGCCCACCGGTAACCACCCGGCGGTTCGTAATCTTCGCCCACGATCCCTTTGATGATCGACTCGAAAAATGTTGCCCAGACCGAACGTTGGTCCACACGATGCTTTTCCACCCGGGGACTGACACCTACGACGTCGATGAAGGCAACGTGTGCGCGTCGTGGGTCACTTCCGACCGACTCGACGAAGGCGGCCATGGCCGTCGCTGCCTTGTCACGGAGATTGACCGAAGGCTCTGCATCGAGTGCGTCGACCATTGCAATTCTGGCGTCGAGTTGAATCTGGTCATACAGCGCGAGGAGTAGATCCTCGCGACTACCGAACTCGTCGTAGAACTGCCTTCTGGCCAGACTCGCGGACGCGCAGATATCCGCCACCGAACTTCCGGCATACCCCTGGTCTGCAAACACACTGAGAGCAGCATTCAAAAAGAGGGAACGGCGTTCGGCCTTCCGAGCCGCGACCGACCTTCCGCCGTAGTTTCTGTCTGTTTCAGCGATTGCCACGTCTGCCAGAGTATGCGGCATCGCGCCGCACACAAAACGCATCTGACCTGCTGCGAAGTTCCTTCACCACCACTACCGGCGCATCGGCACTGCAGCACGATCAGGCCAATACGAAGGCCACGGCAAAAAGTGTCCAGGCGGCAGCGAGAACCGTTGACGCCGCAGTAACTGCCCCGGTCACGGCAGGTCGAGTGCTGCGGTTGCGCGCGGCGATGATCCCGACCGTCATCAAAGTCAACGCCACCAGGAACGACAAAACCACGATTTTCACCAGCAACCCCTTCGACGACGGTCAACAGAACCGGAGACCATTTAGATAGTACACAAATAGATCGTGCATTAATTAAACTCAAAGTCCGTCAGGGAACTCTTGACAGAATTCAACAGCGCCTGTCAGGCTAGTCCTGACGAAAGGAGAACTTCTCATGGAAGACCTGATCGAACGCGCCCTGACTGCGAAGATCGAGACCGCCGCGATCACCACGGTCAACGCCGCGATCACCGAGGCCGGCACTCAGGCAGACAAGATTGTCGGAACAGATCCTTTACCTGGCAGCCCTGGGTGGGAGGCAGAACAGGACACCGACATCCCGGCGCAGCGTCAGATGGCGTGGCAGTTGGCCTGTTTCCGGATTCAGCTCGCCGCAGGTATCGATTCGACGGCAAGCGTCATGAGCCTGCGTAGATTCGGCGCAACATGGTCAACCATCGGCCGCGCTGCCGGAATGACCCGTCAGTCCGCGCATGAACGGTGGGGTCGACGTGTATCGGACATGCTCGATCCCTACGGAGTCGGGATGCCGCCCATGGTGCCCAATGATGATCCGACTCAGCCCTGACTATCAATCGCGCGACTAACAATCGCGTCACTACCGATCCGGCAGCAGCGCATCTGCTTTCGCGACCAGCACAGCGCGCTCACGCTCGTTCCCGGCCAGACGAGCCGCTTCGAGGAGTTCGGTTCTAGCCTCCTCGGATCGGCCGAGCTGACTGAGCAACTCCCCCCGAACGCTGGGAAGCAGGTGGTAGTCGGCCAGTTCACCTGAAGCGACAAGCTTGTCGACGAATTCGAGCGCAGGGCCAGGACCGTATGCCATGGATACCGCCGCCGCATGATTGAGGTCGACCACGGGCGATGGCGCCAGTTGCGCCAGAGCCTCGTAGAGGATGACTATTTTCTTCCAATCGGTGTCTTCGAAAGTTGCTGCTCGCGCATGACATTCGGCAATCGCCGCCTGCAGGCCGTACGGGCCTCGTCCACGCCCGACGGCGTCAGCTCGTTCCAGCGCGGCAAGCCCACGCGAGATCTGTAGGCGATCCCACCTCGTCCGATCCTGGTCAGCCAGCAGGATGGGCTCACCGGTCGAGGTTGTCCGAGCGCCGAATCTCGAGGCTGTCAGCTCCATCAAAGCGACAAGGCCGTGTACCTCGGACTCCCTGGGGACCAATTCGGCGAGTATTCGCGCGAGCCGCAGAGCCTCAGCACTGAGCTCCGCCCGCATCCACTCGCCCCCGGAACTGGCTGCATAGCCTTCGTTGAACACCAGGTACAGCACTCCGAGGACGGCGCTCAATCTGCTCGAAAACTCTTCTCGCCCTGGAACTTCGAAAACCGCTTTCGAGGCGGTCAGCGCCTTCTTCGCGCGGACTATCCGCTGCTGCACCGTCGCCGTCGGCGTGAGGAACGCTTTCGCAATCTCTTCCGTGGTCAAACCGCCCACCACTCGAAGCGTCAACGCCACCTGCGCTTTTCGATTCAACACGGGATGGCAGGCGATGAACATCAGGCGAAGGACATCGTCGTCGATGCGGTCCGGATCCCAGCTGACGTCGTCGAAATGTGAAGCGTCGTTCTCGAGTTCACGCGCAAAGTGGGCGTAGCGCTCGTCCAACCTCTCACGTCGTCGCCACCCGTCGATTGCTCGTCGTGTCGCCACAGATGTCAGCCAGGCAGCGGGGTTTCTCGGAACCCCCGTCGCGGGCCACTGCTCGACGGCTTCGAGCAGAGCCTGCGCGGCCAGATCCTCGGCGAGATCAAGATCTCCGACGGTGCGAGTCAACGTGGCGACAATCTTCGCGGATTCGATACGCCAGACCGCGTCGACAGCCTTTCTCGTTTCTTCTCGCACCGCCTCGTCGGTCATGGTTCAGCCTGCGACCGGACGATCGGTACCGAGCTCTTCACGCCAGCCGGCCTCTTTCTGGATGTACTCGTTGTCCTGATCGAAGTCCGACATCTCGCTCACGCGGCGTACCTCGAGCTTGCTTCCCGGCCCGAGCGGGCAGCGCTTCGCCCATTCCAAGGCTTCGTCTTTGGTCGACGTCTGAATGATCCAGAATCCCGAGAACAACTCCTTCGTCTCCCCGTACGGGCCATCGGAGACCAGCGGAGGATCGGACTCGAAATCGACGATGAATCCCTCCTCCATCGCCAGTCCCTCACCGGCCAGCAAGACACCTGCCTTGATCAGGGACTCGTTGTACTGCCCCATCGCCGCGATGATCTCGTCGAAGTCCATGTCCTTGGATGCTTCGATAGCCTCATCAGTGGAACGCATGATCAGCATGTACTTCATGAGAATCTCCTTCGTTCGTGGACCGCTCTGTTCGGTCCCTCTGCTTACACGTCGAACGGCGCACTCACCGATCGACAAACTTCCGAAACAATTTTCCGAGGACATAACCGCCGGTCGCGATACGCTGCCCACGGTATCGGCGGACGGGCCGGTCAGAAGTCGAGAAATCCCGGCACAACTTCGCGAACGAGCCCGGTCGCGTCAGAGCTCCCGTAGAAATACACCGACCCGTAACCGAATAGGTACTCCTCTACGAAATCGGGGTGGGACTCAGCAACCACCGGCCACCCCTCTTCGTTGATCTGGAACAGGAAGCTGTGTCCATCTGCCTCGACGGCATCGGCGTAGGACGGTTCGTTCTGAATGAGCACCGGTTGCGGAGCTATCAACACCAACGGCATCACCTCGTCGTCCGAGGGAATCCTGATCAACGCCGCGCTGCCAAGGCCCGCATGGCTGCCCGCCGATTCCGCACTTCGTGACGACGGCAAGTGCAGGACTGCCCTAACCCCGATGTCCGGGTATTCGAGGTCGTCGTCGCCGATGGAGAAACCTCGACGGATGAAGATCGAAAGCTCTCGCACGCCGAGCCACGGCGCCGTGTGTGCCTCGAGCGTCAGAAGGTACTCGTGCGACCGCAGAATCGCCTGACCAGCGAAAACCTGCGGAGGTCGTCCACCAATCCGTGCCCCACTATTCGAATCGCTCGAACCCACCCCGAGATGTACCCTGTCCACCGGCGTCATCCTAGGGAGATCCGACGGGTGTCGGAGGGAGACTCTCCGATTTCCTACAAGCCGCTGGTGACGTAGGACACAATCAGGCTCGATGATGGGTGCATGACAACATTCCCGACTCTCGACCCCGAACTCGCCGCGGCACTCACCATGCTCCCGAAGGTGGACTTCGCTGACCTCCCCAACGCACGGGCCACCTACGACGCTCTGGTCGGCACCATGTTGGCCGACCTGTCATTCGACGGAGTCTCGCTTCGTGAACTGTCGGCACCCGGCCTGGACGGCGATCCGGAGGTCACGATTCGTTTCTTCACCCCGGACAACACTGCCGGCCCTGTCCCCGTTCTGCTCTGGATCCATGGCGGCGGATTCGCAATCGGCACCGCAGAATCCAGCGATCCATTTTGCGTCGAGGTGGCGCGGGAACTCGGATTCGCCGTTGCGAACGTGGAGTACCGCCTCGCCCCCGAAACCCCCTTCCCCGGCCCCGTCGACGACTGCTACGCCGCACTCCTCTACATCCACGCCCATGCCGAGGAGCTGGGGGTCGATCCACGCCGCATCGCAGTGGGAGGGCAGAGCGCAGGCGGTGGACTGGCCGCAGGCACTGTCCTCAAAGCCCGTGACGAGGGCGTTGTGCCCGTGGCCTTCCAATTCCTCGAAATCCCTGAACTCGACGACCGCCTGGCGACGGTCTCGATGACGAACTTCGTCGACACCCCCTTGTGGCACCGCCCTAACGCCATCCTGTCGTGGAAGTACTATCTCGGCGAGTCGTATTCCGGTCCCGAAGATCCTGACGTGTCCATTTACGCTGCGCCGTCCCGGGCTACCGACCTCACCGGCCTGCCGCCGACCTACCTGTCCACCATGGAACTCGACCCGCTCCGCGACGAAGGAATCGAATACGCCCTTCGGCTGCTGCAAGCGGGAGTCAGCGTCGAATTGCACTCCTTCCCCGGAACCTTTCACGGGTCGGCACTGGTCGCGACCGCCGCGGTCAGCGAAAGAGGTGCCGCCGAAGCCCTCACTGCGCTCAGGAGAGGGTTGCGTTCGCTCTCGCCGGTCTCGTAGCGTTGCGAGATGCAAGGACTGATGTACCGGCTTGCCGAGCTCGATGCAGACTCGGCAGGCCTGGTACGTGTCATCGATTACTTCGACGCCCTCGTGCGGCACGGCTCCGACACCGCGTCTTTGCTTCGTGCGAGCGCGCAGTTGGCGGACTGCGTCGTGGGTATCGAGATCGTCGAGCGCGGCAGAAGCAAGAAGAATTTGCGCCGTTGCGATCCGCGCGGCCGATGGTCACCCGATCCTCAGCTCCCACCGAGCATGACCAGAAACATTGCCGTAGACGACGAGGTTCTCGGAACGGTATGGATCGAACGACCCGGGGCCAGCTTGCCACTCGACGAAATGCTCGTCGACCGGATGGCCCTGACCGCAGCGATAATTCTGCAACCGCGACGCCTGCCTACCGAAGCCGAGCACACTCGAAATCTGTTGTTCCCGATGGATGAACTCGCGGTGCTCACCTCCTGCGCCGGTCTCGGTATCGAACCCCATACCCCAGTCCGTGTAATGGCAACCAAGGCAGTCTCAGGCACGGCCGAAGGTGCTGCACACCTTGTCATTTCGCCAGATTACAAACCTGGCAAAGCCACTGGGATAGACGCTGACGGCGAGTATCTGAATCTCGTGACGGGTTCGTTCGCGGCGACACCCGAGCTGTCCGAGGCCGCGCTGTCGTCATTCATTCGCGCCGGAATATCTTTGACTGCTCCCGCTTCCGAAGTGAGCACAATACTGAGCACTGCACGATTCGCTCGTACACAGGCGTCGGCAACAACACCGATCGTGAACGCCGACGATCTCGGCGCCCTCAACCTCTTGGCGCCGGGACCACACATCGATCACTCGCGAATACCGGATCTGGTTCGTGCCGAAGAGATCGGCGATACCAAACAGGGGTTAGAACTACTCGAAACCTTGAGGTCATACCTGCAGTCCGGAACCTTGAGGGCCGCAGCAGATTCCATGCATCTTCACCACAGCAGCGTCGCGCACCGATTGGCGAAACTGTCCCAGCACGTCGGATTCCACGTCGATTCCATCGAGAACCGAGCACGCGCAACGGCCATGATGCTGGTCCTCGATGGCGGATAGGACCCACCGCGCATCACAGGTACTACACAGTGGTTGACGATCTTTCGCGTTCAGCGAGCGCAACAAACGGCGCAAGCGCCGGATTCGGATTATCCGGCCGGTAGGTCACTGCCACGTCGAGAGTTGGTTGCTCACCGGCGATCTCACATAGATGGACACCCGGGATGCGGAGCATCCGCGCTCTGCCCTGGGGGATCGGCGCAATACCCACCCCGTCCGAGACGGCATGCAGCACCTGCTCGTCGTCGGCCTCGAATCGAACGATGCTGGGCGCCCCGTTTGGCCAAAGTTGTTCGAGCGTACGCAAATACATCCCCGGGGCGTTGGCCTCCGGCCAGAACACAACGGGGACATCCACCAGATCTCCGAGTTCGAGCGTCGCTCGACCACCGAACGGATGATCCACGGGAACAGCGACCAGGATAGGTTCGGTATCGAGGACGATCAGGGGAAGTTCTCGATCGTCTTCATCGAGCGGCGGGCGAACAACCGCGATGTCGACGGCTCCGGTTCGGACGAGGTCGACAGTCTGCGCCGAAGTGCCACGATGAACGACAACTTCGACGCCCGGGTAGAGCCTTCGATAGGTGCTGACCAGATCCGCGACTGCGCCGCCCGCCCACGAACGGGTGTACGCGATGCGCAGTTCTCCGTCCACACCGCGCGCGGCCAACCGAATTCGTTCGACAGCCCGGTCCGCACACCCGATCAAAAAGCGCGCCTCTCGTACCGCCACCTTGCCGGCTTCCGTGAAGGTGAACTGCGGACCCCGACGATCCACCAGCGGAACTCCGAGTTCGCGCTCGAGAACCTTGATCTGTTGACTGAGGGCCGATTGCGCGACGTGGACGTTCGCAGCGGCTCGAGTGAAGCTCCCATGATCCGACAGAGCGATCAGATAACGGGCACGCTGCAGGTTCATACGGCGATTATAAGAAAAACAGATGGTGGTGTCACTACTTGGTCTTGGACACGGCATCACCTGAGGTCGGAGGATCGAGTTCACGTTGATCCACCGTCTGTCTCCCGAAAATTGTCACCCGAACGATCACAAGGTTGCACATGAATCCCCGAGCACTCACTGAACCTGCAACAGACGCGAGGCTTATCGACGCCCTCGCAGAGATCGTCGGCCACACGCATGTGCTTACCGATCCCGAACTGATCGAGGGCTACACACGTGACTGGACGGGACGTTGGATCGGCGACGCGATCGCGGTCATCCGCCCCGGCAACACCTCCGAAGTGTCTGCGGTTCTTCGAGCATGCTTCGACGCGGGGGTTCCCGTCACACCGCAAGGCGGCAACACCGGACTGGTCGGTGGTGGAATCGCCTCGGCTGGGTCCGTGGTGCTGAGTACCAGGCGTCTGGAAACGATCGAAGCCGTCGACCCCATCGGTCGGACAATCGCAGCCGGCGCCGGCGTGACCGTTGCTCGCGCCGACCTGGCGGCATCGGCACACGGTCTCCGCTTCGGAATCGATTTGGCATCAAAGGAATCCGCGACACTCGGCGGCATCGTCGCAACCAACGCCGGTGGGACGCGCATGGTCCGATACGGAAATACACGCGCACAGATACTCGGTATCGAAGCCGTGCTCGCGGACGGTTCGGTACTGAGTAGATGGACTCCACTCGTCAAAGACAATGTCGGATACGATATTCCAGGACTTCTCGCCGGCAGCGAGGGAACGCTCGCAGTCATCACCAAGGTCCTGATGAAGCTGGTCACCCCGGCGACCGACACCCAGGTCGTGCTCGCGGGTGTACGCGAAGTCGATCAAGCGCTTCATTTGTGTAATCGCGTGCGTCAGAGCGGATTGACCGTCGAAGCCGCCGAGATCATGACCGACGACGGCATCTCCCTCGTCTGCGCACACACCGATGCCCGTCGCCCGTTCGGCACCCCTTCACCGATGTACACACTCATCGAGGTGTCATCACCGCGCGAAACGGAAGAGTCGCTCCTCGAAGTACTCTCCGACTCTGCCGACCTCATCGAGGACGCGACGGCCGAGCCTGGGCCGGCTCGAAAACTGTGGACTCTGCGGGAAAGCCATACCGAAAGCATCAGCGCGTCGTCGACGACGCCGGTAGTCAAGCTCGACATCTCCGTCCCCTTGTCCGTGATGGGAATGTTCATCGACAACCTCCGAGAAAGCCTGGCACAACGATTCCCCCTCGTGCGGCCAATCCTGTTCGGGCACTTCGCCGACGGAAACATTCATGTGAACCTTCTGGATGCCGAGCCGAGGGTCGCACACGAACTGACCGATACGGTGTTCCGACTCGTCGCCGTCCACCATGGAAGCATCAGCGCCGAGCACGGGATAGGCCGCGCGAAGTCGCCGTGGATATCGCTGGGGCGCACTGAAACCGACATCGCCGCAATGCAGTTGATCAAATCGTCCTGGGATCCCCGTGGAATCCTCAACCCTGGAATACTGTTGCCGGAAAAAGTCGGGTAAGCAAAAGGGGTCTCATGCAGGATCTTTACGTCGTCACTCATCCTCATGCCGAACACACAGCGCAGGACGTAGTCGGCGGTTGGCACAATTCGGTTCTCACCCCCGCTGGTCGGCGCGATGCAGGTTTGATCGCCGAAGCGCTGAAACGACGACGCACAGGAACTTCGCGCCCGGTCCGCATCACCTCGTCCGACCTCAATCGTTGCACCGAGACATCCACGATCATCGCCCGGACACTCGATGCTCCGGCGACAACGGATTCACGATTGCGCGAAATCAGCTTCGGCGAAGCCGAAGGACGCCCGAACTCGTGGCTGGCCCAGCGGCAGGTCCCGGCCCCTGACAACAACCGCCTCGATCACCGTGGCCCCGTTGCCGGTGCCGAGACCCGCCGCGACATCGCATCAAGGGTTCACGAGTGCATGTGCGAACTGATGGACGATCTCGATCACGATCACATCGTCGTAACCCACGGCTTTGCACACACATTCGTCGTCTCCGCCTGGCTACAGATTCCCGTCGAAGCCGCAGGATTTGCGACCTTCGCGACCACCCCGGGTGCAATCACACATCTCCGACACGACGACTACTGGCGCAACCGAACCCTCGTGCAACTAGCTGATACGACGCACCTGGACTGTGGCACGATGGCCTGATGCGCCATGTCTCCGACAACGAACGCCGTGCTCGCATAGGAGTACGTCATGCGCTGGAGCCAATGTTTCACGTCGATTCGCCGGAAGCTGCCACGCGGGCGATGACGGTACTGCACGCCACCGAGTCAGCGACGGTCTATCTGTCTTGCTGGGCGAGGGTTCGGTCCGTGGACGCCGCCGACGTCGACCGCGCCCTGTACGACCAACGCAGTCTCGTGAAGCAATTGGCAATGCGCCGCACACTCTTCACCTTTCCCCGCGACTTGCTGCCGGCCGCGTGGTCGAGCGCGTCCGCCCGCGTCGCGAACACCGAGCGGGCACGAATGGCCAAGGATGTCGTCAAGGCCGGACTCGCCGTCGACGGCAACGACTGGCTCGATCGCACACGGACGGAAGTGCTGAAGTTGCTCACCGATAGGCCTGAAGGGCTTTCAGCGGTAGAGATTCGTCAGGCCGTGCCGATGATAGACGTCAAGGTCGAGGGTTCGGCAGGTGAAATCTGGTCGGCACCCAGGGTTCTCACGCATCTCGGGGCGACCGCAGACATCATGCGCGGCACCAACACCGCCCGCTTCCCCGTCTCACGCCCACTGTGGACTCTCACTCGACACTGGCTCGACGACGCCCCCGTCGATCTCGAATCTGCAGACGGCTATCGAGAAATAGTCCGCCGTTGGCTCTACACCTTCGGACCGGGCACGGAAGACGACATCGTCTGGTGGCTGGGCTCGACGAAGACGGTCGTCCGGGCCGCCCTCGCCGAACTCGACGCCGTTGCAGTCTCACTCGACGGAGGCGACACCGGCTGGTTGCTACCCGATGACGTCGCCACGGTGCCTGATCCAGGTCCTTGGGTGGCACTCCTACCGGTGCTCGACCCGACGATCATGGGGTGGAAGAACCGTGACTTCTACCTCGGCCCGCACCGCAACCAACTCTTCGACACCCGCGGTAATGCCGGCACCACCGCTTGGGTCGACGGTCGCGTCGTAGGGTGCTGGATCCAAGACGAAACCGGTGTGGTGCACGTCCGATTGCTCGAGACCGTGTCAGCGTCTGCGCGACGTTCTCTCGATGCCGAGGCGGCGCGCCTCACCGAGTGGCTGGGCGGCGTCAGAATCGGCACGGGGTACGTCTCACGGGCTATGAAGCAGGCGGCTGAAATTGCTGGAGCCACGCCTTGACTATGTGACCAGAACACTGTTCTAGCTGGTCTTTCTGCTAACGCCATCCATACGCGGCAAGGCAACCATCGACAAGTGTACGAAACGTACAGTACACTTCGAACTTCACCGATTGACCGATCTAGGAGGATCCATGGAAGGTCAAGCAGTTCGTGAATACGGTGCGTACATCGATGGAGCGTTCCGAGCCATCGGCACATCCACCTTCGAGGCGCGTGACGCCGCTTCCGGCGCTCTACTCGCCACACTGTCCCGATGCGGGGCAGAAAAAATCAATGATGCGGTCGAAGCCGCCAGGCGGGCATTTCCTGCATGGGCGAACCTGACCACTGAAGAACGATCCGCAAAAATCTTGCAGTTTGCCGCGCTCGTGGAGGATCGAACCGAAGAGCTTGCCCAACTCGAGTGCAGGGATACCGGGCGGCATATCAGGGAGATGCGAGAGGACTATCGAGCCGCCGTCTCACACCTGCGATACTTTGCGTCAATCTCGTTGGCCCACCATGGCTTCGGCCGCGAGTTGGCATCGGGATACCTGGTCGCGAAGCGAGTGCCATTGGGCGTATGTGGACAGATCATTCCCTGGAATGATCCCGTGGTGATGACGGCATTCAAGATCGCGCCGGCTCTCGCAGCCGGAAACACCGTCGTACTCAAACCTGATGAAAATGCCTGTGTTTCAGTCATGGAGCTGGCCAGGATCGCCGCCGACGTGTTTCCCGCAGGCGTTTTCAATGTTGTCCCTGGTCTTGGCGAGGAAGCCGGCGCAGCCTTGATAGACCATCCGAAGGTCAGCAAACTCGCTTTCACCGGAAGCACCGAAGTCGGCCGACTCGTGGCACACGCCGCAGCATCCCGGCTGATCTCGACCACTCTCGAACTCGGCGGCAAGAGTCCCAGCATCGTGTTTCCTGATATCGAGGACATCGATGCAGTGGTCGCCGATGCCACCGCGGGTGTCCTCATGTGCAACGGCCAATCCTGCCTGGCCGGAACACGTCTCTTCATCCACGAGGATATCTATGACGCCTTCGTGGAAAAACTCGTCGCAGGATTCCGATCATTGCGAGTCGGGCCGCCACTCGAGGAGGACACCGAACTGAGTGGATTAATCCACAAGGAACATGCCGATCGTGTGATCTCGATGATCAATTCCGGAATCGAAGAAGGCGCACAAGTACTTACCGGCGGCAACCGAACAGTAGTGCCGGGATTCGAAGCCGGAAACTTCGTCGAACCGACAATTCTGGAGGTCACGAACTCGATGCGAATTGCGCAGGACGAAATCTTCGGGCCTGTTTTGTGCGTCCTCAAGTGGAACAATTACGAGCAAGTGATCACAGAAGCCAACGACACTCCATACGGACTCGCTGCTGGGATCTATACCTCAAACCTGAAGAACGCCATGGAAACCGCGGACCATCTCGATGCGGGCTGCGTCTGGATCAATCAGTACTTCAATCTGGGAGGCGGCGTCCCCTTCGGCGGATTCAAGGAAAGCGGTCTCGGGCGAGAGTTCTGCCTCGAGACGCTCAACGAATACACCCAACTCAAATCCATCACTGTCGCCACGTCGACGCCCACGACAAACCAAGGAAACACACATTGAATATCTCGGGAAATACCATCTTCATTGCCGGCGGAACCTCCGGTATCGGACTCGCACTTGCAGTGGGCCTGCAGAACGAGGGGAACAATGTAATCATCGGTGGGCGGCGATCCGCTCTGCTGCAAGAGATCTCGGACAAGTACTCGGGCATCGGCACTGTCGTCATCGATGTGGACGACCCGAAATCCATTCGAACGGCGTATGAATCCGTAACGGAGGACTTTCCCGATCTGAACGTCCTTGTGACGATGTCGGGAATCATGTACCCGGAGGACCTGAAGAACCCGGACTTCCTCGACGTCGCCGAACGAACGATCACGACGAACCTACTCGGCACTATTCGACTGGTCGGCCAGTTCATTCCGCATCTGTTGACGAAGCCGACCGCCACCATCGCCACTGTGTCATCCGCCGTCGGCTTCGTCCCACTTCCCATCACGCCCACGTACAACGCCACGAAAGCTGCCGTTCATCTCTTCACCGAGAGCATGCGCGTTCAACTCGCCGATACTTCGATCCAGTGCATCGAACTCATCCCACCGGGCGTCCGCACCACACTGATGAACCAGGAGAACTCGGAATCGGCTCTACCCCTTGATGATTACATCGAAGAAACCATTGCTCTACTGAAAGCTGACGACAACGCCACAGAGATTGTGGTCGAAGCGGCCAAGCCACTTCGTCATGCCGAGATCAACGGTGAGTACCAGAACGTGCTGAAAATGCTCAGCTGACAGTGCCGAGTTGACACACATCGCGCAACGCTGGAGAGGGCAGTACCCTCTCCAGCGCAAAGGATTTCAGCGAATATCCCGCTTAGACACCGTTCCGGAGTCCACGAACTGCATGATCGATGATCGAGCGCACCGTGTTGTCGTCGATACTCGCGTGCCCCACCAACATCCGGTAGATCAAGGGACCGAAGAAGAGATCGATCGCTTCCTCGATCTCGATGTCGTCGCGGAAGTATCCGGACTCAACACATCGTCGAATCAGTTCGGCGAAGCCGCGACGACGTTCGTCGAGGAAGAAGGTACGGAAGTATGCAGCCGTCGTCGGGTCGTTGGCACACGCGCCGACAAGTTCGGCAAAGATCGACCCGAGTGGACCTCGGTAGAACCTTCCGATGTCCTCGAGGTAATCGTTCAAATCGTCTTGCGCACTGTTGGTCTCCGGAAACGTCAAGTGCCGGTCCATGAGCGCACCGAACGCTTCAGCGGCGATCGCCTGCCGCGACGGCCAGTGCCGATACAGCGTTACTTTGCTGACGCCCGATTGCTCGGAGATCGCATCGATGGTCGCCGCCTTCATTCCCCCGGATTTCAGAAGCGCTTCCGCTGACCGAAGGGCCTTCTCGTGGGCCGCCTCGCTACGTGCACCGCTCGGAGGAGTGAGCAGTCCAGCCTGGGCGCCGGCCGAGTCTCGAAACACGCCGTCATCGGGAGCGCGCTTACCCATGTCCACTCCTTCGTCCTTCAAGACCGTGCAGCACAGAACATTTCCCGGAATCGGACGACCCGGAACAGCCCAAGGCAGCAGCTCGTCGCGACAGCTACTAGTCGTATCGTACACATGGCATCCTGAGCAGAATTATCAAGGCCGCTTCAAAGATCTCAATCACATTGCGTTCATGCATGATTCAAACAACCAGCGCAAGCCTCTCGTTTATTACTCAAAAGTAAGATAGCGTGTGGTCGTCATCACACCAGCCCGTCAAGTACCGAGAGACATACGAAACCGAAGGGTCGATCGTGGCATCAAAGATTCTCTTTCAGGGAGCGGTGGCGCTGACAGCCATTGCACTCACAGGCATCACAGCACCTACTGTCGCCGCGCAACCGTCGGCGGATTCCTTCTATCAGTACGACGGTTCGGCACCGCTGTCGTCGTATCAGCCTGGGGCCGTGCTCAAAACGAGAACCTTGCCCTATCACGTCGTCAACATTCCTACCCCGTTGCAAGCCGTACAGGTGTTGTACCGGTCGACCGACGCTCTCGGCCGGCCGTCTGCGAATGTCACATCGATTCTTCGACCACCCAATGCCCAGCCGGACAAAGTTGTCTCGTTCCAGTCGGCCTACGATTCACTGAACCCGGAAGACGGGCCGTCACGAGCAATCGCGGGGGACACCCCGATCGGCAGCCTTACCGCCAGCGGGCGCAATGTCGCCTTCGGCGGGACTCTCGCTTCCGGCGAAGCCGTCATGTTCGGTCCTCTACTGGCGCTGGGCTACACCGTCGTCATTCCCGACACCGAGGGCCCGAACGCGGACTTCGCGGCGGGACCCGAATACGGAATGATGACTCTCGACTCCCTCCGTGCCGCTCGCAACACTCCCGAGACAGGTATTTCCGACTCAGCCGAGATCGGTCTGATGGGATACTCGGGTGGAGCAATCGCCACCAACTGGGCGTCCATCCTCGCTCCGGACTACGCCCCGGACATCAACGAGGACCTGATCGGCGCCGCCCAGGGTGGTCTGTTGGTCAACCCGGCAAACAACCTCCGGTACGCAAACGGAAGCATCGGTTGGGCAGGCGTTGTCGGGATGGCAGTCGTCGGACTTGCCCGTGCCTACGACATAGATTTCGATCCGTATCTCGGCGATCGCGGACGCGAACTCCTACCTCGGATCGAGGATGCCTCGATCGGGAACGTCATCCTGCAGTACCCGGGGGTGACCTGGCAGGACCTTGCCAAACCAGAGTATGCGAACCCCAACTCGGTGCCCGAGTACGTCGACGTCGCCAACAAGATCAACATGGGCAACGCGCCGATACCCACCATCCCGATGTTCATCGCTCAAGCCGCAAACGGAGCCCTCGAGGGCACCCAGCCAGGTGGACCGGGCGTCGGCCCTGGCGACGGAGTCATGGTTGCCGGGGACGTCCGCTCACTCGCCACTCGCTATTGCGACGCAGGTTTGTCCATCCAGTACGACCAGTACGACACCATCAGTCACGTTCCGGGTGGCGCGCTGTGGCTCCCCGGCGCCATCACCTGGCTCAACGACCGTTTCAATGGAAGTCAGTTGCCGAACAACTGCTCGAACATCGCACCGGGCAATTCCCTGGCGCCGGAAGAACACGCGGCGGGCTGACAAATCCAACAGTCGCATCAGATACCGATTGCCAGATCGTCGATGTCTGCGAGCGTGCCGCCGTTTTCGAGGATGCTCGTGTAGTTCCGAAGTCGGTTCTGATCTATCTCGGTAGTGCTGACCCCTCGCTTCCAGTACCCGAAGACAACTACATCGTCCTTCGCCAGGCCGACTGTCTTACGGAAATGCGCTCGAATGGCTCGCATCTCGTCCCGTTCCCCGGCACCCCACACCGCGTAGTCTCCTGGGTTATCGAGTTCGAGGGCGTACTCGGCGAGTCCATCTTCGACATGGTGCAGCTCGAGGCCGGGGATCACGGGCAGTTCCGCGAAAGCCTCGGCGTCACCGGTGGCGACCCAGCCGACGCCGGTCAGTCCCTCGGGCCACTGAAGCAGAATCGAATAGAGGGCAGGTATCGCGGTGTCGTCGGCGAAAAGTGCGACGCGGCGACCAGCGATCTCGGGAACGAGGAAGTGCGGGCGAGGACCGGTGAGCGAGAACGTGTCACCCACACGACGGTCGTCGGCCCAGCGCATCATAGGGCTGGTGTGACCGTGCAGCACTACGTCGAAGGTCATCGAACCGCTCGACGCATCGAAGGTGCGCACCGTGTAGACACGAGAGACGTCGTCGTAGTGCGGACCCAGCTGGATGCGAAATGCGACGTTGGGCCGCAACCAATTCGGGTCGTCCGCCGACGAAGTCAACTGGACGGCGATGCGCAAGATGCTCTCGGTCGGCCGTTCGACGCGTTCGACGACGGCAACCACGTCGTTGAGACCGCGGTCGTGGTCTTCTCCGCGTGGCGCCTTTGCCGACGCAGACGTTTCAGTTTCTTCAGGTCGAGATGCGGTAGTCATTGATATCTCCTGATCGGTGGTTCAGTTGTGGACGGGTAGTTGACTGACAGGTCTTCGATCACGCGGAACAACAAGTGGCCGTCCGGTTTCCGGGTCTTCGAGAACCAGCGCCTCGAGGTCGAAGACTTCGCGCAGTAACTCAGGGGTGAAGACGTCCGAGGCACTGCCCTGCATGACAATTTTTCCGGACCGCATGGCAACTACGTGCGTGGCATATCTGGCCGCGAGGTTCAGGTCGTGCAGGACCGCGACCAATGTTCGACCGGACTGGTGGAGTTGGGAACAGAGGTCGAGAACCTCGATCTGGTGTGCGATGTCGAGAAAGGTGGTCGGTTCGTCGAGCAACAACACCGGGGTGCGCTGCGCAAGCGTCATGGCGATCCATACCCGCTGACGTTGTCCCCCACTCAGCTCGTCCACCAATTGGTCTGCTGCGTATCGCATTCCGACTTCATTCAGGGCCTCGGAGACAACATGCTCGTCTTCGGGTGACCACTGGCGCAGCATGCTCTGATACGGATATCGGCCGCGGGATACGAGGTCTGCGACACTGATCGCTCCAGGCGAGAGCGGGGACTGTGGCAACAGGGCGATTCGCCGGGCGACTTCTTTGGTTCGATAGGACCGAATATCGTTACCGTCGAGCACAACACGACCCGATCGAGGTGTCAGCATTCTGCCGAGCGCACGCAACAATGTCGACTTGCCGCACCCGTTCGGTCCGACGACGACGGTGAACCCTCCATCGGGGATCTCGAGACTCAACTCGTCCACGATGGTTCGATCGGCGTACCGTAGTTCGATCTTCTCGGCGCGCAGCCGCGATGTTGGGGTGGCAGTAGTCATGAATCTCTTTCGTAGCGAGTTTTTTTCAGGCCTGACGAGCGAGCAGCCAGATCAGATAGGCACCACCGAGCAGACTGGTGACAAGACCGACAGGAGTGCGGAGACCGACCTCGACCGCTTGCGCGATCAAGTCGGCGCCCGCCAGCAGAACTGCGCCTAGCAGGAAGGAAGTCGCGACAAGAACACCGCTGCGCCGTGCCAACCGTCGTGCGATCTGGGGAGCGGCGAGCGCCACAAATGCGATGGGGCCGGTGGCCGCGGTCGCCGCGCCGGTGAGCGCGACCGCAAGCAGAATGCCGGCAAATCGGTATCGCTCCACGGAGATCCCGAGCGAGGACGCTGCGTCGTCGCCCATCTCCATCATGGTGACGCGCCGGGACACCACGACGAGAGCAGGAACGAGAACACCGACGGCGATCGCAACACTGACCGCGTGTGGCCAACCGCGCCCGGTCAGCGAGCCGGCCGTCCACTGCTGCACAACGGTGGCGTCGTCGATATCCGCACGCACCACCAGGAACGACATCACGGCGCTCAGCATCGCGCCCACGCCGATACCGACCAGGACAAGTCGAAGACCGCCGCTGACGCCGTCTTTGCGTGCCAGCGCGTACACCAGAAGCGCCGTCAGCATGCCGCCGAGAACAGCGGCGCCCGCGGTCTGCAGTACCCCGCCTCCGAAGAAGACGATCTGAACCACGGCTGCAGTCGCAGCGCCGGTGGTGAAACCGATGATGTCCGGCGATCCGAGAACATTGCGCGAAAGCGTCTGGAAAACCGCGCCGGCCACACCGAGGCTTCCGCCCACGCCGATCGCCGTGATCAGCCGCGGCAGCCTGCGATTCTGGACGGACCGAACCGCCGCTGGGGCGCCTTCGCCGTGCAGGGCACGCCATACTTCGCCCAAGGACAGATCCAGGGTTCCATACATCAGCGTGGCAAACGAGAGCGCCGCCAATGCCGCACTGATTGTCACGGTTACGAACAGCACTCGCGGAACTATCCGCCACGAGTACGACCCGATTCGAACCACCCAACCGCGGAACAGCGGTGGAACCGGCTGTGCTGCAATCGCGTTCACAGCGACGCCACCCGCCGCGAGCGCACGAGCGCAACAAACAAGGGGCCACCGAGCACCGCCACGGCGATCCCCGTCTGCAGATCTCCCGGCGCTGTGGCAACGCGACCGAGAACGTCGGCCAAGAGCAGAAATGCCGGGGCGACAACGAGCACGCACGGCAGAAGAAATCGCAGATCCGGCCCGACGACACCGCGCACGATGTGCGGCGCAGCCAGGCCCACGAATCCGAGCGGTCCAGCCGCCGCAGTTGCGGCCCCTGCCAGCAGGATGACTGCGACAGCGGATCCGACCCGTGCGGGTCCGGTGCTGGCACCGAGCCCTTTGGCGACATCCTCGCCGAGCGCGATTGCGTTGAGTGGACGAATCAGCAACAACGACAACACGATACCGACGATGACGAAGGGCAGAACAGTGACGATCACGTCTCCGCCGCGGCCTTGCAACGAACCCACTGCCCAAAATCGGAACTGATTGAATGCGGCCTCGTTACTGATGAGAACCATGCTGGTGAGAGCCGTGATCGCCGTCGCAACAGCGGCACCGGCAAGCGCCATGCGCGCTGGGGTCGCGGCGCTGCGATGCGCCGACCCCAACATGTACACACCTACCGAGGCAACGGCCGCGCCGGCAAGCGCGAACCACAGATAGCCGCCGACCGAAGTCACCCCCAGATAGGCAATCGCAATCACGACTGCTGCTGATGCTCCGGCGTTCACACCGAGTAGTCCCGGATCGGCCAGAGGGTTGCGGGTGATCGACTGCATCAGCGCGCCGGCCAGTCCGAGCGCGGCCCCGACCACAAGCCCGAGAATTGTTCGAGGCAAACGTGATTCGATCACGATCAGGTGCTCGTTGTTACCGGCGTCGTAGGAAAGAACTGCATCGAGGACAGTGGAGACGGGGATGTTGCGTGAGCCGATGACGAGTCCGCCGACGGATGCCAGCACGATTACAACGATGGAGACGAGGACCAACAACCCCGCACGCGCTGCCGTCCCGGACCGCAGTGGCGCTTCGGTCCGGGACTGCACAGAAACACCCACGCGGTCATCCACCGAACGTGGACACCAGCGACTCGACCGTCTGCTTTGCACTGAAGTAGTCGAGACGGAAGGCTGCCGTTCCCATCGCGTATACCCGATCACCCTTGACCGCAGGTTGATTCGCAAGGAGCGGGTCGGCCGCGAGTTGCTTCTCCACGTCCTTGGGCCCCATCGAGACGGCAAACAGCGTCTGCGCCCCGTCTAGTGCGGCAGACATGTTTTCGGAGCTGACGATCGCGACGCCGGAGGCACCCCGCTTGTCCGGAGCGACAAACTGCTCGGCGGGCTCGGCATAGGTGAAGCCGAGCGAGGCCAGCAGATTGCCCTGCGGGCTGTCGGCTCGAAACGTCCAGACACCGTCGGCACCCATGTAGACCAGTGCCGTCACCGGCTGCTCGGGAAGTTTGATCTTCGCGGCTTGGGTGGTGACCCAGCTGTCGTATTCGTCGACGGTTTTGGCGGCCTCGCTCTCGAGTCCGGTGACAGTCCCGAGCTGATCAGCGAGCTCCTCCCAGGAGCTGGCGCCGTAGTCGAGAAGAACAGTGGGTGCGATGTCGCTCAGCTGTGAGTAGGCATCGAGTGTCGAGTCGCCGCCGTTAGCGGAGCCGATGATCAGATCGGGCTCGAAGGTCTCGATCGCGTCGAGGTCCAGCTCGAGATTTCGGTAGAGCACCGCGACGCCACGATCAGCCGCCACGCCCGACCACTGGGAGAAAAACCCGTGGTCATCGGTCATTCCCGACGGCGTTGTCGCCGCACTCGCGACCACCGGCGCTCCGATCGCAAGCAGCGTGCCGGTCAACGACGGCGAGGTGGACACGATCCGAGTCGGCTTTGCAGTGATCTCGGTACTACGGCCGCCGTGATCGACGGTGCGCGGCCAGCCCTCGGTGGCACCGGAGGTTTCCTGGGTGCCCTCGGTTCCGGTGTCACTACCTGACGAATTCGAGCAGCCGGCAAGAGCGAGGGCGACGACCGCGGCGAGTACTGCCGCCGTCGGGCGTAGAGATCTGCGCATGAGTATGTGGCTTTCTGAAGATACGAGAGTGCGCCGCTGCGAACGCAGTCGGCAGAGGTAAAGTTAGCCATACTTAAGTCGCAAGGGTTGTCCAGGAGCGCCAACGTGTTACCACTATCGGGAAGGTCGGACGCAATCGACTTGGGGCCGATCCGCGCCTGCCGCACCGAGCCAAGCATCGGCCGCTCACCCCTGTTGTTCTGGGTTCTCGCAGGTAGTGGACGCGTCAGGACCGGATCGACCGTCTACGAGGTGCCGGCGGGCGAGTTGTTGTGGATCCCGGCGGGCGTGCGATATTCGATGGAGACGGACTCGGATTCCGTCGCGTTTCCCATCCTGCTTCCGCCCTCGGACGGCGTCAGCGCCGGGCCGGTTACCGTGACGCGTCTGCGCGTTCCGCCCGGATGGGAAGACAGACTGATCCACGAGTTCGTTCACAACCTGGGCTATCTGCGCGGCGACGCTGCACACCCGTCGTCCTTGTTCGAAATGATTACCCGGGCCGACGACGGGGCCACCTCGCTGCCGCAATTGCCGCAATCACGGGAAGCGTTCGAGATCGCGCACGCCCTGTTGCGAACACCTGGCACCGACGACACCGAGGCACAATTCGCGAAGCGTGCCGGGATCAGCATTCGAACGCTCCAGCGGTACTTCGTGGAAGAAACCGGCCTCACCTTCACGCGCTGGCGGCTACGAGCTCGGATCGCCGCGTCATTGGAGTACCTGAAGCAGGACCGCGAGATCGGTTGGATTGCAAACGAAGTCGGCTTCGAAACGGGCAGCGGATTCACGCGTGCGTTCCGGGCCCAGATGGGAGAGAGCCCGAGTGACTATCGCCGCCGGGCCCTCTCCGGTCCAACCGATCGCAGCGTGGACACCGACAACGATCAAGCATTGGTCCGCATGCTCGCAGAGCCCAGGCAGCCCGGGGAAACAGCGCCGCCGATACCGGCCAATGCGACGTGGCCGCGCGTCAACGGCGCCCACGTCGCCGTGTGGGTCTACCGAGGCCAAGCCCGGGTGGACGTCGCGGACCGCAGCTGGGAACTGCGCACCGGAGAGGCCATGATTCTTCCTGCAGGCGTCCTCAATACCGTCACGGTTCCGACTGGTTCACTGCTTCTGCCGCTCGGCTTCCGTTCCTCGAACGGGTCGACCGTATCTGCCGACGCCCTCGAGACCGTGCAGTTCTCCCCCGCTGACGAGTTGGCATTGCTGCACACTTTCGTCGCCGCATACACGCCCTTGCGCCCGCGCGGCCACGACAGCGCCACGGCATTCGACATCATCGCCACCGGCCCTCTTGCACAACCGGTTTCGAACACCTCGCCCGCCGATTCGATTGCCACACGACTGGCAGCGACGATCGCCGCCCGCCCGGCCGACCCTCGCACTCTGGACGAGTGGGCGCAAGAGTTCGGTACCGACGCGGCCAGGCTGCGCCGGGAGTTCCGTATCGAAACCGGCACCACGTATCCGCAGTGGCGATCGCTTTCACGGATGACCCAGGCACGCACCCAACTCCAACTCGGGGTTGCACCCGGCACGGTGTCGAGGAACCTGGGTTACGCGCACCTGCCCGCATTCAGCCGAGCGTTTCGCACTGCGCACGGGATCTCACCGCAGCGCTTCCAAGCCCAGTCCGTCGAACGCGCCCTCTGGTTACGATCTGTGCCGCGCGCCGCGGAGCCGAGCGCTCGGGTTCTTCACACCCACTGAACGAGTTGCCACACGATTCCGTTGGGGTCGACGAACTGGCAGTAACGCTCACCCCACGGTTCCGTCTCCGGTTCGGTGACGACGGAGGCACCTTCAGCAGCGATGCGGGCGAACTCGGCGTCGACATCGTCGACCACGAATGCGATGAGCATGCCTTGACCAGCCGGACCTGCGACGAAGTCGGGCTTGAACGTCCCGAGCCCGGTGCGCAGGAAGACCACGTTGACCCCGGCATCCGGATGATTCAGAGAAACGAAGCCGTCATCGGCCATGGCCTCGGTGAAACCGAAATGGGTTTTCGCGAAGTCTGCCGATGCCTCGGTGTCGGCGACGTTCAAGGACAGAGCAGTGCTGGTGATTTTCATCGTGGGCCTCCCATGATCGATAAACCTTATGCAGTGCATACAGTATGCACCGTATAAGGTATACCACCGTTGAGGTATTCCCGATTTCTGGAGACGACTGATGGCACGCGAACTGATCGACCTGCTCTGGCGCGATCACCCCCTCGCACCGAAGGGTGGCACCCGCGGCCCGCGAGCGAAGGTCACCACCTCACAGGCGGTCGACGTCGCGATCTCCGTCGCGAATACCGACGGCCTCGACGCCGTGACGGTCCGCCGATTGGCCGCCGAACTCGGAATCTCGGGCATGGCGGTGTACACCCACGTCGGATCCCGCGACGATCTGCTGGTGCTCATGGTCGACGCCGTACACGGACACAGCCCACTCCTGCCGTACGGGAACATGACCTGGCGCCAACGTGTGCGTCGGGTCGCCGAGGAAGAACTTGTCCTCTATACGGAGCATTGGTGGCTCCTGAACATCTCCGATCAGCGCTCCGCGTTGGGTCCGGGAACTATCGCGAAGTACGACCACGAACTTCACGCCTTCGACGGCACGGGACTGACCGACATCGACCGGGACTCCGCCCTGACATTTGTCGCCGACTTCGCCCGATCCTCGGCGCAAGCGCGGCGCCCTGACCCCCGAGCAGCCGACATGGCCGAGGTGTGGTCGTCCTGGAACCAGCGCCTGGCTGCGTATCTCGGCGACGACTTCCCGCTGGCGCAGCGAGTCGGAGGGGCGGCCGGCGAGGCCAAGAACTCCCCGTACGGCCCCGAGGCGGCCTGGGAGTTCGGGCTGGACCGGGTACTGGACGCCCTGGACGGCCTCATTCACATCGAATGACATTCCTGCAATTCGTGGGAGACAATGTGTCCGTGCAGCGTTTCGGTGGGTCTCGACGGTCCGACGGCGACTCTTCGTTGTTCGAACCGCGAGAGCTGTTGCACGCCTACGAGAATCGATCGATCCGAGAGGTACGAGATTCCGGCGAGCTTCTCATCGAGATTCCGCTGAGCGACGCGAGCATCGTCGAGATCACCGTTCTTGATGCCTCTGCGGGCTGGATCGACTCCCGCGTGCGAGGACTCTGCAGTTCACTGGACAAGATCGACCGCCGGGCTCAACGCGTACTTCGAGGGGGATTCAGCATCGGCTGGATCGAACTCGAATCGGAGCGCCACGGCGTCATCGACTACTGGGAAAACGGGGTCAACAACGAATACCCCATCTCCATCGTGTGGAACGGAAACTCCTGGGAAGAAGCGGCAAGCACCTAGCCTCGAAATCAGCGGCATATATCCACGAAGACGGGGTAGACGAGTACATACCAGCGGCACATCGACTCAACTCCAGGCGTGGTGGACAATGTTTCTCAGCGACCAGTCAATTCGTCACCACACCCGTCGTTTCGGAGCAGCTCTGTCGCCTTCACACAAGTGGCCTCCGCCCACCGAAACACAGCGCATCGCACGCTGGAGTGAGCGGTCGGAGATGCTCGGCGCGCTGTCGGTACTCCTGTTCTGGGCTTTCGGCTTCGGCATCCTGCTGGGAGTCGGCGCGATTACAACGGGAATCTTCGCGCTCCGACGTCACCCGAAGAAGTCTGGTGGGCATCTACTCTCGAATGCCCGCCAGCTGCCATGGGATGCAATAGTCGGCCTCTGCACCGGCGTCATCGGTCTGGCACTGAGCGGCTGGTTCTTCGTGGTGGTCCTACCCAACATGTAGCCCTCTGCTAGCCGAGTCCGTTCGCGGAGGTGGCCAGCGCTCGGAGTTCACGTCGGAGGATCTTGCCGGTAGTGGTGAGCGGCAAGCTGTCGATGAACGTGATCTCCCTCGGGTACTGGTAGAAAGCAAGGCGACTTTTCACGTGGGTCTGCAACTCCTGACGGAGGTCCTCCGAGGAGTTCGACCCCTCGGACAGTACGACAAAAGCGTGAACCGCTTCGCCGCGCAACGGATCCGGAACACCGATGACACCTGCCATGGCTACCTCGTCGTGCGAGAGCAGGCACTCTTCGATCTCTCCGGGGCCGATTCGGTACCCCGCGGACGAAATGACGTCATCGGCACGTCCCTGGTACCAGAAGTTCCCGGCGTCATCAGTCCGACCCAGATCACCGGTGTGAATCCAACCGTCGTACACCTTTTCATCGGTCTTCGACGGCTGGTTCCAATATCCGAGGAACTGTCCGGGGTTGCCTGCCTTCACACAGATCTCGCCTACCTCACCAATCTCGACCGGCTCGCCGAGTGGATCGAGGAGGGTGACTTCGAAGCCGGGGAAGGCGCGGCCCATCGAACCGCTGGCGGGACTCCACTTCGACCGCGACGTGCCGATGGTCAGATTCATTTCCGTCTGCCCGTAGAACTCGTTGACAGCTACGCCGAGAGTGCTCGCAACCCAGGCTTGCAGCGCGTCACCGAGTGCCTCACCACCGGTTCCCAATGCCCGCAGCTGAATACCACGCGCAGCAGTCTTGTCGACGCCGATGCTTCGCATCTGCTTGAGGGCAGTGGGAGGAATGAAGGCGCCCGTCACCTTGTGACGGCTCAGAATCTCGACCGCACGCGAAGGCGTGAATTTGTCGGGCGTCGCAACTACGGGGCACCCCAACGCAAGTGCGGGGAACAGTACGTCGAACAAACCACCGATCCAGGCCCAGTCTGCCGGCGTCCAGAAGACGTCTCCCAGCTGCGGAGCATTGTCGAACGCCGTCCGCATACCGGGCATGTGCGCCAGGAGAATTCGGTGCCCGTGGAGCGCGCCTTTCGGATTCCCGGTCGTCCCTGAGGTGTAGATGATGATGGCATGTGAATCGGGGCCCGTGGCTACCAGTTCACTACTTTCTGCGGCATCGTCGACAAGGCTGTGGAAATCGAGGATTTGCACGGGCGTCGAATCGGAGAGCCGATCGAGCCTTCCGACCACGATTACGGCTTCGAGACCCGGTATCTCACCGATTCCGTCGGCAACTCTTTCATAGCAGTCCTTCTCGACCACAAGAACTTTCGCGCCGGAGTCACGCATCCGATGTACTAACGCATCCGATCCGAACTTGACCGAAAGTGGAACGGTGACCATTCCGGATCGGAAGGCGCCCAGATGTGTCGCCAGAACCTCGATTCCCTGTGGGACCATCACACCGACGCGATCGCCTGAGACCAGGCCGAGATCCGCGAGCACGGTCGCGAACTTTCGGCTCATCGTGGCGACTTCACCGAATGTGTACCGCGCCCAGTGCCCACCGGTGTCTACGACGAGGGCCAGATCATCGGGATTCTGTACATCGACACATGCGTGCGCAATGTTGAAGTGCTCGGGCACAGCCCATTCGAAGTGTTCTGCTTCGAGGTCCTGCCACCATGACATATGCCGCCGAGAACTCACCGAGCACCCACTTCGAGGTCGAGGGAATGGGTCTCGCCTACCAGGAATGAGAATTCGCCGGAGAAGACAAGGTCTCCGTCTTGGTTGACGAGTGAGCCTTTCGACGTCACGATCGCGGTCTCACCGTCCGAGCGAGGGCGCACCGACAGCACTTCCGACACCGCATGCACCGAGTCGCCGAGGTAAGTCGGCCGGTGGAATCTGACCTGATCGAGCCCGTAGAAGCACTGCAGGTAACGGGGGTCCAACTCCACCAGACCGAGCAAGGTGGACAACATGAGAGCACCGTGGGCGATCTGGCGACCGAAGCGCGTCTGCTGCGCGTAGTCGGGGTCGAGGTGAAGAGGATGGCGGTCCCAGGTGAGGTCGGCGAAACTTCGCACATAGTCTTCGGTGACGACCCGCGGGTCCGTCACCGCAATGTCTCCGACAGAGATCTCTTCGAAACTCTTTGTGATCATTGAAGTTTCCTCTATTAGTTGACAACCGTGGAGCGTTGATCGACCGGCGGCAGATACGCCCCGTTGTCATCGATGTACATGTCGCGACTTCCTTCGTCGAGGTCGGTGTCACGGACGAAGTAGACGCTGATCAGCGAAATAACCGACAGTGCAGCGATATACACAGCGACCGCAAACGATCCGCCGGTTGCGCGAACCAACATGGCGGCAACCATCGGCGCGATTGCACCACCCAAGAGCACCCCGATCTGAAAAGCGATGGACGCTGCGCTGTACCGCACCCGTGCGTCGAACAGTTCCGCGATGAACGTCGCCTGCGGCCCGTACGAGATGCTGAGCATGAATGCGCCGACTGCCAATGCGCCGGTGGTGATCCAGAAGTTGCCGGTATCTATCGCGGCGAATGCAACGAAGACCCACACTCCCATGCCGGTGATGCCGACCATCAGGATCCGGCGTCGGCCGAATTTTTCGGACAGTTGACCGAAGATCGGAATGAAGATGACTGCAACGAGCGCGGACACCATGACCGCTCCGAGCATGAGGTTTCCGGACAGCAGATCGAACTGATCGGCGTAGGTCAGGCTGTAGGTGTTGAGGATGTAGAAGTAAGCGCCCGTGCTGATCATCGAACCTGCGGCAAGAATGATTTGACGAGGGTAGTTCTTGAACGCGTCGACCATCGGAATCTTGACCGCAGTGTTCTGCTGCTTCACGCGAGCGAATGCGGGAGTCTCTTCCAACGCGGTGCGAATGTAAAGCCCGACGGCGACCAACGCGATACTCAGCAGGAAGGGAATTCTCCACCCCCACACCAGGAATTGGTCCCCGGTGAGCGCCTTGGTGCCGAACATGACGGCCGTCGCCAGCAGAAGGCCAGCAGGCACACCGACCTGCGGCATACTGCCGTAGAAACCGCGGCGGTTCTTGGGTGCGTATTCCACAGCAGTCAGAACTGCACCGCCCCACTCACCCCCGACGCCGAAGCCCTGAATCAGTCTCAGCAATACGAGAAGAATCGGGGCCCACACACCGATCTGGGCGGAGGTCGGAAGGACGCCGACCAGGAACGTCGCTGCTCCCATCAAGAGAAGTGCGAGCACCAAGACCTTCTTGCGTCCGATGCGGTCGCCGAAGTGGCCCATCACAACACCGCCGAGTGGCCGCGCCAGGAAGCCGACAGCGAAGGTGGCGAAGGAAAGAATTGTCGCCAGCGCGGGGTCTGCGCCCGAAAAGAACAGCGGCGCAAAGACCAACGCGGCGGAGGCGCCGTAGATCTGAAAGTCGTACCACTCGATCGTGGTGCCGACCAGAACCGATCCGGCCACACGCCGCAGGGCAGGCCTGTCGACAGTTGCGGGAGATGGGGGATTCGCGTCGTTCATGTCATTGCTCCTTGTATGGAGTGCCCTGTTAGCTCTCGCACCGAGAGGGAGGCTCGACAAGGAGACTATGCAGTGACCCAGGGCACAGTCAAGCGTATTTCAATCGATCGATTGATTAGTTGAGATGCAATTTGCCAGTACACAAACAGCTATCAATCGACTGATTGACAGCCGGTCGATTTCGGCGGCGATGCTAGCATGATTGGGCAACCAACCGAAATGAGGATCATGGACCTGGGGCGCGTTCAACGGGCGGCAGTCACGCTGTTCGCGACGAAAGGATTCGCCGCCACCGGCATTCGTGAGCTCGGAGCCGAAGCCGGCATCAACTCGGCAACGCTCTACCACTACGTCGGCAGCAAAGAGTCACTGTTGGCCTCGATCATTCGGTCCTGCCTCGACGAGCTGACGCAGTCGGGAGAGCGGGCAATGCGCCGAAGCGCCGATCCCGTAGTCCAGCTCGCCGGCCTGGTGTCGTCACACGTCGGCATTACCGCCGTCAACCAACTGACTGCCCGCGTCGCCGAGTACGAGATGCGCGGGTTGACCGGAGACAACCGCATCGAGTTGCAGACCCTGCGCGACGAGTACGAGCAACTTTTCGGACAGATCCTCGAACGCGGACAACGCGTGGGCGCCTTCGACATCGAAGATCTGGCATTGAGCCGACTCGCGATACTCGAGATGTGTACCGGGGTCGCGCATTGGTACCGGCCCGGTGGGCGTCTCGAGTTGGAAGATGTCCAGCGATTCTTCGTCAGCACCACGTGCAAGCTTCTGTCGGTTCCGTCCGACGAACTGCACGGTGTGGAGTTCATTCACGACGTCCAAAAGCTGGACAGCGAGCCCGAGACTCAGTCCTCCGAGATCTGGGGAACCACTGCACAGAGCGAATTCGCGCGACAGTCCGAGCTTTAACCGCCCCTCGAAACTCCCGGCTCTGGTACGAACTGAACATGCAACTACCCGCGGACAGTCATGTTCACAGCGAGTGGTCGTGGGACACCGGCGGACCGCTGTCGCACGCATCCGGACGAATGCAACAGACTTGCGCGCGTGCCGAAGCAATCGGATTGCCGGCGTTGGTGTTCACCGAGCATCTCGACTTCGATGCTCGGTGGCGCACAACCGCCGCAGATCTGATGCCCCATCAACATCACCTGCTGAGCACCGACGGCTATGTCCGCGCACCGATCCTCGACGTCGACGGCTATCTCGACAGCATCGAACGATGCCGACACCGTTTTCCTGAATTGCGGATACTCACCGGCGTCGAGTTCGGACAACCGCACCTGCACGAAGCGCAGGCGTCGCACCTCCTTGATCTCGGTGTCATCGACCGGGTGTTGGGTTCCTTGCACACGCTCGAAGTCGGCGACGATCGGAGTGAACCGAACACTCTGTTTCGAAAGTGGAGTGCCGACGAAGTCATGTGGGCATACCTCGATGAGATCCCGCGTATGGTGGCTGGCTCTCGGACCTTCGAGGTGTTCACCCATATCGACTACGCGGTGAGTGCATGGCCGATCGAAAGTGCCGGACCTTTCGATCCCCGTCGATTCGAAGAGGGATTCCGAAATGCGATGCGCGCCATCGCCGACAGCGACCGGATCCTCGAGATGAACACCCGTCGGCTGTTGCCCTGGATACCCCAATGGTGGAGCGAAGAGGGAGGTAAAGCGGTGACATTCGGCAGCGATGCACATGTGCCCGAAGCTCTGGCAGCCAATTTTCCGGAAGCGACCGCGATGCTCGCGCACTACGGATTCCGTCCGGGTCAACGTCCCGAGGAGTATTGGACCCGCTGATCCGCCTGATTCCAGACCGATATTTCCGTGAGCTCGGGTTGTCGGAGACGGATCAACCCGCAATAGTCGATGTATGGATCGGTACAAAATCACGATGCCCGACGGCTCTTCGACCGAGGAACCTTTCAACTCCGACAAGGAAGCAATCACTTGCGCAGTGGATGCGAACCGAGGAGTCAGCAAGAACCTCGTAGTCGAAAAATACACGGCCGACGGTCATCTGGTTCCAACCGCGCAGGCGCCTGCGAAACACACAGGTCGTCACAAGAAGAACCGTTCGAAGAGTTGAAAACTCGACTAGTACACAACTCTCGAACTCGGTGTGTGGCGACCGGATGCGTGACGCAGAAGTAGTTGGATCGCGTGCTCGACAGTTGCACCGAGGACAGCTTCGGGGTCGCCCGAGAAAACCTGCTTCTCCGTTTCGGCGGTCCCATGGTCGACGACTCCGAACCACACAGTTCCGGGTCGAACGTTCTCCTGGGTATCAGGACCGGCTTCACCGGTGACGGCCAGCGCCAGCGACGCACCCATCAGTGTGGCGGTGCTGTGCGCCATGACCCTGGCTGCCTCTTCGCAGACCACTGGCCCGTCCGGAACATGAAGTACGGAATGTTTCACCTCGCGGGTGTACGCGACGATCCCACCACAAAACCACGATCCGGCGTCCGGCGCCTTTCCCAGATGTGCGGCGATGTTCCCGGCAGTCAACGATTCCGCCGTCGCCACCGACAGACCGTGTTCCTCTACTGCCGCAGCCAATTGCCTGCACATATCGTCGAGATCCTTGTCCGACGGAAGCTCGGGTCGTGGATCGCCATTCATATGTTCCTCCTCCTGCAGTCCGATCGGTGACTTCGACAAGACATTGAAAGTTCTCGAATGCCCATTCCAACCGTGCCTTACAGCTCACTGCCCCCTTGCGAACTGCACCCTTCGAAAGTGCGTCGAGCGCACTCGTCGATCACATCAGCTACACGTGACCGACGCGTGAGTTGACGGCGCTGCACGATCGCCCCGTTTCCGTTGCTGAACACCTTGTCCAAGGAGGCCGTGACCTGCTCGAATTCTCCGAATGCAGTCAACGCAGGTTCGACGTGATCCACCAATTGCCGAACCGCCTGGTGTGCAGTCAGCAAGCGCACGGATTCCACGTCCAGCGACCTCCCGTCGAGTCCGTCACGCGCCGCCCGCCAGCAAGCCGCGCGGAGTAGCTCGTGATCGACAGCAGGCGCTGCTTCACCTTTCGTGATCGCGGCGGATGCGGTACCGACGAGTGCCTGCACCAGTGTGGCCAGAGTCATCGTCTCCTCCACGGTGGCGGGCACGTCGCTGATCCGAATCTCCACGGTGGGAAGGTGATCCGACATGCGCACATCCCAATAGACCATGTGTGGATCGAGAATGACCCCTGTCTCCAGCATTGCTGCAACAGCATCTTCGTAGTGCGCCACGGACTCGAAGTAGGGCGGCGGACCCGAACTGGGCCATCGGCCGAACAGAACGTAACGCCAACTCGCATAACCGGTATCGCGACCGGCGCTGATCGGAGAGTTCGCCGTCAGTGCCAACAAGGTCGGTAACCATGGGCGCAGATGGTTGATGATTTGGACCGATCGTTCTCGATCTTCCACACCGACATGAATGTGGCAACCACACATCACACCTTCGGTGATCGCTCTGAATTGACCGGCCATTCGCTGGTATCGCGACGTTTGAGTGATCTCGTCTACCGGCGGATCGTAGAACGGCGTCCCGACTGCGATGAGTTGACAACCCACACGGGCAGCGGCGTCGGCGGTGACGGCACGCGACTCACAGAGTTGATCACGAAGATCACGAATATGGTTTCCGATCGACGTGGACGTCTCCACCTGACAGCGCGTGAGTTCGAGTTGCAGCGAGATACCGAGTTCCCGCCCGGCGGCAGCAACCTCGGAGTTGCGCAGAGTGGGATGTCCAGTCTGCGGATCGCAGAGCAAGAACTCCTCTTCGACACCGAGAGTCGGTGTACCTACCGAGAATATGTCGGGAGTCGGCTTCGCGTTCATAGGGCTTCCTCGCACCGGTTTTCATCCACATCCGATTCTTCGAGCGTACGACCTTCTACCCCTTTCGGCACTACTCCGACCGTTTCATCCAGTCACCGATCGGGTAGTTGCCCTGTGAACCGACGACGAGCGAAGAATCGCAAGTCGTCATGAGCTCAGGATGGAGTGTGCCGTGACAAACGCGAGCGAAAGTTCACCGGTAGATGACGAACACACAAATCGATCGCACGTAGGGGAGGCAATCAGCGACGGTCGCAACTATCCCGGATACCTGCTGATCGGACTGGGCCTGGCAACACTCGGATTGACCTTGGTGGCAGCAGGTTACGGATTTCGTGGTTGGGCAGTCATTGCCGGCGTCGTGTGCGTGGTGTCCTTCATCGTCGGAACACTGGCCATCTTGATGGAACACCGACGGGTCAAACGACTGGAAGGTCAGGAACTCTTCGATCAAGAAGGGCACTGAACCGACCGCTCGAGTCGTATTCTGCTCAAGCAGAATACGACTCGAGCAGAACACAGCTCAGTGAGTGCGGAGTTGCTCGATCAGCTCACCCTTGTTCAGCTTCGAATAGCCGTGCAGATCGAGTTCCTTGGCACGTTTCTTCAGCTCGTCGACTGTCCACTCCTCGTACGGCGAGGATTGTCCGCCGGACTTGGCGACATTCGACCGCCCTCGATTGGCGGCCGCATTGGAGATTCGGGCCGCCTTCTCCTTGGAATCGCCCTTCTCGCGTAGCTCTTCGTAGAGTTCTTGATCCTTGAGTTGAGGTTGTGAGTCCTTGCGAGCCACTGTTTCGTCCCTTCACTCGTCTTCACTCCGACGGTGTGGCCGAACTGGCAATTCGGCCACACCGCAGGTTCGAACGTACGTCGGCACTCAGGATGTAGGCGGCACCTCGAAACGCCCCCACACGCGGTGCGTCTTCAGAAGCTGAGCCAGCGAGGCGAGTGCTCCTTCCGCGTCTGCATCGACGACGACTCCCAATGCAGACTCGTCGATACCGGCCGCAGCCAGCGCACTCATGCTCTCTCCCCAACCACCAATTGCCTTGCTGTGACGATACATTTCGTTCAGCAGAGTCTCCACCCGTGGATCCAACTTGCCCTCGCCGATTCGAGAAACGTCGCCGCTCAGCAGGATTGCATCGAATTCGATCGAACGAGCTGTGAGGTACGTTCGCTGCACCGTCACCGCGTCGTCACCGTCCCCGATGGTTCCGCCGTGCGGGCCGAGGATCAGCGGCACCATGCCGGCGTCGAAGATCTTGTCTCGAACGGCGACAACCGTTTCGAGATCGGAGTTCTCATCGACCAGTAGTGCGATGATCCTTCCGTCTACCGGCCATTCCGCACCAACCTGGGACAATGCAGGGCTGAGCTCCGGATCACTCAACGGCTCGGTCGGTTCGGGAACCGGAAGGCCAAGCCCCCCTGCGACGATCGACACGAGACCCGCGTCGATATTTGCCAAGATGCCCAGATTCCGGGTCTTGATGTTCTCCTCGTAGCACTTACCCAATTCGAAGGTATACGCCTGCGCGACGTGCTCCTGTTCGACAGGGGAGAGACTGCGATAGAAGAGTCGAGCTTGCGAGAAGTGATCGTCGAACGATGCCGGCGCCTGCCTCACCTTTCGCCCTGAAACTTCTTCGGGCACCTCGATATAGGCCGCGCTCTCCGCCGAGGCCAAGAACGGGCACCCACCGTCCAACGAATTGGGATGGTACGGCGCAACTCCGGTATGTACACCGTCCTGATGAAAGCCGTCGCGAAGCATGTCGTTGACAGGCGCGTGAGGACGGTTGATCGGGATCTGATCGAAATTGGGGCCACCGAGTCGCGTGATCTGGGTGTCGAGGTACGAGAACAAACGTGCCTGCAGGAGACGATCGTTGGTGATGTCGACACCCGGAACCAAGTGACCCGGATGGAATGCAACCTGCTCGGTCTCGGCGAAGAAGTTCGTCGGATTGGCGTCGAGTGTCATCGTTCCGATGACCTGAACCGGCGCGAGTTCTTCGGGCACGATCTTGGTGGGATCCAATAGATCTATGCCTTCGAACATTTCGTCTTCGGTATCAGGGAACACCTGCACGCCCAGATCCCAGGACGGATATGCGCCCGCCTCGATGGCGTCGGCAAGATCGCGTCGATGGAAATCCGGATCCACACCGCCGGCGATCTGCGCTTCCTCCCACACGAGTGAATGCACTCCGGCGGCCGGCTTCCAGTGGAATTTCACCAGATTCGTCTCGCCATCGGCATTCACGAGCCTGAACGTGTGAATACCGAAGCCCTCCATCATGCGATAGGAGCGCGGGATGCCGCGATCGGACATGTTCCACAATGTGTGCGCCGTGGCCTCGGTGTGCAGCGACACGAAATCCCAGAATGTGTCGTGCGCGCTCTGCGCCTGCGGGATCTCGCGGTCCGGGTGGGGCTTCGCGGCATGGATGATGTCCGGGAATTTGATGCCGTCCTGGATGAAGAACACCGGGATGTTGTTGCCCACCAGGTCGAAGACACCTTCGTCGGTGTAGAACTTGGTGGCGAAACCGCGTGTGTCGCGTACGGTGTCCGCCGAACCTCGTGAACCCAGCACCGTCGAGAACCGCACGAACACCGGGGTTCGAGCACCGGAAGCGAACACCGATGCTTTACAGATGTTTTCGGCCGCGCCATTCGCCAGGAACGTTCCGTGTGCGGCCGCCCCGCGGGCGTGGACGACGCGCTCCGGAATTCGCTCGTGATCGAAGTGTGTGATCTTCTCACGCAGGTGGTGGTCTTGAAGAAGAGTCGGGCCGCGCTCGCCGGCAGTGAGTGAGTGGTCGGTCTCGTAGAGACGTGTACCGGTTGCGGTGGTGAGGTACTCCCCCCGCTGGCCGCGACCGTTTCCCTTCACCTTCTCCTCGGCACCCGCGACGGTACGCACCTCCGGCTGCCGCTGGTCATCCTTGGGCGGCAACGGCTGTCGAGGCTTGACCGGCTCTTTCAGGTCCGGCGCTTTCGGGGCCGGTGCACCTGGGACGGACTGAGATGAAGGCATCGAACAGCTCCTCTTGATCGTCATGCTGGGCGCAAGAATCTTGTTACGCCTTATGTAAGTAGAGATTTCAAACTGAACGCGGAGCCACGACTCACCCCCGGCTGGGATCAATCCCAGGCCGAGGGTGACGAGTGCGTCAGGGGCTATTGCTCGGACTTCTGTCGCGCTTCGTCCGCGGCCGCTTCTGCGCGAGCCTTCTCGGCTTCTGCCTCTTTCTTCGCGACTTCTCGCTGGCTTTCGGCCTTGTCCTGCTGGGCGCGGCCCTCTCGGGTCAAACTGTCGTTTCCGGAAACCGCACCCACGGCTTCCTTGGCCTTACCCTTGACGTCCTCTACGACGCCTTTGATTCCCTCGCTGGGACCGCTCTTGTCATCTGGCACGTTGACCCTCCAATACGTTTCGGATTCTCGCTCGGGGATCCCACACAGGTAGGACTCCCACACAGAAGGCCCTACCCCGTCGAAATTCGCATAAACATCCGTGCACCGACACGCCGCAACGCGTACAAGAAGCGGCCACCGAGGGGAGTGCCGTTCACTCTCGTGTGTTATTCAGTGCTCATGAGCCAGTTACAGACCGATCCCCCCGTGGGCGGAACGCTGTCCACGATTCGCGCGCTTGCGCCCGACCTGGCTCCGAGCGAGCGATGCGTCTCGAACATCTCAAATAGCAAACAGCATTCTCAGAAACTGTTTACCGGGCACAGGAATTGGCGGGACTCGTTCCAGAAGGGGAAGAGGTCGGTGGTGGTGGCCGTGGGGTGGTCGATCTCGGCGAGAGTGTAGAAATCGAGAATCGTCCGCCCGGCGGTTGCGCTGACCTCGCATGCCTGCAAGCTCAGTTTCGCCTCCGCCACGAAGCCGATACTGCGGGCGAAAGGTCCGAGGGTCCCGGCATTGACAAAACCCTCGAGGTTTTGTCCCCACTGGTTGTAGTCCGACTGCAAAGCAAAGCTGCATGTTTCACCGAACAACTCGGTGCAGGTTGTCGGCTTCCCACCGATCGTGTGAACCGTATCGGCGAGCTCGTGCGAAGTACCTTCGCGCGGTGATCCGGAAAGGAGAAGCAAGACGGCGACGGCCAAGGCAACCACCAGAAGGATGCTCGCGGCCGTTGCCAGTATCGCCTTCACAATCCCTCGATCCACGTAAGTTCATGAGGGGAACCGTTTTTGGAACACCGGTCACTGGATTTGTACCCGTGACACTCGGGGTCCAAACATCGACCAGGCTGGGAGCCGTGCATCAGGCTGGGGGGTCGCGAGAGGATCTGTGGGAAAAAGCCGGGGGAGGATCGACACTCCCTTCCACTATCAATGTATATCGCACCGGGGGCCTTGCGGCAAGGCCCGGGTAGTGCCGCAGAATGGCTCTTCCGATCCCGCACGACCCACTACGGGATCGGAACAGCCAGCGGAAGTGAGGGCACGTGCCAACCCAGGGATACGAAGAAGAACTGCGATCCGAGCGGAACTATGTGGAGGGGCTCTACGCTCGCCTCGATGCGGAGCGCGCCCGAGTCAAGGACAGGTACAACACCGCTCTGCGCGGAAACGGCGAAGCACTCATGGAACGCGACGCCGAGGTGCGCGCGCTCGCCAAAGAGGTGAAGAGGCTGGACGTAGCCGACAACGGCCTGTGCTTCGGCCGGTTGGACTCGCTGTCGGGTGAGACTTCGTACATCGGCCGAATCGGCCTTCTCGATGCGGACAACGACTACGAACCGGTGCTGCTCGATTGGCGGGCGCCGGCATCTCGCCCGTTCTACGTTGCCACCGCTGCCAACCCGGAGAACATGCGTCGACGCCGTCAGTTCCACACACGCAGTCGACACGTGGTCGATTTCACCGACGAGGTACTCGGGCGCCCTGACGGCGCAGAACACGACACCCACAGCGATTCCGCCTTGCTCGCTGCGGTTAACGCACCGCGAGGTGAGGGCATGCGCGACATCGTGGCCACGATCCAGGCCGAGCAGGACGACATCGTCCGACTCGAACACCCCGGGGTGCTGGTGATCGAAGGTGGCCCCGGTACCGGGAAAACCGTCGTCGCCTTGCACCGCGTCGCCTACCTGCTCTACACGCAGCGAGAGCGAATGGAACGTCACGGCGTTCTCGTGGTCGGGCCGAACCCGGCGTTCCTGAACCACATCGGCCGCGTACTGCCCTCGCTGGGCGAGTCCGACGTGGTGTTCATGACCACCGGTGATCTCGTTCCGGGTTTACGCGTCACCGCCGAGGACGCTCCTGAGGCCGCTGGGCTCAAAGGCTCGCTGAAGATCCTGGACGTTCTCGGCGCAGCGATTGCCGATCATCAGCGATTGCCCGAGAACCCGTTGTTGATCGAATTGGCGGACGTCACAGTGCGAATCGACGCCGAAACAGCGGAGTGGGCCCGAGAAGAAGCTCGTTCGAGCGGACTCCCCCACAACGACGCTCGCACTGTGTTCACCGAAATCGTCACCTGGGCACTGACCGAGCGGGCGATAGCGCGGATCGGCAAGGGATGGTTGACACGCAGTGACCGTGAAGCCTGGGAACAAGTGCGCGCAGATCTGACCGCAGAGTTGGCGGAGAATGACGCGTTTGCCGCCGCACTCGACGCACTCTGGCCGATCTTGACACCGAAAGAGCTACTGACACAGCTGTTTACTTCGCCAGAACGCCTACGCAAGGCAGGCGCAGACGAGACACTGTTGCGCCGAGAGGGCGATGCCTGGACGATGTCCGACGTTCCGCTTCTCGACGAATTGGTGGACATGCTCGGCCGGGACAAGCCCGTCGACCAGAGTGCCGAACGTGAACGCCGCGACGAGGCTGCGTATGCAGCGGGCGTGCTGGACATGATGATCAGTCGTGAAGACTTGATGGACGACGAGGATCATCTCCTCGCCCAGGACATGCTGTACGCCGAGGACCTGGCGGATCGTTTCGTCGAACGCGATACCCGGGAGCTCGCCGAACGCGCTGCTGCTGACCGAGACTGGACGTACAGGCATATCGTGGTCGACGAGGCACAAGAGCTGTCCGAGATGGACTGGCGAGTCCTGATGCGCCGCTGCCCGGACCGGTCTTTCACGGTGGTAGGTGATCTCGCGCAACGACGTTCACCCGCAGGTGCTCGCTCGTGGGCGACGATGATGGAGCCGTACGTCCCCCGCCGCTGGATCTACCGATCCCTGTCGGTGAACTATCGCACCCCCGCCGAGATCATGAGCGTCGCCGCCGCCTTGCTCGCCGAGTTCGCGCCAGACGTCCAGCCACCCGAGTCCGTCCGCGCCTGCGGGGTCCAACCGTGGTCCAAGCGAATCTCCGCCGACGAACTAGCCTCCGCCATCGACGAATTCAATCAGGACGAGGCCGGACGCGAGGGTACGAGCGTCGTCATCGGACCTGAGGACGTGCCCGGCGCTGTGCCGGTTTCGGAAACGAAGGGCCTGGAGTTCGATGCCGTGCTCGTCGTGGAACCGGAGCGAATCATCGCCGACGGCCCACGCGGTGCGTCTGAACTCTATGTCGCCCTCACCCGCGCAACCCAACGTCTCGGCGTCCTACACGAGGGGCCATTGCCGCACGCATTGACCGGGCTCGTCCGGGTCGGGACGGCCAGATCACCGCAATCGTTCGCGGCGAGCGATCGTGCTGTGTAGGCCTTCGGCAGCAGCGCGCACGTAGGACACCTGGCTCTCGGGGACGAAGCGACTGGTGGGACCGGTGACACTGATGGCCGCGACGGGTTTGTCATTGGTTCCGAATACCGGCGCCGCAACGCACGCGAGACCCGGCGCTGATTCCTCGCGCTCGAACGCAATACCGGTCTCGACCACTCGGTTCAGTTGGGTGTTGAGAATGCCGGGCGCAACAATTGTGTGCGGGGTTCGGCGCGTCATCGGCTCCGACAGCACCTCGCGGCGAAACTCGTTGTCGGAGAATGCCAGGAGCGCCTTGCCGATTGCGGTGCAATACAGCGGTATCCGGCCACCGGTCCGGGACGGCGAGTTGGCTTGCCGGTGTCCGCCGATCTTCGCGACGTAGACGACGTCGTGGCCGTCACGGACCCCCAGGTGGACTGTCTCGTGGGTCCGCTCGTACAGGTCCTGGAGGAACGGCATCGCCATCTCCAGGAGGCTACGTTCGAGAGAGGCGAGCATGCCGAGTTCGAAGAGGCCGCCGCTGAGCCGGTAGCCACCGTCGATACGGTCGAGTAGCCGGTTCGCGACCAGTTCGTTGGCCAGGCGGTGCACCGTCGCCTTGTGCAGGCCCGTCCGCTGGACCAGGGTGGCCAGAGGCAACACGTGGTCGTCGGCCCGGAAGGCGCGCAGGATCGTCACCGCCTTGCCGAGCACGGTGTCGAGGTTTGCGCTGCCAGTCACCTCCCCAGCGTATCGCTGAGTGAGACAGTTCCCTGGCGCAATCTCGGTGCCGCGGCGAAAGTAGTGGCCATGAGCCAGCCCACGAATACCAGTACAGCTAGCGAGACCGACATCGCAGCTGCTGCGGACCGCCTCGCAGCCGCCATCGCGAGCGGCACTCCCTGCGCGCCCGTGCGCGATCTGATCGGCGCCGACGACCTCGTCGCCGCCTACGCCGTCCAGCGCCGCGTCGACGAAATCCGTCGGCAGGCGGGGGCCGTGGTCGTAGGCCGCAAGATCGGCCTGACCTCGGTGGCAGTCCAGCAGCAGCTCGGTGTCGACCAGCCCGACCTCGGCGTGCTGTACGCCGACATGGAGTTCCCCGCGGGCGGCGCCATCCCCATGAGCCGTTTGATCCAGCCCAAGGTCGAAGCGGAAGTTGCCTTCGTGCTCGGTGCCGACCTCGTGGACGGACCGCTGGACAGTGCGCAGGTGCGCGGTGCGATCGACTACGCCGTCGCCGCGATCGAGATCTGCGACAGCCGCATCGAGTCGTGGGACATCAAGTTCGGTGACACCGTCGCCGACAATGCGTCCTCGGGCGTGTACGTCCTGGGAACCGAACGACGCACCCTCGACGAGGTGGAACCCGCCGGCGTCGTCATGTCGATGTCCGTCGACGGCACCGAGGTGTCCACCGGCGTCGGAACCGCCTGCCTGGGCGATCCGATCGAAGCCGTCGTCTGGCTCGCCCGCACTGCACGTGAGTTGGGGCAGCCGCTGACCGCAGGGCAGGTGATCCTGTCCGGCGCTCTCGGCCCCATGGCACCGGTCACCGCAGGCAACGTAGTCACCGTGACCGTCTCCGGGCTCGGTTCCGTCACCACCAGTTTCTCCAGCGAAGAGGACAACGCATGAGCAAGGTCAAGGTCGCGATCATCGGATCGGGCAACATCGGCACGGATCTGATGATCAAGGTGCTGCGCAACTCCGACTACCTGGAGATGGGCGCGATGGTCGGTATCGACCCCGCGTCGGACGGCCTCGCTCGCGCGGCGCGTCTGAACGTGCCGATCACGGCAGAAGGCGTCGAAGGCCTTGTCGGTCTGCCGAACTTCGACGAGATCGAGATCGTCTTCGACGCCACCTCGGCAAAGGCTCACGTGGCCAACAACGCGCGGCTGGCTCCCCTCGGCAAGCGCATGATCGACCTGACGCCTGCCGCGATCGGACCGTACGTCGTACCGGCTGTCAACGCGGACGAGCACTTGGACGCACCCAACGTCAACATGGTGACGTGTGGCGGCCAGGCCACCATCCCGATGGTTGCCGCTGTTTCTCGGGTCGTCCCGGTGGCGTATGCGGAGATCGTCGCGTCCATCGCCTCCAAGTCGGCCGGCCCCGGAACGCGCGCCAACATCGACGAGTTCACCGAGACCACGTCCGAGGCGATCGTGGCAGTCGGCGGCGCTCGTCGCGGCAAGGCCATCATCATCCTCAACCCCGCTGAGCCGCCGCTCATCATGCGCGACACGGTCTTCTGCCTCGTCGACGCACCGGACCCGGCTGTTCACGACGAGATCCGTCAGTCGATCGAGAAGATGGTCGGCGACGTCTCCGCGTATGTCCCCGGCTACCGGCTCAAGCAGGAAGTCCAGATCACCGAGATCCCGGCCGACCAGCCCGTCGAGACGTTGCTCGTCGACGGCAATCGCCCCACCCACCAGGTGTCGGTGTTCCTCGAGGTCGAGGGCGCGGCACACTACCTGCCTGCGTACGCCGGCAATCTCGACATCATGACGTCCGCCGGAATGCAGATCGCGGAGCGCATCGCCCAGCAGAAGGAAGCAACCAAGTGAGCAACCGCAAGATCTTCGTCCAGGACGTCACCCTTCGTGACGGCATGCACGCTGTCCGCCACCGCATTTCGCCCACCGACGTCAAGCGGATCGTCACAGCTCTCGACGCTGCCGGCGTCGACGCGATCGAAGTAGCACACGGTGACGGCCTCGCCGGCGGCTCGCTCAACTACGGCCCCGGCTCGAACACCGACTGGGAATGGATCGAAGCAGCGGCCGAGGTACTCGAGCACGCTCGTCTCACCACGCTGCTACTTCCGGGTGTCGGCACGATCAGTGAACTCAAGCATGCCTACGACCTCGGTGTTCGCTCGGTTCGCGTTGCCACGCACTGCACCGAGGCCGACGTCTCCGCGCAGCACATTGAAACCGCCCGCGAGATCGGCATGGACGTCTCGGGCTTCCTGATGATGAGCCACATGGCGCCGGCCGAAGAACTGGCGAAGCAGGCCAAGTTGATGGAATCGTATGGCGCGCACTGCGTCTACGTCACCGACTCGGGTGGACGTCTGGTGATGAACGACGTCGCGGATCGTGTTCGTGCATACCGCGACATCCTCGACGAGGGCACCGAAATCGGTATCCACGCCCATGAGAATCTCTCGCTCTCGGTTGCCAATTCCGTTGTCGCAGTGCAGAACGGCGTCACCCGCGTCGATGCTTCGCTTGCCGGTCACGGCGCCGGTGCCGGCAACTGCCCCCTCGAGGCCTTCATCGCCGTCGCCAACATCGAAGAGTGGGAGCACGGCTGCGACCTGTTCGCCCTGCAGGATGCCGCCGACGACATCGTCCGACCGCTGCAGGACCGGCCGGTCCGCGTCGATCGCGAAACCCTCACTCTCGGCTACGCCGGCGTGTACTCGAGCTTCCTGCGCCACGCCGAAGCTGCGTCGGAGCGCTACGGAATCGACGTTCGCACACTGCTGCTCGAAGCTGGACGCCGCCGTCTGGTGGGTGGTCAGGAGGACATGATCGTCGACATCGCGCTCACCCTCGCAGCGCAGGCGACAAAGGAAGCAGTCTGACGCGCTGCCGAGTTCGCTGACACCCGAGTCCCGCTCCCGTCTCCGGACGGGGGCGGGACTTCTCAGTTCCGCTGAGAACATTTCGCCTCGCTGTCATACGCGCGATCAGCCTGAACCCGCCGGCAGAGTACTCGAACAGTTGATCGGGCCCTTCCCACCGCGCCTCCGACTGCTGGAACTGAACCTTTTCCGCTGCAGTCGAATTCAGAGAGACTCGTCATCCGAGTAAGATCCGTCTACCGCGAGGAATTCGGTACGGATTCAGTTTCCGAGCACGGGGAGGTCCGCTCAACGTTCATCGCGCCCCACTGCTCGTTGGGACGCGGACGGTAGGCTTCGTCGGCATTCCGGTCCACATACCCAAGTGCGCGGTGTGTGGTGGACAAGTACTTCCAGGGTTGAGGATGGACGCTACCGGCAAGTGCTCCGCCTTCTGTGAGTTAGTTCAGACAGGGGCGTACCCGGCGATTCGGATGATCGCGTCGACTGTCGCGGTTCTCGTGCCACCGGGCCAGAAGGCTTTGAATTCCTCCGATTTGGTCAACATGCAGCGACGTTGGGTACATGCGGTGAATGCGGCGCGGCTCGCAGTGGGCCGTTATGTCACCAGATACGACGCCCGATTGCGGCACTCGACTTGCAGCTGCCGCAATCTGTCGACCAGACAGAGCTTGCTCAGGCGATCAACCGCCTAATCGATTACTCCGCGCCCAACGCCCAGGTCACGTTCCATCCTGCGCAGAGGAGAGCATTGCAGCGATCCACACGCCGGCCTCCGCTGACAGATCGGTAACCGATCCTTCTTCAGGTTCGTCCAGTGCATCGGACGCGAGCTGTCGGATTGCGTATACCGCGCCCACATATGCACTGAGGGGTGCGCGCGGGTTACCGGGAGAGCGCTCGCGCTCTGACTTCAATGCCTGCGCCATGCCCACCAGCGCCGCTCGGCGTTGTACACGTGCGCGTCGCCCAACAGTGTCCATCTCCACCTGGAATGCCCTCGCCACCACAGGATCTGCATTCAAAGCACTCAAGTAACCGTCGACCACCACTGCGATGGTTCGATGATCCCAGGCGAAGGATGCGGTCGGCAGGACATCACGAATGCGGTTGAGCAATACTTCGATGAACCGACCGTAGGCAGCGAACACGCACGCATCTTTGTCGGGGAAACATTCGTAGAAGGCCGCGGGTGAGACCTTCGCGCGCTTGGCTATCCGACGGACTGCCACGCCCTGATATCCGGACTCCGCCATCAACTCAGTTGTCGCGATCATGAGCCGCTCACGCTGAGCGGAAAGGACCTTGTCCCTACTCAACTCGTGCCTGCCTCGAGGCAGGTCCGCCGGAGCACTGAAGAAGACACCCTCCGTGATTCTCGAAGTCAAGACCACACCTTCCCCTGCCGCAGACACGAACCGATCCAGTGAGAGTAGCCAATGAAGGATGAGGGAAAACGATGAGGGATGACCGGATGCCAGGCACACCGTGCGTACTGACGTGCTCGTTCACGTCAGCGCAACGATTGGTGAAACAGCCAGTTCAGATCTTTGAGGGGAAGGTTCCTAGGTTGACGACATCACCCTGATCGAGTTGATGATGTCAGGCTTAGTGCCGGAATTTTGTCACGCGCATCTGTGAACTCATGCTGAGTGTGGCGATGGAGTCCGGCCACACAGTTACGTCGATCACGCTGGGTTACCTAGCCGCCAGGAGTTCGGAACACATTATGGCGCAACAAATTCAGGATAGAATTGACGCATCCTGAGTGCTGCCTACGTTTGTGTTGCACCGCCACGTGCGTGACGTATGCGCCATTAGCTGGTGGCCTCGGATATTCTCGACGATCCCGAAGGGGGCATTCTGCGTTGGGTCCGATGCAGCACCCTTGATCGAGGTTTACTCCTCGTGAAGTCGAACGAACTTTGATATCGGATTTCCACCTCGCCGCCTGTTCGGCGTCGACTCCACTGCCATCCGATAGTGACACAGGCCACCCCGACACTGTATAAAAGAATCGCACGTAACTTTTATAGCTCGAAAGCCGGAGACCCCATGATCCTTGACCGTGCGATACCGACTCTCGCGACCGCCGCCACACTCGCCGACACGTGCCCCGCCACGTCAGGCGCAGTGCTGTCGTCCAGTTCGTCGGGTTCGTTCGCCCGTGTCGTGGCCTACCCCGAGTCCGCGTCTACGTACAGGACACGGGGTCATCGTGACAGCTCGAGCTCGCAGGACTCCCAGCGCTGGAGATGCAGGGGACCAGCCTTGACCGTCACGCGGACTCAGTAGCGATCGTCAACCCGAGATAGTAAGGACCCCAAGATGAACGACGAAACACATAGCAAAGCACTCAGTCGCCGCCGCATGATGCAGATGGCTGGGGCGGCAGCCGCCGGTATCGGACTACCATTGGCCACGCATAATTCGGCTGCGGCCGATCTGATTCCCAAAGCATCAACTCCAGGCACCTCGCCCGGCGACGTGTTCTCTGAGAACGCCCTGATGAGTGACGTAGAGACGATGACGTCCTTTGGCTGGCGCCGTCCGGGATCTCCCGCAGTTCGCGACGCGGCGCGATGGGTGCGCGAGTCATTCGAGCAATCCGGGCTCCAGACCCACACCGAGGAATGGGATTTCGATGTGTACTACCCGAGCGTGTGGCACGCGAAGGTAACCAATGCGGCGTCCCCTGCCCCGGCGTTGCCGTGGGAAACGAACTCGTACCCGATCTGGTACACCAGTGCAGGACAGGTCGAGGCCGAGGTTGTCCACGTCGGTGCCGGAACTGCGCGCGACTTCGACCGTGTCGACGTCAGAGGCAAGATCGCAATGGTCGAATCCGTATATCTGATCAATGTGATGAACACCGATGGAATGCTCGATGCATACGAGTCAGCCGTCGCCCACGGCGCCGTCGGCTACATCAGAACTGCCGATGCTCCGAACAATCTGACGCGGCTGACGCACGGAAAAGGTATCGACAAGAACACCTTTCGACAGAGAACGGAAGCGTCGATCCCAGGGCTTGTCCTGGGATCGGATGACTTCAACGCAATCCGCACCGCTCTCGGTGGCGGACCGGTGACCATGTCGCTCGAGATTCGGACCGAGAATCCCCCCTTCGGTGGAACCCGCTCCGTTACCGGGGGATCGTTGGGCCCTGGAACTCACGAGCTGCGCGCAGTCATGGAAGACGTCGTGGGTGTACTTCCCGGGGTCAGTGACGAAATTGTTCTCATTGGCGCGCATTACGACAGCACCTACGGCGGCGCAATGGATAACGGCACCGGTGTTGCGGGCATGTTGGCGCTGATGCGTCATTACGCAGCGAAAGCCAGGAGCGAGCGTCCGAGAACATTGGTGTTTCTCGCGGCAGGAGGTCACGACTGCGGGGACTTCGACCTCACGCACTTTATGCAAACCCATCTAGAGGACATGCTGCCGCGCGTGATCACGTTCGCATGGCTTGACCACCTCGCCGCCGCGGGCACCATTCGTGTGACCCAGTCCTCGGTCGATATCCCCACCGGGCTGGACGAGATCAGGGGCGTACTCGGCTCTTTCAATCCTGTGTTGCTGAACCTCGTACTTCAGGAGTGCGTTCAGAATGGAGTCGTCCCGCCCATTCCGCTCCCGATCAAGTCATCTCTGGCGCGAGTCCCCGATTTCGTCCCGAGCTTTGACATAACGACAGCGCATTCGCGGTATCACACGATCGAAGACACGATCGACCGGATCCCTCCGGCCTCACTTCGGCAAATGACCCTCGTCCTGAGAGACGTTGTAGACGCGCTGCACACTGTCGATAGTGATCTGATCCGAAACGCTCAACCCGTCGGCGGTGACGGCAACTCGACACCTGTTCGAGGCGCAGTGCGTGGATGTTGCTGAGACGAATCAAGAACCTCGACGGGCTATGACACTGAGCCGACACCGCGCCGTGGATGCAGATCAATCACCCTGTTCGGCAATCTCATCGGCTCAGCTGGACGAAGCCCGTCGCGGCCAGAGCGATTGCGGGCGAGGGTCTCCGGCAATGTCGCGCCCCGTGCCCTGACCGAACTGGAGATCCTCGAAATCATCGGTCGGTTCGTTACCGCGTCGGCGGTGGCCGAAACCGCCGAGTTCGACGGAGTAAAGATCCATGCCGCGCCCGGCTACCTCGTCGTCACCCAGTTCCTGTCGCAGCCGGCCTCGCTGATCGAAGCAACCGTCCCATCTGCCGAGGAATGCCACGTGGTCGTCGTCACACTCTACCGCTGCGGCGAGTAGTCGGTCGGTGCTTCGTTTCCAGGATTGGCGTCCATAGCCTTGAGTCCCAGCGGCAACGTCGACGCGTGCGACCAGAGAGGCTGGTCACTCTCGATGTGAAACCAATTACCCTCCGCTTCAGACAGATTCAACTTCGGCGAGACCTATCGTCTTCACCGGGAACTCTATTCCTTGTTACAGCGTCACCGGCCGGTCGAACCGTCGATCAGTTCGCGGAGGATGTCAGCGTGGCCGGCATGGCGTCCGGTCTCTTCGATCATGTGCACGAGCGCCCAGCGGACACTGGGAGCGGGTCGTTTCGCCCCCGGTCGCGGGATGGGCGCGGCAAGATCTGTGCATCCGTCGAGAACTGCGTTGGCACGCTCGACCGTCTCGCGATAGCGACTGACGACACCGTCCACGCTGTCTTCCGATGACGGCTGAAACGTCGCTTTCCAATCCGTCACGTTTTCTGCGAGAAACATCGATCGTTCGACAAAGATCAAGTGATTGACCAGCCCGAGCAAGGTTGTCCCCGACGGAACAATTGTGGTGCACACCTGAGGTTCCGGAGCACCCTCGACCTTGGCAGCGATCGAATCACGCAAGTAGTCGAGAAACGCGCGTGGCGTATCGACCTCGCTGTTTCCGGCCCGGGGCGGTGGGGCATCACGGCGGCTGCGACGCGACGCTGCCATGGTGGTTCTCCTTCCTCGGTGAAGAACGACATAGAGGCTTCATTCCTGGGTGGGCAGAACCGATCCTTCCGAATTCACTCCGATCCCGCATCAAATTTTGCTGTTGCGGCAAGGGCCGGCTTCATCGCCGGTATCACCGCGCCGAATGCAGGTCGTGCACAAGTTGGGGCCTCCGCAACTTGCCGACCTCGAAAGGCCACCGCCGCAGCGGATAGGCGAGACGAGCCACGAAATAATTGGCGTACTCGGCGACGCCGAAAGCCCACACCGCCACGACTCCCACAGCCGCGCCGGAGTGATCTGGTAGCCAGATGACAACGCCGAGAAGAACTATCGCCAACAAGAGAACATCGAGGACCCGAAACACGCGGTAGAGCGCTGCGAGGCGGACCGGCATCGGTGCCTGCTCGACCCAGCCTCGCGCAAGCAGCCAGTAGACACCTGCTTGTACGAGTATCACAAGCAGTGGGGCCAGCGCCGACCACAACGCAGCGGAGTCTTTCGGACCTTCGAGCCGAGGCATCACGACGCCGACAGCCACAGCGGCAAATACGGCCGCGGCCGCCAGTTCGCCGAGGCCGAGGCTCAGGTACCTGCGTCGCAAACTCTTTCGCCGTTGATCTACCACGCAAGAAACCCTATCCGCCGATCACTCCGCAGCGGGTGCGCAGCAGCTGCAGGGCTTTGCCTAAGATCGATCGAAAGGCAGTCACGTGTAAAGAGGTTGTGGTGTGTGATGGTGCGATTGGCCATGGTTACGTTCGATGCAACGGATGCCCGATCACTTGCCACCTGGTGGTCGGAGCGATTCGGCGAGGCGAGTACCGATGGTGACGAAGATTTCCTGACGGTGACGGCCCCGGATCTCCCACTCACTCTCGGTTTCCAACGGATCGATCAGGCTCGCAGCCAAAGGAATACGGTTCACCTCGACTTCGACCTCGAACCGCAGGATCCTCCGCGGGACGAGGTCGTCGCGACGTTTGTCGCGGCAGGAGCAGCCCACATCGAGCGCCATGAGTCGGGCGGATCAATTTGGGACGTGTTGGCGGATCCGGCGGGAAACCTTTTCTGCGTGGGTGATCCGCATTAGGGTCTGTCCGACAACCAGTCCGAGATCGAGTCCACTGCTCATTCGGCAAAGCTTGAAAGTGCGTCACCCGCACAGCCGTACATGCATTCGTTCGCATACGGTCGGGTGTGTCCCAGCGGCAACCCAGACTGGAATGTCCGCTGTGTCAAATCTGCCGACAGGGGGGCTGGACGGGTGGGATCGCCTGACTTACTGGGTCTGACGGCCTCGCTGTCGTCGTCGACGCTTGTCCTCGCGTTCGTTGCCGGGATTCTTCCGCGAGTCGTCGGTGATGAACCGAATCCCGTTGTCGGCATACGCACGAAGGCGACGATCTCGAGCCCCGAGGCGTGGCAATTGGCCCATCGGATTGCGTGGCCCCTTCTACGCCGGACGGTGTGGACAGCCGTAGTGGGACTGTGCATGCAGGTCGCCATCGGTGTCGTGACAGGTTTCGGATCTGTGGTGTCGGCTGTCGCCTCAACAGTCGTGTTTCTAGCGGTGCTCCTTGTCCTGCTCTGTGCAGCGTTGAAGGGCAACGCCGCGGCAAAATCGTTGCGGCGCTGACCACCCGGGCCCGCATTTGTCAGAGGTGCCCTAGTTCTCCGATTTCAGTTCCCGATACGCGGTCGTTCGCGCCGGCGTGGTCCACGGTCCCGCATCTCGAGGATCGCGGCTGCCGTGGACGCGACCGTCTTGTCGTTGTCGCGTGTCAGCCGGGCGAGCGCTTCCCGGGCCGCCGCGCCGGGAATCTCAGCGAGTGCCTGCGTGATTCGCAACCTCGTCGGGGCGTCGTCAGTGCCGTCGAGTCTTGCCTGCACGGCATCGACGACCTCACCGCTTGTCGGTGAGTGCTCCGCGAGAAGACCGAGCACCTCTCCGGCCTCGACGTCGCGTCGCCCGTCGGCGACCATCTCGAGAAGAGCGGGCATCGAGACGGCCTCTCCGCGAGATCCGAGGGTGAGAGCGGCATCAGCGCGGACTATCGCGTCCGAATCATCGAGAGCTCGCTTCAGCGCCCGAGTTGCTTCCTCGGTGTGGATCCCGGAGATGGCCGACGTCGCGCGGCGTCGAACCTCGACGTCCTCCGATTCGAGGCCCTTCGTGAGACCTGCAAGGCCCGCACCTTCGGTCCTCGCCAACGCCCACTGCAACGCTCCGGCCACGTTGGCATCCTTCTCCGACAGGATGGCCTCGACGAGTGCGTCGACGGGCAACGCCGCATTCAGCTCCTGCGACAGGATCGCTTGCTGACGATGGGCAGCGAACTCGGATTCGAGTGCACGCAACAGCGAGACCATGCGTAGGACGTCGTCCCACTCCGAAGGGGCGCTGGCATCGACCCTTTCGAGTTTGGTCAGCAATTCCTCCTCCGCCGCGATCCGTTGCCGAGTGTGTTGCATAAGTTCACCCACCAAATCGGCCGGCGCGAAGTCGGGTTCGTCCAGTGCACGCTTGGCCTCGTTCAACGAGAGCCCCAACGTCCTCAAGCTCTCGACGTGGAAGAGTCGACGGATGTCGTCGGCGGAGTACTCCCGGTAACCGCTGGACGTGCGGCCCGTCGGCTTCACCAGTCCCAAGGTGTCGTAGTGACGCAGCATCCGTGTGCTGACACCACAACGCCGCGAGACCTCGCCGATCAACATCCGTCTCCCCTTCCTACGCGTCCGGGCCGATTGCCGCGACGCGCTTCGCCAACTCGTGAGAGAGTGCGAACCCACCGTCGGGGTCGTGCCAGAGTTGCTTTGTAGCATCAGCATGCGCCCGGACACGCGGATTCGGGCTCATACCGGCCGCGTCGAGCACCGGGAGTACAGCCTCGCCGAGTCCTGTCAGAGCTCGACTGAGACTGAGCTGCATCTGCAGTTCACCCCGCCCGAGTTCGGTCGCCAGATCCGCTGCGAGTGCACCCTCGACTCCTGCCGGCACGAGTGCCACTGCGGCGCGCCACGCACTGCGCACGACCTCGTCGTCCTGGTCGTGAACCAGCGCAGAGACCGCGGGCCAAGCGGTCGGATCGCCGATCTTGGACAAGGTGTGGAGCGCCTGACTGCGGGCTTGCGAACCATCGGACCCGAGCTCACGGATCAGCTTCGGTACCGTGATTTCGGCCGGCAGGCGGCACAACGCCCAGGTCAGCATGTCGCGGACGAAGAAATCCGGCTCGACGGCACACCGATCGACCAGGGCAACCGTCAGCTCAGGGTCCGGGCGCGTGCCGACAGCGAGCGCGGCGCGCAGCCGAACCGAGGGATCAGCCGCGGCCAATGCGTCGACGAGGTGAGCATTCTGTCCACCATGGTTGGTTGTGTTCACGACAACCACCTCCTTCGTCGACCATTGGAGTCCTTGTCACTGTGTCAAGGTCAAGCGTCGCTGTCTCCGACACGGGAAATATCGCCTCGGATCACACGCCGGTTGTCGATCCTGGCCGAAAGATCATCAGCACGACGACAACGACCCAGAGCAGATTGAAGATCCCCGTCGCTGTGCCCAGTCGACGGGTGAGCCGCGTTGCGACATCCACAACGGACCCGGTTCCTTCGATCGCCGCCATTGTCAGCCGTTGGGCGGGAAGCACGACCGCGGTGAGTATCACGGCGGCAACGACGGTGAGTGCGATCGAGGTGAGGATCCACAGGTCACCGAGCACTCCGAGATTGACGGCGGTGGCGACACCGAGCATCGGAACGACAACGCCGATCGTGGCATACACCCGAACGATGCGATGCAGCATGCCCGTCGTCGCAACACTGGCGCTGTCCGGATCGGCGAGCGCGGCGCGGCTCCCCACCGGGAACATACTCGCCGCCACAGCGACGGGGCCGATGGCAAGAATGGCCGCAATCACGTGGAGGGACAGCAGGATTCCGGTCATGGGATTTCTCGCGTTTCGGTACGCACAAGCGTATTCACGCAGCGTCCGGGGCGAAGGTGATTACAGGCTCGGCGCCCTTGGCCGACCACACCGTTCCACGACGCTCGTAGTCGAAGAGCGCTTCGACCTCGAGACTTATCCGGGGCCCGAGGCATCGTTCCAACAGGTACAGGCCAAGGTCGAGACCGGATGTCACACCGCCGGCGGTGATCAGGTCACCGTCGTCGACGATTCGCGCCTGGATCGGAATAACGCCGCCGGCCGCCAGTGCGTCCACGGCAAGATGGTGCGTCACGGCGCGGCGCCCTTCGAGAAGCCCCGCCATCGCCAGCGCCAAAGATCCTCCACAGACGGTCGCAACAAGAACACCAGGATCGTCGAGTGCACGCCGCATCATGACAGGCAGTTCGGTTTCCGTTGTGGCCGCGAGTCTTTCCGGCAAACTGGTGCCCGGCTGGTCCGCATCGGGTTCGAAGAGACCCGATGCTCCGGGAACGATAATCAGATCCGCGTGTTCGACATCGAGGGTTGCAGTGGCGGTCAAAGCGAGTTCACCACTTCCACTCAGGACGGTCCGAGGCCCCTCCGCACTGACGAGTTCGACACTCAACGCCCCACCGCTGGCGAGACCCCCGGCGTAGAGCACCTCGTACGGACCCACGACATCCATGGGATCGAATCCGTCGAACAACACGATCTGCGCGTGCACTGCAACCTCCGATTTTGTGCGACGCGCTCCTGTGCGCGTCGCTGTTCCTACGACAGTTGGAGGAAGTTGACCCCTGCGGCGACGGCTGAAAGCCAACCTTCGACGGCTTTCAGCCAACCTCACATATTCTGTGAAATACCAGTTGAGAGGATATTTCACGACACGAGATCACAGAATCTCGCGCCACATACGCTACGTTTCAGACATGCATGACGTTGCAGTTCTCGCGTTGCCCGGAGTGGTGCCGATGGACCTGGCAGCACCCCTCGAAGTCTTCGGACGATGCAGGCTCCCCTCGGGTGCACCGGCGTACCGGACCTCCGTGTGCGCGCTCACCGAGGAGGTGGAGACCGGAACGTTCACGATGCGAGTACCGCACGGACTCTCACGCCTCGCCCAGGCAAGCACGATCATCATCCCGGGCACCGCCGATCTCGACGTGCCGATCGACCCCGAGATCATCGAAGCCCTCAGAACTGCCGCGGATCGCGGCACGCGCATCGCCTCACTGTGCGTCGGCGCATTCACCCTCGCCGACACAGGCCTGCTCGACGGACTTCGCGCGACGACGCACTGGGCGGCTGCGTCGGAGTTGGCCCGCCGGCACCCGGCTATCGACGTCGACGCTGCCGTTCTCTACGTAGACAACGGGCACGTCCTGACTTCCGCCGGCGCCGCGGCCGCACTCGACCTGTGTCTGTACATGGTCCGTCAGGACTACGGGTCCGCGGTCGCCGCCGACACGTCGCGGCTGAGTGTGATGCCGCTCGAACGTGCCGGAGGGCAAGCACAATTCATCGTTCACGAGCCTCCCGTACCCAGCGGGACAACCCTCAGGCCGCTACTGAACTGGATGGAAGAGAACCTCGGGGAGCAACTCGACATCACGACAATCGCGGCCAAGGCAACGATGAGCACTCGCACGCTCAACCGCCGATTCCAGGAACAAATCGGTACGACGCCGTTGCAGTGGCTCCATCACGCGCGGCTCCGCCAAGCGCAATTTCTGCTCGAGACTACCGACCACTCGATCGAACGTGTTGCGGGACAAGTCGGATTCAATGCCGTCACGACATTCCGCGAACGCTTCCGAGACCTGGTCGGCACCAGTCCACAGCGATACCGGACGCAGTTTCGAACGTCGCGGTAGTCGACCTACTTCTCACTCTGTCTGCTCACCATCTCCGAGATCCAGATCGGCGCAAACGGCGAGGTACAGTTCGGCGGAGTCGGGTAATCCTCGAGCACTCGCAGACGCTCACCGATGTCGATTGCGCGGGCCCGAAACTCGGCATGTTCGATCCCGATCTGAGCCAGGCAGTGGTTCATCGCCCATTGCAGGCGATCAGGAGCATCTTTCATCTCCGCCTCGATGACGTCGAGCAACCCTGAAAGATCAAGGCCCTCGGGCTTCTTCGCGACACGTTCGGTGGTCAGGGCCCAGCCGGCGCTCGCAACCACGGGATCGGAGTCTGCGGTCCAGACCACCCGCAATTCCTCCGCGTGCGGGTTCTTCTTCACCACGTAGTTGACGAGCCAGTCCTGCACCTTGGGAGTACGGGCCTCACGCAACATGACGTCCAACTGGTCACGCTCGAACACCTTCGGGCGGCAGATCAGAAGGGCAAGCAGTCTCGCTGCGGTGTCGCCCGTTGCCCAAAGCTGTTGTGCGAGTTCCTGCTGAGTCTTCAATCGCTTCGCAACAGCGCGCAGCTTTGAAAGGTTCACACCGTGATCGTCACCGTGTTTCTCGTTCACCGCGCGCGCCTTCGGATCCTCGAGCGCAGCCAGCTCGTCCATCACCGCAGCAACCGTCGTTTCAGCCACGTCGTCCTCCAGTCACTATTTCTGCGATTCACCTACAAGCAAAGCACGAGAAGGCGAGCGACCCACGTTTGAAACTTCGACCACTGGGTACATGTCTGCTCCTGAGGTGGCGGCACGTCACCATGAAGACAGGACGAACCTTGCATATGCGACGCGCCGCGGGTGCTGAGAACGTGGACGAAACCGCACGCGGAGATGAAGGCGGCGGTAAGAACGTTCTCACTCGGGCCATAACCGGCCCACTCCTTTTCGTGTTCATCCTCGGAGACGTTCTGGGTGCCGGCATCTACGCATTGGTGGGCGTCATCGCCGGTGAAGTTGGTGGAGCCGTCTGGGTACCACTGCTCGTAGCGCTCGTCATGGCATTGCTGACAGCAACGTCGTATGCCGAACTGGTCACCAAATATCCGCGAGCGGGCGGCGCAGCCGTCTTCGCCCAACGGGCGTATCGGAAACCACTGATCTCGTTCCTTGTCGGCTTCTCGATGCTGGCGGCCGGCGTAACCAGTGCGGCGGGACTCGCCCTCGCATTCTCGGGCGACTATCTCAAAGCCTTCATCGACGTCCCAACCGTTCCAGCGGCGCTCGTCTTCCTGCTCCTGGTGGGACTTCTCAATGCCAGAGGCATCAAGGAGTCGATGCGCGCCAACGTCGTCATGACAGTCGTGGAGGTCACCGGGCTCGTCCTCGTTGTCGTCCTCGCTTGCATAGTTCTCGGGCGCGGCGACGGAACCCTGAGCCGAGTCGTGGAGTTCGACGACAGCCGATCGCCTGCACTCGCGGTGCTGGCTGCGGCACTCCTCGCGTACTACTCTTTCGTCGGCTTCGAAACGTCCGCGAACGTCGCCGAAGAAGTGAAGAACGTGAGCAAGGTCTACCCACGCGCACTGTTCGGAGCATTGCTGACAGCCGGCGCCGCCTATGTCCTTGTCGGCCTGGCTGTCTCGGTGGTCCTGCCCGCCGACGAACTTGCCGCATCCTCCGGGCCACTGCTGGAAGTTGTGTCAGCTGCCGATGTCGGTGTTCCGCCTCGCCTGTTCAGTCTGATCGCGTTGGTCGCCGTCGCCAACGGCGCACTGCTGACAATGATCATGGCGAGCAGGCTGACCTACGGGATGGCATCGGAAGGCTTGCTCCCGAGCGTCTTCGCTCGGGTACTGCCGCAGCGACGGACCCCCTGGGTGGCGATTATCGCGACCACCGCCGTCGCCATGGCTCTCTGCGTCACCGGATCGCTGTCAGCCCTGGCGGAGACGGTGGTACTCCTGCTGCTTTTCGTATTCATCAGCACCAACATCGCCGTCCTGGTTCTGCGCCGTGACGCAGTGCAACACAAACACTTCCGAACGCCGATCATCTTCCCGATCCTCGCTCTCGGTACGTGCGTTGCGTTGCTCACCCAGCAGAGCGCTGCGACGTGGTTACGCGCATCATTACTCTTGGCCGTCGGAGTAGTGCTGTACGCCCTCTCCCACCGCCGATCCACGAAGTGAGGTGCGATGTACAGGAGCCGGTGTGATGACCGACAGTTCTGACGCGTCAGATGTAATTCAGCGTCGAGAGCGAAAGATCAACAGGCGAACCCTGACGTACGGCGTGTCAGTCGTTCTGGCTACCGCGGTTTTGGTTATCGCGATCGTGTGGTTGGGCTCCCGGCGGGGCGAATGCTTCGGTACCGACACCTTGCTGTGCTCACAGAAGGATCGCCGACTGGCGGTCTTCGTCCCGAGCCTGATGTTGCTGCTCGGGACCGTGGGCGCGTTCTTGCGAGCCTCCCTGCGATTGCACCGCCTGCGGCGCCTCTACATCCGGCCGTACATGGCGTGGACCTTGGCGGGCCTCACCCTGACGTATCTGACCGGAGCTTACTTCTTGATCGGGGTCTAGATTCTCTGAATACGTCTGTTCAGCAACCAGATTGAGTCGACAGCCGCAAATCAGAATCGCGGATCGTCGATCGCAGTGAGGACTACTTCCCGCACTGACGTCGAAGACGACAAACTCGAGATCGAGCGCACCGTATCCACAACGTCATGTACCGGGACCAGAGATCCCTCTCCCCTGGCGGCAGCGACGTCTCGGGGCACGTCGAGTCCGTCTTCTGTATTGAGATATCCGAGATGAAGGACAGTCACTGCGAGTCTGTCCTTCCGATAGCCCTCTCTCAACGCGTCGGCAATGCCGTTGATCGCGAACTTCGATGCACCGAACGCAACCTCCGGCCTACCGCTTCGCGGGAGTCCCGAGGTGGACCCGGTCAAGATGATCCGAGGTCGAGGACGGCCGATCATTCTCGGGATCAGGCGCTTGAGCAGGAGAATTGTGGCCGTGATGTTGGCGTTGATCATTTCGAGCATTTCGACATCGGATTGATCTGTGAACGCATAATCGGAAGTGAAGGCATCCCCTTCCCAAATTCCGACGTTGCAGATCAGGGTATCTACACCACCGACAAGCTCCTGATCGATCGAATTCGCTGCCGTAACAGGATCGGTCAGGTCGGCTTCGATCCACTCGGAGACGTCGAACCCGTCAGGACGCCGACGCGATATGCCGAGAACTTCGTCGCCATCGCTCCTCAGACCCTCGATCAACGCACGACCGAGACCTCGGCTCGCACCGACAACAACCGCCCTCGCCACAATTACACCCTTCGTCGTCGCTCGAACCGATCCTATCGATCCAGCCGTCGCCGGTAGTTTCGTCGAGAAGCGAGAGACTCAGATTCGCACCGTAGTGCAGCTGGACAACTACGGGCTCGCCAATATTTCAGCCAGGGCACTGGCGAACTCGCGTGCTTGGTCAGAGGTGATGGTGGAGGCGGTCACACGAAGTGCCCGGTGGCACTGACCCGGCGTCGCCGAGAACTGACTTCCGTCCCGCACGAGCCAGCCAGACTCGGCGAGTCGCTCGACAATCGGTTCGGAATCCCGATCCAGCGGAACCCAGACATTGAGTCCGTCGAAAGTGTCAGGAACCTCGATATCATGTTCTGACAGTGCAGATTTCAGAAGGGTTCGGCGGCGCTCGTAGACAGCGCGAGCATTGGCGAGGCCGTCGATCACCGTCGGATCACTCAGCAGTTCAGCACTCAAGCGCTGCTGCAGGTGACTGACCCAGTTGGCGCCCGACCGGAGATGAGTGCTCAGCCGAATGCCGGTGTCGAGGTCCGAGGCGACCACTGCCACGCGCAGGTCGGGCCCGAGAAATTTCGACACGGAACGAACAAGCGCCCACCGCGTCGTGCTCATCGGAGCGAGCCGACAGTACCGATTGCTGGACACGGCAGAGAAGTGATCGTCCTCGATTACCAGAACGTGAGGGAACTCGGCCAGGATGCTTCCGAGAATCGCCGCTCGGTCGGCGCTCATGCTGACCCCGGTGGGGTTGTGCGCACGAGGGGTGCAAATAATCGCGCGCACACCACTTTCGAGAGCACGCAGCAGCCCTTGCGGGGTAATACCCGAAGTGTCGATGTCCATCGGTACCGCTCGGAAGCTGTTGGCTTTGAGCGTTCCGATGCTCGCCAGGAAGCACGGATCCTCGATCGCGACGGCGTCACCTCGGGTCAAATGAGCGGTCAACAGTCGCTCGACCGCGTCAACGGCACCGTTGGTGATGGTGATCGAACACGGCCTTGGAACCTCGTCCTCGATCGAGGAACGTGCCCAGGAATCGAGTAGAGGCTCGGTGGCTGCGGCGCCGTACAACCGGGGCGTGTAAGTGGTCCGGTCCAACGAGGCTCTGAGATCAGGCAGCAATGCCGGATCAGGATTTCCGCTGGCGAGATCCACGCTGCCAGGAAGAGCGATACCGCCTTCTCCTTCCAGGGACGGTATGGCTCGCACGAAGCTGCCGCGCCGGCCCTGTGTCTCCACAACTCCCGCCGCCACGAGCAAGCGATAGGCTCCGGCAACTGTGTTCCGGTGAACCTCGAGATCGTCGGCCAAGGCCCGTATGGGCGGCAACGCATCCCCTGGAGCCAGTACCCCAGCACTGATGAGATTGCGGATGCCCTCGGAAATCTCGCCCGCTGTCCCGCGGACGACATAGAGCCTCACCTGGTCCGCCACAGTGCTGGTCACAGGCTCACTCTATTAGCACATGACAAAACCTCCACGCTGTGACACATTGTCACATGACAAAAAATCTGCGAGGAGACACATGATACTGCCCGGACAATTCCGCCTCTCGGACGACGCGGTCGCCGACTCTCTCCGCGCCGGTGGATTCGGACACCTGGTCACACCGGGCCCTGAGACCCTCGAAGTCACGTCGATGCCACTGCTGTACAACGCCGAAGGAAACGTGTTGGAGGGGCATCTCGCCCGGACGAATCCGCATTGGCGATACACCGGGACATCGGAGTCTCTGGTGATCCTCCCCGGCGCCGACGCCTACGTGAGCCCCGAGTTCTACCCGAGCAAGAGCGTCCACGGGAAGGTTGTCCCGACGTGGAACTACGAAGTTCTCTACGTCTACGGCCAACTGGTTGCGCACGACGACGAGCAGTGGCTGCGTGCTCATGTCACCGCACTGACAGCTCGACATGAATCCGGCCGTGAGAACGAATGGAAGGTCACCGACGCGCCGCCGCAGTTCGTCGATGCGCAGCTGCGAGGGATTGTGGGGATCGAACTGCACGTGGCCCGTGTCTACGGAAAAGCGAAGTTGAACCAAAACCGTTCCCCCGCTGATCGCTCCGGCGTCATCCGGGGTCTGGAGAAGGGCTCATTCTCCGAACGAGAGACCGCCGCAGCGATGGTCGCCGCCGGCCTCGACAACGGTTGACCGTTACGCCGTCGTCGTACGCCTTGTCTAGTCGCACATTCAGGTGAGCGGTTTTCCACCCGTCACGCCGATGACTTCCCCAGTGGTGTAACTGGATTCGCCAGAGGCGAGAAATACATAGGCGGGAGCAAGCTCGGCCGGCTGACCTGCCCGCCCGAGCGGAACGTCGTCCCCGAACGTCTCGAACTTCTCCTTGGGCATCGTCGCCGGAATCAGTGGCGTCCAAATCGGTCCAGGTGCAACGGCATTGACCCTGATTCCCTTCCGTGCGACATCGGCGGCCAGCCCCTTGGTGAAGTCGATGATGCCCGCCTTTGTCGTGGCGTAATCGAGCAGCTCGGGCGACGGGGACGCACCTTGGATGGACGAGGTATTCACGATCGTCGATCCGGGCTCCATCTGCGCGATCGCTGCTTTGGAGAGCCAGAATAGTGCGTAGAGGTTGGTTTTCATCACACGGTCGAATTGTTCGGTGGTGATATCGGCGATGCCGCCCATCTGCACCATCTGAAACGCGGCGTTGTTCACCAAGATGTCCAGTCCGCCGAGTTCACGCACCGCGGTTTCGACCAAAGCAGAACAGTGTTCCTCGCTTCGGAGATCTCCCGGCACCGAGACGGCTTTGCGACCTGCCTCCTCGACCCAGCGAGCGGTTTCCCGAGCGTCCTGTTCTTCCTCGTCGAGATAACTCAGGACAACGTCCGCGCCTTCTCTGGCAAATGCAATCGCGACCGCACGTCCGATGCCCGAATCTGCTCCGGTGACAATCGCACGCCTTCCTTCGAGTCGACCGCTTCCTCGATAGGTGTTTTCACCGTGGTCGGGAGGAGAAATCATGTCTGCGGTGAGACCGGGGTGTGCGATCTCCGCCTGCCGCTCACGCACCGGAGCGGGGAACCGCGTGGTCGGGTCCTGCATTGCGTACTGGTCCGGCATATCGATACTCCTCAGGTGACGCAGTTTCTCGTGGGCTTCTGGATGGATGCACTGCACATGCCTCCTTCCCACCGAATAGAAATCGAAACCTCGGGGTGGCCGGGATCTCACTCGTCCTGGCGCCGACGATCTCGGTGCGTCGACCCCACTTGTTCGTTGTGGTTACTACGCGGTAGGTCGGGGTAGCCCGCGTAGCGGCGGTGGCTCCGCGACCCGCGGAGCACTCGTCGAGCAGAAGCTGAACATCACGTAAAGCACGCACCGACGAAGGGACGACCCCGATATGAGCAACTCCGAAACCACGTCCGCCTTGATCACCCAGTTACGCATCCTCCTCGGTCTGACGCACACCGAGATCCAGGTCGCCGAAACGCGCGTCGCACAGGCCAGAACCGAGGCTGTTCGACGCGAATTGACGGAAAACGCAGAGAACGGCCGTGAAAGGGCGAGTTCCATAGAGTCCACTGTTCGCGATCTGGGGGGCGTGCCGGAATTGGTCGGTCCGTTCCTCGGACGCGCGACAGCCGGAGTGAAAGCGATGGTCGAACAGGCTCAGCCCTTCGACGAAGCGGTATTGGGAGACCTTGCGCTCGAACATCAACTCCTCGACCGCTCCCGCTACCTCAAGGCCCTGGCCACTGCCGGCGGCGATCAGACCGTCGCGGCGTTGGCCGACCGCCTCATCACTGCACACTCCGCGACCGTGGACTGGCTCACGACTGTCTTGGCCGAAGAGGCACTCGGTGGACCGGCAGCTTTGCGCCGCACACCGATGCAAGCTGCCACCGGCGCGGCGATACGGCTGGTCAACGTTCCGGTCTCCTGGTCGACCCGCAGTCTCGACCGTGCCATCGACGCTGTTCGCACCTCACCGCCGGTACTGGGTGAGCTGATCAGCTGGGGCGCATATGCCGGTGACGTGACTGTGAAAACACTCTCGGCCAGTAGGGATGCGGCCATCGCCACGGCTGAGAAGGTCACTCGCCGAGAAGGTGCTGACGGTGCCGCCGACGTCTTCCGTTCGGTACGGAAGTCGAGTGGGCTACTCGACCCCACTGAACTTCCCATCGAAGACTTCGACGAACTCAACGTCACCCAAGCCGTCTCCGCCGTGAAGGAACTGACCGACGCCGCACAGGTGCGGGACATCGTTGCGTACGAGGAAGCGCACAAGAACCGACACGGCGTCGTATCCGCTGCCCAGGCAAGACTCGCAGCGATCGCCCAGGAAGTCGTCGGAATCAACTAGAGCGTTCAATCGACATATCGAGAGTCCGACTCTCGGAACCGCGAGCACTGGACCTCGTGAAAACGGGATTCGCGGCCAGGGGCACCCGAGACCGTCAAGAAGATGACAGCGGCTCTCGAAGCCCTCTGATCAGTTCGACGCGCGCGGAATCGAGAATTTCCTCGGAGAGCGGGGAACCCTTGGTAGCTCGCGAAAGAACCAGTGCACCGAGCATGGTGGAGAGCCGGAGGAGACCGACAGCTTCGTCGTCGGCAAGAGCTGCGGCAAAATCCCCCACTCCCTCCGTGTAAACCCGACGGGCCTCGCTGTCTGCAGGCTCGCGCGCCATGTCGGCGGCGAGCGCAGCAGCGGGGCATCCGTCTGCCGGGTTGTCGCGATGCGCCACCGAGAGATAGGTATCGATCAAAGCTTTTCGGGCGGAGTCACGTTGCCCTGCATGCTCTTCGAGTCCCGCAGAGTGCAGCTGAGCCAGTTCCTTGAAGGCGTGGGTGGTCGCTTCGTCGATGAGAGCGTCCTTGGACGCGAACTGCTTGTAGAAGCCACCGTGGGTCAGCCCCGACGCCTTCATCAGGTCGGCGACGCTGAGGTGAGTGCCCTTCTCTCGGAACAGTCGGGCTGCGGTTTCCACGACGCGCCGACGGTTCTCTTCCGCTTGTTGCTGCGATACGCGGCCCATCACAACGCCTTCCAGTTTGGATTTCACTTGACATCTATCCTAGCCGACACTTAGATTTGATTCATAATCTAAATGTCACGAGCAATCACAACACTGGGAGAATCATGGACCTGAACAAGACGGTTGCGGTCGTCACAGGAGCCAATCGCGGGCTCGGACGCCATCTGGCTGCGGGACTCGTCGAGCGCGGCGCAAAGGTGTACGCGGCTGCGCGCAATCCGGAAACTGTCGATCTACCCGGCGTCATCCCCCTGAGGTTGGACGTGACGGACGCCGAATCGATAACCGCCGCCGCGCAAATCGCATCGGATGTGACCTTGCTGGTCAACAACGCAGGTATCTCTACCTCGGCGCCCTTGATCGGGGGCGACATCGATGACATTCGACGAGAGATGGACGTCAACTTCTACGGCCCGCTCGCCGTGACCCGGGCGTTTGCTCCCGTCATCGAAAACAACGACGGCGGAACAATACTCAACGTTCTGTCGGTGCTGTCCTGGTTCCATCCAGCCGCGCTCGGGTCTTACGCGTCGTCGAAAGCAGCGGCCTGGGCGATGACCGACGCCGTTCGAGAAGAACTTGCGCCGCGCAAAATCTCCGTATCGGCACTGCATGTCGCATACATGGATACCGACATGGCCGCTGGCGTACCCGCCGAACAGAAGATCGATCCTGCCGACGTCGCCGCGCAAGCACTGGACGGTATCGAAAGCGGGCTCGCCGAGATCCTCGCTGACGACACCACCCGGTACGTCAAGGGGAATCTGTCCTCGTCGAACTCCGAGTAAGCAAGGGACTGCAGACGAGTGACGCTTACCCCACCGTTTTGAGGCTGGCCAATCTGCTCAGGATCGGCGCCCGCCAAGCTGCGAGGTCTTCCGGACCGTTCTCTTCCCACAACTCGTACAACTCCGAAGTGTCACTGTCGGAAACGGCACGCTCGAGTGCGGCGAGGACCCAACTCTTCTGCTCCGGGCTCAAGGTGCTGACGTACCCGGCGGCGTCAATTCCATCCAGCTGCACAGGCTTCGGCGCAACGCCGTGCGCAACCGCAAGAATCTCGGCGACGGCGATTGCTGTTTGAGCATCATCGGCATCGAGATAACCGCCATCGGGGTGGCTAGCGTAATCGTCGATGTCGTAGTCACCCGCCTGTACTGCGCTGAGCAGGTCGCCCGCTACGTCGTTGTCGAAAGGTCCTGAACCCCAAGTCCCCATGCTGTCTCTCCGATCCGTACCCGGCGCACCTGTCGTAAAGATATTAGTGAATCACAGGCTTCGGCCAGGACCCTCGGGCTGGAAGTACTGCGTTCGCCGGAAATCGACATCAGCGCAACGGCACGCGAAGGATGCGGTCATCACCGCGGTTGGGGTCGCCGCGTCCGTCGGTGTTGTTCGTCAGTATCCACAGCGACCCGTCCGGTGCGACTACAACGTCACGGAGGCGCCCGTATTCGTCGACGAACTGCTCGTCGGCGGTCGCGGGGTCAGCCAACGGCACCGTGCGGAGTCGCTCACCACGAAGATTGGCGATGTAGATCGTGCCGTCGTGGATGGCGATTCCGCTGGGGCTGGCGTCGTCAGGTGACCATTGTTGGAGCGGGTCGATGAATCCGTCTTCACCCACAATCCCTTCGACCTCGGGCCACCCGTAGTTTCCGCCTGCTTCGATCCGGTTGAGTTCGTCCCAGGTGTCCTGCCCGAACTCGCTGGCGTACATCGTGCCGTCCTCGGTCCAGGCAATGCCCTGGGAGTTGCGGTGGCCGTAGCTGTAGACAAACGAGTTCGGAAATGGATTATCTAGCGGCACATCGCCATCCGGAGTCATTCGAAGGATTTTCCCGGACATCGAGTCGAGGTCCTGAGCTCTGTCTCGACTACCGGCATCACCGACGGTCATGTACAGCATCCCGTCCGGGCCGAACGCGATGCGACCACCGTTGTGGTAGTTGGCCGAAGCGAGCCCGTCGAGAATCGTCTCGGCCGGCCCGAGCGCGAATTCCCCCGGAGCACCGATGATGTCGAAGCGTTCGATCCTGTTCTCCCCGTTCGCGGTGAAGTACGCGTACAGGCGGTTTTCACGTGCTGCGATCCCTAGTAAACCACCCTCACCTCTGGGGCTGACGCCGTCGACGACTCCCACCTCGCGGCTGTTTCCGCCGGCGTCGAGTTCGAGGATTCGCGCGCTGTCGCGCTCACTGACAAGTGGTGTATCGCCGTGGAATGCCATCGACCAGGGCGCGTCCAAGCCGTCGGCGACGGTCTCGGGTTCACCGAAGGCCGCGGCGGGCGCCGATCGTGTTGTCGTGCTTGCCTGCGGACCGGGCCCTTCAGGATCCTCGCTACCGCAGGCAGTCAGGAAGGCCGAAAGGAGCACTGCGGCGCCAAGCCCTCGGATCTGTCGTCGTGTCATGGGCGCGCCTCCCGGGTTCAGGCAGTCTTTGCGCCGACGGTAGCGCGCAATCGGTCACACCGGGAGTCCCTTCGAGTACCCCCAACGACCGGGACTCCCTCGCAGGCGACGGGCGTGATGCCCTGGACGGGTGCGCCACGACATGCGCGTCGTCAACAGAAAGAGAACTGACCACCTCATGATTTCCGCCCCGACCGTCGAAGAAACCGGCCGCCTGCCGCTCGTGATCTACGTGCTGGCCGTCGGAGTTTTCTTGATGGGTACAACCGAATTCGTCGTCGCCGGCATTCTTCCCGAGATCGCGGGTGACCTCGGTACGTCGATAGCGAACGTCGGCCTGATGATCACCGTCTTCGCGATCGGAATGATCGTCGGCACGCCGGCGATGGCGATCTTGACACTCAGGGTTCCTCGACGCGTGACCTTGAGCTCGGCGCTGGTTGTTTTCGCGATCGGACACGTCATCGTCGCGCTCTCGTCCAACTTCGGACTCATTCTCGGCGCCCGCTTCCTCACAGCCGTGGCGACGGGCGCATTCTGGGCAGTCGCCGCAGTGGTCGGAGCAAAAGCGGCCGGCCCGGCGTCTTCCTCGCGCGCGCTCGGCATCGTCTTGGGCGGAGGCATGCTCGCGAACGTCATCGGTGTTCCGCTCGGCGCTCTGGCCGGTCAGACCATCGGGTGGCGTGGTCCTTTCTGGGCCCTCGCCGCCCTCGCACTCGTTGCCGCGGCCGTCGTCCACCGATTGGTACCCGCCGACACCGACTCCGGTGCGGTGCCGTCCTGGCGAGCGGAGATCGCGAGTCTACGGGACGGACGCATCTGGCTCGTTCTGTCCGGTTGCGCCGTCGTGTGCGGGTCGTCGCTGGCGGCGTACAGCTTCATCTCTCCGCTGTTGACCGAGAACACGGGACTTGCTGCGTCGGCAGTGCCGCTAGTGCTTGTCGGCTACGGACTCGGTGCGTTCGTCGGCTCCAATCTCGGCGGTCGACTCGGTGCGAAGCATCAGTACGGGGTCTTGTTCGTCTCGGCAGCGATGACGTTTCTCGTACTCGGGGCGCTCTGCCTCTTCTCGCACAACGTGATCGTGACGGTGATTCTCGTAGTCATGCTGGGACTGTTCGGCATGTCGACCAATCCCATCCTGATCGGGATGGCTGTGCGTTATGCCGATCAGGCGCCGACGATGGCTTCTGCTCTCAGCACCTCGTCGTTCAATCTGGGCACGGCGGTCGGCTCCTGGATCGCCGGGTTCGCGTTCGCCTCGAGTCTCGGTGCCACTGGGCCGGTGTTGGTAGGCACCGGCGTTGCCGCTCTCTACTTTCTGCCGCTGATGATCCTGTTGCGCAAGGAACGCACGAAGCGCACCACCGTCGAAGTCGTCAACTGACGACCCGATCAACCGTCGCGCAGTTCGTCAGCCGTCCGTCAGCGACCGCTCCGACACGTGAGGCGCAGAGTCCGCATCCTCACTGGCTGCCAACGAGGCGAGTAGCTGCATCCGTTCCGCGGACGGCGATCCCGGCTCCGCGGTGTAGATCGTGAGTGTCAACCCTGGCTCGGCGGCCATCTCCAAACCTTCGAAGGCAAGCGTCAGCTCGCCCACGGCGGAGTGGTGAAAAGTCTTGAATCCGGTGCCGTGATGGCGGACGTCGTGCGCGCCCCACCGACGCCGGAATTCCTCACTCCGAGTGCTGAGTTCACCGATCAGATCGTGCAATTCCTTGTTGTGAGGATCTCGCCCGGCCTCGGTTCGCAGAATCGAGACGGTCACCTCGGCAAACGCGTTCCAGTCCGGATAAAACTCGAAAGCCCTATCGTCGAGGAACGTGAAGCGCGCGATGTTCGGGGGCTGCCCCGGCATGTCGTACAGGTCCTTGTAAAACGCTCGCGCGAGTGGGTTGACCGCAAGAAGATCCATGCGACCGTTCCGCACGAAAGCGGGTCCTGCGGTGACTGCATCGAGCGCCCACTGCAGGCTCTGATGGGGCTTCCAGCCCTTCGCATTTCGCCGACGCGGGGGCCTGGCTACCGGGCTTGCCGCGTGCGCGAGATCAAAAAGGTGGGCGCGCTCGGCGCCGTCGAGTCGTAAGGCCTTCGCGATACTGTCGAGTACACCCGGCGATGCGCCGCTGATCGCTCCGCGCTCGAGCCTCGTGTAGTACTCGACGCTCACGCCGGCGAGGGTTGCCACTTCACTTCGACGTAGACCTTCCACGCGGCGGTTCGATCCGGCCGGAAGTCCAACTTGTTCGGGCGTGACTCGGGCGCGCCGCGAGGTCAGGAATTCGCGTACTTGCGCTCGATCGTCCATGCCATCGAGCGTAAGTCAGTGACCGGTAGCGAGGGAGTCCCTCGCAGTACCACTATCGCGCGGGACTCCCGCACGCCGCCGAATCGTGATCAGGTTGAAGTGACACGAGAAAACCGATGGTGAGGAGCCACGTCATGCGCGCTGTCGTCATGCATGCCCCCGGCGACGTCCGGGTCGAAGAGATCGAAGCGCCGGTGATCGTCGAACCGACCGACGCGATCATTCGCGTTACAGCCACCTGCGTCTGCGGTTCCGACCTCTGGCCGTACCGCGGCATCGAAGAGCTGAATGGCCCGACGCCGATGGGACACGAATACGTGGGCGTCGTCGAACAGGTCGGCCCCGACGTCAACGACATCGAAGTTGGGGACTTCGTCGTGGGCTCGTTCGTCGCGTCGGACAACACCTGCGAAATCTGCGAGGCCGGCTTTCAGTCTCGCTGTATCCACCAGGTCATGATGGGCTCGGTCGGCACCCAATCCGAATACGCTCGCATCCCGCTCGCGGACGGCACCCTCGTCCCTGTCCACGGAGAGCCGACCGAGCGGCAGGCCCGCAGCCTCCTTGCAGCCTCCGACGTACTCGGCACCGGTTGGTTCGCCGCCGTAGCTGCGGAAGCCGGACCTGGCAAAACGGTCGCCGTCGTCGGCGACGGCGCAGTCGGACTTTTGGCGATCCTCGCTGCCAGACAACTCGGCGCCGAGCGGCTCATTGCCATGTCACGTCACGCCGACCGGCAGGCACTCGCCACACAATTCGGCGCCACCGACATCGTCGAAGAGCGGGGCGACGCGGGCATCGCGAAGATCAAGGAACTCACCGGCGGCTACGGCGCCCACTCGACCGTCGAAGCCGTAGGCACCCAAGAATCGATGATGCAGGCTATCGGAGCTACCCGCCCCGGCGGACATGTCGGCTACGTCGGGGTATCCCACGGCGTCGAACTCGACGGCATGAACCTGTTCTTCGCGACGGTGAGCCTGCTCGGCGGTCCCGCGCCGGTCAGGCGATTCCTACCCGAACTGATCGAGCTCATCATGACCGACCAGATCGACCCAGGCATCGTCTTCGACCTCACTCTCCCGTTGGAGGACGCCGCCGCCGGCTACCGGGCGATGGACGAGCGGCGCGCCACCAAAGTGCTACTCACCCTCTGACCGATACCAAAGGCTCACGAGTCAGAACTGGGCTCTACACGCCGATCGAGGAACGTCTCGGCTACCAACGAGAGGCGCTCTTGGTTTACCGAGCAGCATGTTCACTGATCACAGCGAATGCGTTTGACGCCGAAGGTGAGGATGGGCACTTCGATTGGTGCGCAGCTGCTTTGATCGTAGAGGATGCTACGCGACTGATATGCACCCCCACCAGCGGAAACCGATTGTACGAGTGAATGTTTCAATGAGAGCGACTCGGCGCTACTTTGTAGCAACGAAACTCGTCTCTACCTACGGTTGCGTACTGAATTCCTTGTGGGGCAGGCTTTCTTGTGTACTGCTGACGAGCCGTACCTGCTGACGAATCGTATCTGCTGACGAACCGTATCTGCTGACGAACCGTATTGCTGACGAACCAAGGTCGGAGAACAATGGGTCACTACAAAAGCAACGTGCGTGATATCGAGTTCAATCTGTTCGAGGTACTCGGGATCGGCGAACTGCTGGATGCCGGCGCTTACGGGGACCTCGACACCGACACTGTGCGCAACATTCTTGCGGAAGTATCGAGGCTGGCAGAAGGCCCGGTCGCCGCGTCCTTCGCCGACGCGGATCGAAACCCTGTCGAATTCGACGCACCCAATCACGCCGTTGTGGTCCCGGAACCTCTACGCAAGACGGTCGAGGCGGTGAACGAGGCCGGTTGGTCGCGACTCGGCCTACCAGAAGGCATGGGTGGTGTTCCTGCTCCGGCGCCGTTGGTCTGGGCGATCGGCGAAATGTTGGTCGCGGCAAACGGATCCGCAAGCTTTTTCAACATGGGTCCACTGATGGCGAGCGTGCTCTACAGCATCGGCAACGAACAGCAAAAGCACTGGGCCAAAGAGGGGTTCGAGCGGGGCTGGGCCGGAACGATGGTGCTGACGGAACCCGATGCCGGCTCAGACGTGGGCGCAGGCCGAACGAAGGCGATCGAGCAGGACGACGGCACCTGGCACATCGAGGGCGTCAAGCGGTTCATCTCCGGCGGTGACGTCGGAGACACGGCCGAGAACCTCTTCCACTTGGTGCTTGCCCGACCCGAAGGCGCCGGTCCAGGAACCAAAGGATTGAGCCTGTTCTACGTTCCGAAGACCCATTTCAACTCGGACACACTTGAACTGGGAGAGCGCAACGGCGTCTACGTCACCGGCGTCGAACACAAGATGGGCCTCAAGTCGTCCCCGACCTGCGAACTCACCTTCGGTGCGACGGACGTTCCTGCCGTCGGCTGGCTCGTAGGTGACGTGCACAACGGTATCGCCCAGATGTTCCAGGTCATCGAGAACGCTCGAATGATGGTGGGTACCAAGGCTACCGGAACACTGTCCACCGGCTATCTCAACGCCCTCCAGTACGCAAAAGAACGAATTCAAGGCGCAGACCTCACCGAACTGACAAACAAGACCGCACCCCGTGTGGCCATTACGCATCACCCCGACGTCCGACGCAGCCTGGCGATGCAGAAGGCCTACGCCGAAGGCCTCCGAGCGGTCTACCTCTATACCGCTGCACACCAGAATGCCGATGTCGCCGAGTTGGTTTCGGGGGCGGATGCCGAATTGGCGGCGCGGGTCAACGATCTGCTGCTGCCGATCGTCAAGGGCGTCGGCTCCGAGAAGGCCTACGAACTGCTCACCGAGAGCCTGCAGACCCTGGGCGGCTCCGGTTATCTTCAGGACTACCCCATCGAGCAGTACATCCGCGATGCCAAGATCGACACCCTGTACGAGGGCACCACGGCAATCCAGGCGCAGGACTTCTTCTTTCGAAAGATCGCACGCGACCGCGGCGTTGCGCTCGCTCACGTAGCCGGTCGCATACGAGAGTTCATCGACAGTGAGGCCGGGAACGGTCGACTCAAGGCCGAGCGAGTCCTACTCGAGACCGCCTTGACCGACGTGCAGGAGATGGCCGGGACGCTCACCGGGTATCTGATGGCTTCCCAGGACCAACCCTCCGAGTTGTACAAGATAGGCCTCGGCTCGGTGCGCTTTCTGTACGCGGTAGGCGACCTGCTCATCGGATGGCGCCTGTTGGTGCAAGCGGAAGTCGCGTTGGCAGCCTTGGACCGTGACGCGTCGGCAAAGGACCGGTCGTTCTATCGGGGCAAGGTGGTGATCGCGTCGTACTTCGCCAAGAACATCCTGCCCGTCCTGGCGTCGACCAAAGAAATCCTCGGTTCCCTCGACAACGAGATCATGGAACTCGAGGAAGACGCATTCTGACAACGTGCCACAGTGAAGGCATGTATCTGCCCGACATCGAGTACGTAGGGGTCTGGAGCTTTCCGATCATGGGGCCGGATGCACTAGACGACGCTCCCGCCAACGTCGTCGAGGCGTGCCAGGCTGTCGGCAAGGATCTGCAATGCCGCTGGCACGGCCCTGATACGTACATGCAGAACTGCGTGTGGACGGTCTCGTTGCTCGATGACGGCCACTGCCACCTCGCGCTCGACGCTGGACCACGGCCGAAGCACAAGAGTGCAGGAACCAGCCCGTTGAGGGGCTTCGGGTTTGGCGGGCCGCACACCGAACAGCCTGTACAGGAGTTGACGGCCCTGATCGCCGGCGAAGTCCAGGACGAGCTGGCCGGCGGATTTCCCTTTGTGCACTGGCCCATCGAGAAGGACCGATTCTTGATGCCGACATTGCGTGCCGGACGCGCGGTATGGGTGGTTCGCAGCACTGATCGCATTGTCTCCGAGATCGGCGAACTCTGCCCGAGATGAGAATGCTTGCTGCGTGATTCAACCGTGGTCGTGAACCGGCGACGGAATCTTGTTGGAACGATAAGAGTCTGCGCTCCTGTTCGGCCGCCAGAGACGCCAGTGCTTCGCGGACAGCCGGAACGGGAGATGGTCTTGTAGGTGACGAGCACCGGACGACAACCGTTCGTCTGCAGGCAGGTTGAGCCACAGGGACAGTGAGGATGTCGCGTTGCCGAGGGTTGCGCGTATGCCTGACTCGCCGAGAATCCGGCCGTATCCATCCACGGCAAAACGGCCGAACGCGTCGGGGGTGATGTCGGGGTACGGCGCGCGGGTGTTGGGGTCGATCAGGCGTACGGGCGCGCTGCAGGTCAGCGCCGCCACAGAACGTCCGTGGGTTGTGACCGCATCGCAACCAACGAGGGCATCGAGCGCTTCGTTGACAGAACCAGGTGGGACGTTCCATTCGGTATGGGTTTGCGCTTTGTAGCGGGGCCCACCGAAGAGCTCGGTAGCGAACGATGACAACTGCGCGGTCGGCTCGGATGGCCCCCTCTGGTAGATCTCGAACGTCCACGACGGCAACGACACTGGTTCGGTGCAGGATTCCAGGAATGTCTGCAGCCGCTGAAATGCAACATCGGGACGCTTGACTCGAAGCGAGTGTGCACCACCGGCGGACCCGGGCAACCCGTCGTATGTCACTACCTCGGGCAATGCGGCTTCCGGTGTCCGCGCCGTCACAGGTTAGCCAATCGCGAAAGCACTACCCCGGCTGGTTTCTCCGTCGCGTGGCGATAGCCAGTACCGGCCCACAGGTGCATTCGCTCGGGATCTGCCTGCGCAACAGCGGCTTTGCGCATCGGGTTGGTCAGGTGATGGATGGCCGGGTACCCGATGGGCGCTTGTGCGTCGTAGCGATCGATGAACTCGTTCCGAAGCGCCCGTGCAGGACGTCCCGTGAAAGCTCTTGTGACGACCGTGTTCCCGCGGGACGTGTCGGCCAGAGCTGCCTTGTGCGGAGCCGAGGCACCACTCTCCTCGGTGCGCAGCAGTACGGTACCGACCACTGCCGCGTCCGCTCCGGCACGTAAGGCTGCAGCGACGTCGGCGGAGGTCGCCAGTCCACCGGCCGCCAATAGCGGAACAGAGGTGCGATGACGGATTTGTGCGATCAGTTCGGTGATCGGTGTTTCTGCCGGAACCTGCAGGGGAGTGAGCGTTCCGGAGTGGCCGCCGGCAGCCGACGATTGCACCACAAGCAGATCGGCACCGGCGTCGACGGCAAGGAGCGCCTCTGCCTCCGAAGTCACAGTGAGGACGACAAGTGAACCGGCAGCGCGCAGCGCCTTGATGACGCCGGGTGCGGGAAAGCCGAAGGTGAAGCTGACCACCGGAACCGGGCTGGCCAGGAGCAGATCGATCTTGTCCTCGAAGTAGTCGTCGTCTTCGACCGGCTCACCGTCAGCCAGTGTGATGCCATAGCGATCCGCCTCGACCTGAATCGCCCTGGTATAGGCACGGTAGGCATCGACGTCGACAGGCACCGGGTTGGGTGCAAAGACGTTGACACCGAACGACACTCCCTCGGCGCGCACGGCGTCGATCTGGTCGGACAGAGCCTGAGGCGTCTTGTACCCGGCGGCGAGGAATCCGAGACCGCCTGCGCGAGAGGCAGCAGCAACAAGTGCCGGTGTGGAAGCGCCGCCGGCCATGGGGGCTGCGATGACAGGGACCTTCAGGTCGAGATCGGTTGTGAGTGCGCTCATTCGAACATCTCCAGTCCTACGTCGGGTAGTGCTCCGGCGGTTTCGTCATCTGACATCAAAAACTACCTCCTCAGTCGAGGTGGCCGTCCGAGGGTCCGCATCGAGATCGGAAGGGAATCGGAACCGCAAAACCGCGGCGGCCACTGCTGCGCCCAGAACGACGGCCGCACCCAACAGCAGAGCGTCGCGATACCCGTCTCGCAGCAACGGAGTGACAACGAGTGGGCCGAGAATCTGACCGACGCTGTATCCAGCGGTCAGCAACGCCACGGCGCGTGGGAACTGCAGGTGCGCGCCGATTGCCAACACAATTGACCCGATACCAAGGAAGGTGACACCGAACAGAAAAGCTGAAATCAGTGCGGGGCCGACGCCTCCGATCACAGCAGGAAGCGCTATGCCCACCGCCTGAATCAACAGGGCAACGAGAAGCAGAGTCGGCCTCGACCAACGCAGGCTGAGCCAAGCCCACAGGGCGCACGAGGGAAATGCGGCCAGACCGACCACTATCCAAGCGCCGCTGCCCACCCATTCTGGAGCGGCGAGATCGATTGCGGCAACAAGGAACGTGCCCGCGATGATGTAGCCGATGCCTTCCAGGAAATAACTGATGAACAAGGCAGTGAACCCGCGTTGGGGAGTGGGAGTTCCCGGCGCGTCCGGTGTGATGGCCGGACGCGGTTCCGGCGTCAATCCCCAGGCTGCGACCGCACACACCACTGCAAGGGCCGCAGATGCCAGCCAGGCTGTACTCCAGGTACCGATGAAGCGGACGACCAACACGAGGACCCCGGACAGGGCGATACCCAACCCAACTCCGCCGAATCCCCATCCGGCCAGAAATTGGGATTGCCCCCGAAGGTGCGCGTGCAAAGCGCTGACGGCGATCATGAAGACGAGGGCACTGGCAATGCCTGCGACGAGCCGCAGGGCGAACCAGATGGATCCGTCGTGGGTAGTGGGCATGAGCGCCAAAGTCGCGATGAGGACCACCAACGACGTACGCATCACCGCTGCCGAGCGCACCACGCCGGGAATGAGGATTCCCGCGAGCGCGCCGATCAGGTACCCGACGTAGTTGGCCGTCGCCAGGGTGGCGCCGAGCGAGGCGGACAGACCGGACTGCGTGTGCATCAACGGCAGAATCGGTGTGTAGACGAATCGACCGATTCCCATGCTCGCCGCCAGCGCAGCGGCAGCTTGGACAGCGTGCGCTCGCGGGGAGACGCCGTTGTGGATTGTGGTCATGGTCTTATCGTGTGCCCCGGCCGCGCCGAACCGCCACGACCGCTTTGCTCCTGACTGATAGGCACAACCTCCCACCGCACGTAGCATGAAGGATCGTGGAGCTGCGTCAGCTGAGATATTTCGAGGTCGTCGCCGAGGAATTGCACTTCGGCCGAGCCGCGGCGCGGCTACTGATAGCCGGGCCGTCATTGTCGCAGCAGATCATGGCACTCGAGCGCGACCTCGGCGTCAAGCTGTTCGTCCGCGACCGCCGTTCCGTCGCTCTGACGCCAGCCGGCGCGGCCTTGCTCCCTGATGTCCGTGCGCTACTCGAGAGTGCCGAGAATCTGCGACGCCGCGCGGAGCGTCTGTCCGGAGCGGAGCCCGTCCGGATCGGCTACGTCAATTGGCTCCCCACGGATCTGATCGCGCGCACTTCAGGGGTCGCGCAACTGCACGTCGACGCCTGGGTGGTGCCTTCGCACGCGCAGGCCGCGCGGGTAGCGGACGGCAGCCTCGACCTGGCGATCGCCTGGGTGCGGAAAACCGATGTCGCCCAACATGCTCTGAGCGCAAGACTGCTCGGTGCGGATCGGCTGTACGCGGTCTCCACCGGAGAGGACACCACACCGGTGCGGGCACGCGACGTCGTCGTGCTCGTCGACGACGACACCACCTCCTGGTATTCGTGGAACGTCTACGCCGAAGAATTCGCTCGCGATACCGGCGCACAGATCATGCGCATCAACGACGGTGGTATCACCGGCCCGGCATTCTTCGATCACGTCCGTGCCGTCGGCCGTCCGGTCGTCAACTCGCCCAAAGGGCAGACCATCACGCTGCCGAGCGATCTCACGGCACGCCCGATGATCGACCCGGCGACAATCTGGACGTGGTCACTCCTGTGTCGTGAGAACGAAACGCGCCCTGCCGTTCTCGCGGCCGTCGACGCTCTCACCCGCGGCGTCACTGATCTCGGAATCCACGAGGACGGGAGATGGCTACCCATGGACGATCCTTACCGGAGGACTCGATGACACGACGCGCTATTCGAGTTTTCTGGGGACGACGGCCGGAATCGGTGCAGGCCGTGGCCTCCCGGTGGCGTCGGACGTTGGAGCAAGTCGAATTCCTGTTGCCCGAGGTGGTCGACGGGTCGTGGCAACAGATCCATTCCGCTGGACCTGCTACTGCCGTGACCGTCGACCAGTTGGCACAGGCCCTCGAGAACGCGCAGGCCGCCGAAGACTGGTCGGATCGTCTGGGAATCGGATTGAGGCTCGTAGCCAGTGGAGGGTCCGAATGGGGGCTCGAACTCTCCGGCTTGGCGGGCGGCGAACCGGAAATCGTCCTACAGTCGATGATTCTCGCTGTCAGCGCGCCGGACGCCGCCGAAGTTCCTGAGACAGAACTACTTCGGATGCTCGCCGCGGTGTGGGAACCGGACTTCGGAGACGTCACCGACGACAACATCCTCGATGCTCTCGAAGACGAGTCCGACTATCGCGTCGGAGATCCCGTGATCGGCCGCTTCGGCTACCTCTCGGCCGCTCGCGCTGACGCGATCCCGGATGACCTGGCCGTAGACGTTACCGCGTTACCCGGCGGCGTGTTGCTGCAGATCAGGGCCGGCGATGGGGTCGTTTTGGCTTACGAGCGCCTGCGCGAGACCGGCGCACTCGATCCGCTTCCACGTCCACTGGACCGCGCAGTCTTCTGAAGGCGGTTACCGTTCGTCGAGTTTGGGTAGCCCGGGCGTCGGAACGAAGTCTCGCCTCGGCACTACCGCCGAAAAATGAACCGAAAGGCCCACCGCATGGTTGACGTCACCCGCAAATTCACCGCCGAGGTACCGATCGAAAAGGCTGCGGCGTTTCTCCGCGACTTCGCCAATGCGCCGACGTGGGATCCGGGCACCGAGAGTTGCACGCAGATCTCCGACGGTCCTGTCGGCGTCGGAACCCAATGGCACAACGTGTCGAAGCTGTTCGGCGTCACCACGGAACTGACGTACACGCTGGTGACCGACGAGCTGAATCACGTTGTTCTCGAAGGAAAGAACAAGACTGCCACCAGTACCGACGACATCACCTTGACTTCGGTGGGTCCGAACTCGACCGAGATCGAATATCACGCGAACGTCGAGTTCAACGGTGCCGCCAAGATTGCGTCGCCTCTCCTGAAGGCGGGATTCGAAGCCAAAGTGGCACCGGAGACGGTGAAGAAGATGACGGAAGCCCTCGAAGCGCTCTGACCGTCCGTCAGGTTCTTCTCACTATGGGTTGCCGCCGCTCGCGCCACCGTTGCGAGCTTCGATGGCGTCGATGGACTTCGTGAACGACTTTCCCAGCACTTGGGTGCCGACGAGTCCGAGTACCGACGCCAGGAGCTTTCCCTTGAGGTTCTTGCCGTCCCGGACCACGACGGCGTCGACATCGGTCAGACCCGTCGGTTGCCGGGTCAGCGTGTAGGTATGGCTCGACGCCCCGCCCCACAGGTTGGAGTCGGTGGTTGTCATCACGACGCGGTGCGGGTCGGTCCAGTCGTAGTGCAGACGCTCCCAAATACCACTGGAGCCCTCGGTGACATCAGCATCGTGGGGTCCTTGTTGGTGCACTTTCAGGTAGCTGTCCGCACTGCGGCCGAAGATTTCCTCACGGCCCGGGCCGAAGTCGGTCAGGCCGGCAAGGACCTGTTCGGGCGTCGCAGTGGTCGTCTTGTGAAGATGGATCGTGGTCATGGCGCCTTCTTTCAACTGTGGATGATCCGGTGCTGAAAAAGCCGGGAAGTGACTCATCCAGCACACCACTCACACGAAATGAATGAAAGAGAATTGCTCGCCCTGTCTCGATCCGCTGTCTCGATCCGCTATTCGACGCCGCGCCGGCTGGCAGTGATTGCGCCGTGCGGCCTGTAGCCGCTCCCCGTCCGGGTATGGGTCTCGATCACGTCGAAACCCGCTGTGACCAGCACCTCGGCAAGTTCGGTCACCGGCCATCGATAACCAGTCGTCGCGGCATGATCAAAAGGCTCTACCGTTGTGCCTTCGAAGAAGCCCACCAGCAACCCACCACCTGGGCGGATCACGCGCGCGAATTCAGCGAGCGGTGCCTCGATATCTTGCGGGTGATGGTGAATGAGCGAGTACCAGGACAGCACGCCGCCCAGTGAATTCGTTTTCGCGTCCAATGCCTCGAAGCCCCCGACCTCGAAGGAAAGATCCGGGTATCGGGTGCGGGCTCGTTCGACGAACTCGGGCACGAGATCGATCCCGCTCACAGCCAGCCCGCTCTGGGCCAGGAAGTCTGTCCACTGCCCCGGCCCGCACCCGGCGTCGAGCACGGGGCCGGTCAAAGTGGCAGCCCAGCTGGTCACCAGGGCCCGATCAGATACGTGCGTCGAATCCATCGAGCCGAAGAGGTCCGTGTACTCCTGGGATCTGGCCGAATACGACTCTCGGACTACGTCGCGGCGCGTTGCACTCGAATTCTCCACGCCGTCAATGATTATCGATGTGCACCATTCCTTCGCCACAACTCGCCGAACCGAAGGTTCATACTCTGTTGAAGGCCTACGGTCACGTCCGGAAACTGAGGTCATATGGTGGAAGAGAAAGAACTGGCGGCGAAGATCCGCGAACTACTCAGTGCCCGATCGGCCGAGTCGAGCATCTGCCCCTCCGACGTGGCCCGCGCAGCGGCACCCGACAATTGGCGTCCGCTGATGGAACCCGTCCGAGAGGCTGCCCGCCACATGGTGGCCCACGGCGAAGTGCAGATCACCCAGGGCGGCGAAGTCGTCGACCCGGAATCCGTACGAGGTCCGATCAGGATTCGGTGGGCTCGTTGATCAACCGCATGACTGCTGGCGGCACTGCTCTCGCAGCGTGAATCAGCGGAAACGGTCCAGATGCTCACGCAGGAACGCATCCAGGCTTCGTGGCTCACGCCCCAGGACACGTGCCACCGTGTCGGTGGGTGACTCCGGGCGCGAGACGGCAAGTTGCTGGATCTCCAGAATGTGCTCGGCCAGCCACGGAGGCATGTGGGCATGATCGACGAGGTTTTGCCGAAGTTCGTGCGGTGGCAGGTCGATATATTGGACGGGGCGATCGAGCATGCGGGTCAGAGAATCGGCGATGCCGCCGTAGCCGACTGCCTCGCTGCCCGTCAGGACGTAGGTACCGCCGGCGAGGTCGGCGCGTGTGAGCACGGCCGCGGCGACGTCACCGATATCTCGGCAGTCGATCCAGTTGCACGGCGCGTCCCGCATCGCGCCCAGAATCACCCCTTGCGCAGCCACCGCCGGAGCCAGGAGCAACAGATTCTGCATGAACGCATAGGGGCGGAGCAGAGTGTGGCGGATCCCGGATGCGCGCAGGTGTTCACCGACAGCGTGGTGGCCGCGGGAGAGAGCGATGGGGGAGTCGGCCGCGGCGGCGGGGTCGGAGATCTTGACGATGTGTTCGACGCCGCTCTCGGCGGCTATGTCGATCACACGCGTTTCGAGCTCGACCTGTTCGAGTCCGTTGGCCATGGCGAGGAAAAGCTGTTCGGCCCCTTTGAAAGCCGTCCGTAGCGAAGTTGGGTCTGCGGCATCGGCCGGCACTACTTCGACCGAACCGTCGGCCAAGTCGCCGAGGTGGGCGCTCAGCCTGTCCGGGTCGCGGGACAGCGCTCGGCTCGGCACACCCGAGGATGCGAGACTGTGTAGCAACGCGCCGCCTGTGGTTCCGGACGCTCCCATGATGACGATCATCGTGTTCCTTTCGGTCTTCCCCGGGAAGCCGGGGATCGTTGACATGTGTTGTCTGTCAGGGATTCTGACGGCGCCATCGCCAGCTGACGATGACGGCAGCGACAGCGGCAGATATCGGTAGATCGAGTTGCAGGCGAGCAAGCCAAGCAGTGTCGACCACGCTCGTGTGAGCTGGTAGCCAACGGGAGGCGAACCACCCGACGAGACCAGCAATCACAGCGGCTCCGACGGCAAGAATTGCCGCCACCATGATGCGAGGCAGGGCCGTGGTCCACGGCCGTGACCTCCCGCGACGCAGCAGCCAGGAGCCGATCAGCAACGCCACCACTGCCGACGTGCCCGCGATGGACGTAAATGCCGCCATCGTGAGGCCCGATTGGCCGGATGCGACTCCGCCCGCACCCGCCATCAGCGCAGGGGCAAGGTAGGCGACCAGCACCTCTCTCCACAGGATGAAAGTTCGTGCGCCGCGACGATCGGCAACCGGGTCGAGTCGATTGGAATCGGTTATCTCCTTTTCGTTTTCGCGACGGATCGGTGGGGTGAGTCCGGACATGAAGGAGACCAACTTTCCGATTATAATTAGGTGACTAACTATTTGGGTATGAAAAGAGAAGTCTCTGTCGAGAATTGACGACGATTCGAATCGCTACGCGAATACTTGGAATCCCAGCCGACTACTCCGCAGTCAGCGCACCGATACCGCGAACGACCCGCGAGAGCAGATCCAGAAAGACCGCTCGCTCGTCGACAGTGAGCTCGTCGACCATTTCCTCGAGACGAGCAAAGTGCTCGGGCGCCATGTCCCGTAAACGCTGAGCGCCACGAGCAGTCAGGACGACCACCGCACCACGCCCGTCCTCCGCGGACGGACGTCGAGCGACCAAACCCTCCTGCTCGAGCCCATCGACCAAGCCGGTGACCGTGGCCCGCGAGACGCCGAGATCAGCCGCCAGACGTGAGGGAGATTTCTCCCCGTCGTGGTCTTCCAGATCCGCAAGCAGTCGGTAACGGCCGGTCGACAGCCCATACCTCGCGAAGTGAACCTCGGTTGCTCGACCGAGCCGCGCGCCCGCCGAGATCAGCCGCACCGCAACCAGCACAGCCTGCGGATCGGACCCGAGGCCGTAGTGCTCCAACTGCCGCCGCGCCTGATCCAACGTGGGTGAGTCGTGATCGGTTCCGTCCACTGCCATGTAACTAATATGGCACCTAACTACATTCTGGTCAACCCTCCACCAGAGCTAGCTTCAAACGCCGAACAATACCTGCGGGGCCGCATGACAGTCCGGGTGATTGCCGGGATACGGCAGGACCTTCTCGAGGGCGAGCCCAATCGCGAAGGCCGTCTGGTCGTCGTACGGTCGCGTAACTATCTGTGTGCCCGTGGGGATTCCGTTCCGAGCGAAACCCGTGGGGATTGTCAGCACCGGGCAGCTACTCAGGATGTTGAAGGTGATGGCCGGTACAGCCTCGAGGTAGAACTCCAATTCTGTTCCAGCCACATTGATTCCGTGCCCCACGTAGTCGTCGCCGGCAAGAAAGCCCTCCGTCGCCACTGCCGGAGTGATCAACGCGTCATAGGTATCGAACAGGGATCCGATCGATGAATACAGTTCGGCTTCGATCGCGAGCCCGTCGAGGAAAGTCGCATCACCACGAGTGCGACGTGCCCATCGCGCGAATTCCTTCGCGTACTCCGTGACCTTGTCGGGGTGCGCGGACGCTTCGGCAGAGATCGAAGCACCGAACACGTGGTCGTAGTGAATGGCGGCCGCGCGCATGACGGCAGTGCGGGACAGGTCGACTTCGATGATCTCCGCGCGTGCGCCCAGAGCGGTGAGGGTATCCACCAACTTCGCCGTGTTCTCGGCGACGTCCGGATCAACCGGCCAGTCACCCAATGCGGGGATCACGGCGATACGCATTCCCGCGCACGAACGCGTTGCGAAGGTAGGTAACTGCGATGCCGGTACATGCGAGGCAATGTCAGCGGAGGTCGGTCCCGCGATGACCGACTGCAGTGTGAGGCAATCACTTACGGTGCGCGCCATCGGACCGCAGTGGCAGTAGCGATCGAGATTGAAGGGAGGATCGACCGGGACACGGCCGTGTGGTGGCTTGAACCCGACAATTCCGTTGAACGACGACGGAGTTCGGATCGATCCTGCAACATCGGAACCGGTAGCCAAGTGCGTCATCCCCGTGGCAAGTGCGACTGCCGATCCACCGGAAGACCCGCCGGAGGAGTATTTCGTGTTCCACGGATTGCGAGTGACGCCCCACAACTCGGACTGTGTGAACGCGGCCGAGGAGAATTCGGGCGCCGTCGATCGCGCGTGGACGATCGCACCGGCGTCGATGATTCGCTGCACGAAAGTGGAAGTGTGAGTGGCGATCACATCCTCATAGACCTTGGACCCTTGAGTCCAAGGTTGTCCTTGCACCGGTTCATCCTCTTTCACCACAACGGGAACACCGGCGAGCGGAAGGCTGACATCCGAGCCGCGGGCGTAGTGGCGTTCCGCTGACTTCGCTTGTGCTCGTGCAGTATCGAAGAAAGTGTGTCCCAATGCGTTCAAGGTCGGGTTGAGCGCCTCGATACGTTCGATGGTGGACTCGAGCACGTCCACCGGAGAAAGCGATTTGTCCCGGTAGCGTTCGAGCATCTCGGCCACATCCATGAATGCCGAAACGGGTGTCTGGTGCATATCTGTTGTCCTGCCTCTATAAAGGTTTGTGTGGGCGACTAGTTTGTCAGTTCGCGCTTTGCCACGACGGGACTGCGGAATGTCGCGAGCAGCATTGCCAGAGTTGCGATTCCCGCGGCTGTCCAGAAGACCGTTTCGGAACCAGAGTGGTCGTGAATGCGTCCGCCCGCGAACGCACCGAGCGCGATGCTTGCATTGAAGACTGCAACCCACAGAGCAGAAGCGGCCTCGCGGTGAACGGGAGCTGCTTGTGCAATCCATGTTTGAGTACTCACCGATGCACCACCGTAGAAGAGGCCCCAAGCCGCCATGAGCAGAGCAGCTGCGATCAAGGTGGTAGCCGAGATCGGAAACAGGGCGAGTGTGACCGCTATTCCCACGCTGAGGCTGACGACCACCGCCTTCGGGGACTTTGCAGCGGACGGCCCGGCGATGAAGTTGCCGACGACACCGAATGCACCGTAGATCAGGAGCATTGTGCCGACCTGCGAAGCGTTCAACCCCGCGAAGAACTCCAGCCCCGGACGCACATAGGTGTACGCCGCGAAATGAGCGGTGACGATGAGCGCGGTAATCGCAAATCCGACCCGGACTCCTGGCTTCCGAAAGGCCGCCACGAGACTCCCGAGCGACAAGGCCCGATCAGCTGGCATCGTGGGTAGGACAGCGATCATGGCGATCGCGATCAGCGTCGCCGCGCAGCTGAGAGTCCAGAACGCCACGCTCCATCCGGCGACTGCCCCGATATACGTCCCAGCAGGGACACCAAGAACTGAGGCAACAGCGATTCCGCTGAAGATGATCGTGGTCGCCAACCCGACGGATCTGGAACCCACCAATTTGGGTGCCAGACTAGCTGCGAGTGCCCAGACTCCACCCATGCTCACGCCTAGAAGGACGCGAGCCACAGCGAGGAAAACGAAGCTCGGAGCAAGGGCCGTGAGGGCGTTCGCCGCGGCGACTACAAGCATCAGAACGATAAGCGTCGACCGACGATCGAAGCGCCGGGTCACGATGGGCACAAACGGGGCAGTGGCCGCTGCCACCAATCCGGTAATGGCCAGTGAGAGCCCGATGGTCCCTTCACTTTCCACCAGAGCAGCACCGATCGGGGTGAGTAGCCCGACCGGCATCATCTCTGCCGCGACAACGACGAAGGTGGACGCTGCGATCAGCGCGACCGCAGCCCAGTGGTTCTCAATGGTGTGTGCGTGGGTTGAGGACGTGGACGCAGGGCTGTTCTGTGCAGATGCGGAGTGGGGCATGTAACCAGAGAAGCTCCTGCACGCCGATGGATCAACGGCGAATCGCTCATCCAACCATTAGCTCAATTCATCGATGAGCCATGATGGAGTGGTCGAATGAGTCGAAGGTCGGAGTGAAAATGTCGGAGCCTCCGATGCGTGAGATCGAGTGCTTCCTCGTTCTCGCTGAAGAACTGCACTTCGGTCGCACCGGCGAGCGGCTGTTCATCTCCCAGAGCCGAGTGAGTCAGCTGATCAGCGCGTTGGAGCGTCGTATCGGCACCAGCCTGGTGGCGCGCACCAGTCGCCGCGTGCACCTGACTGAATTCGGTGCCGATTTTCTTGCGTCGTTGGCTCCCGCGCATCGTGCGCTTGTCGGAGTAATCGAGGACGCTCAGTCAAGAGCACGGAACATGCCGGCGCCGCTTCGGGTGGGTTTCCAAGGAGCAATTTACGATTCGATCGCGGCTGCTGTCTCTCGTTTCGAAATACAACATCCGCAAACATGCGTGACCATCAAAGAATTACCCCTGGGTGATCCGTTCAGTGATGTACTCGCCGGGCGAATCGATGCGGCAGTGGCCCTTCTCCCCGTAGATGAGCCGGAACTGACAACCGGGCTCGTCTTTTCTCGACAGCCCCAGACCCTCGCCGTCTCAGTCCATCACCCGTTCAGCGAACTGAGCGTGATCGACGCCGAGCAGTTGGCGCAGATCTGCCTGGTACCCATCACCGGCCCCGCCCCCGACTATTGGCAGCGTGTGAATTCCCCGAGCACGACGCCGGGCGGAGCCACGATTCCCACGCAGGGTGGGGCGAGCACCGTTCAGGAAGGCCTGTCGCAGGTCGCATTCAGTCAGGTCGGCCTCATCCTCTGCGCTGCGACCGCTGCATACAGCCAGCGCTCGGACATCACATTCGTACCGATCAACGGATTACCCGAATCTGCTTTGGGTCTCGTGTGGCGTACCGATCTCGAAAGCCCACGACTTCGCGCTTTCGCGAAAGCGATCGAGGAAGCGCACACCTGTCCCTCCTGACGTCGATCAGTAAGTCGCGGAAGGAGTCCGGGGCATTGAGATGCATCGTGTGTGAGATGATCGCGCCATGTCTGCGATCACCGACTACTTCACCGCGCGCACGGATGAGCATGCCACCTCTGCCCTCGCGGGACTCGTCGACTTGGAACCAGAGGTGATGGAGGCGAACGCAGCTTCTCGCCCGCGGGTCCAGTTGGCTGCGAGTGGGACTCCAGTTCTGCAGGCGAAAGGCGTCGATCCAGTTGTCGCGCTCGGCCGACTGGAAGCAGCCCTCACCGCTCGCCCCTACGACGAAGTTGCAAAAGGTCCACGCTGCGGGAAACTCGTCGCGATGAGCGACGACGGCGACACCCTCGTGCTTACGGTTACCGACGAATTACGCGATGCACTAGCGGAATTGAACGCTGACGGTGTCGCCGCCGCTGCGGCGGCCTGGGCAATCGACGAGACGAGTGAACCGTCGGAGGACTCAGTGCCGTTCCTGACCGCCTTCGCCGAACTAGCGACCAGAGCTGTGGCTCAGGGCGAACGGATGTACGGCTACGTCGTCATCTGAGCTTCGCAACTCCGCCGACCTGATTGGAAGGCTGTTCGTCTTCGACAACTCCGGATCTGACCGTCACCCCGGGATCTGCATGGCCAGATCGTTGCGGTCGAAATCGGAGAACTGCTGGGTGTCAGTGCAGTATCCACAGCTCGCTCCGAAGAACTCGGTGCGAGCGTTCGGATCGTCGAGTAGCCAGTACCGCAGCCACGCCGTGCTCGGCCCGCGCATATCGCCGCCGTTGATCGCCGTACCGAAGTGCGTGGCGCCGCGCAGTTCCAGATACTCGGCAGGCACGTGGTCTGCGTCCTCGTACATCGCCCGCACGATCGCCGGCCAAACGATTGCGTCGGCCTGGCCGGCCAGATAGAGAACGGGCTCGTCGATGAGATCGACATCATTGAGCGGGCCTGGTTGGATCGCGACGGCGGTGTCGACGCGGTCGTCGATCGCCGCGTTGATCGCCGCAGACCCGCCCTGCGAGTGCCCCACCGCACCAATGTGTTCCAGGTCGACTTTGCCGTAGAAGACACTCGACGGGCTGGCCGCTTTGTCCGCGATGAGGTCGATTCCCGACCGCATGGTGATGGCGAAATTGCTTGCCGGTGTATTGGCGGCGACCACGATGAATCCGTGGCTGGCGTAGTGGCGCAACAAGGAGGTGTACGCACCGGGGAGCACACCGGTACCGTTCCCCCAGATCACAACAGGGTGCTTCTCGCCGCGCGCGCCGAGCTGGCGCGGGTAGTACAGAGTGTGCACCAGCCCGATCGAGACGTTCGGGGTGTACGGCCCTGCACTCGCCCAATCGTGCCCGACGCTCGGGATGCCGGGCGCATCGGCAGCCGCTGTTCCGGTTGCGCCCGTGAGTCCTAGCGTCGCGCACAACGCAACCGCCGCTGCAGCATTCACGAAATGTTTCAGAGACTTTCGCATGAAAGTCAACCTTTCGAAGTTGATCCGGAGTGACGTGTATTACATATTCACGGGAAGGCAACCCGTCGGCTTTGTTTCAGGAAACGGACTATCCCAGAAGTGTTGTGTCTGTGGACAAAATCATCGTTCTCGGTGGATGCCCGGGCGACGCGAATACCCAGAGCGCAAGGTCGAGATCGCCTCGGCCTACGGCTTCCGCGCGGATTGCTCGGCACACAGCCGTAGGAAATGTTCGACGATCTGCGTGTTCGGGCCGTCCCTTGCCACGGCTGCGATCTTCCGTGGGGGCAGTTCGAATATCTCGCCCACAGTGCACCCGCGTTCGGATGCTCGCTCGGCACTGGAGAGTTCGAGGATGACAGCACCGATCCCTTCGTACGCGAAATCCGCGAAGGCATCGCGGTGCTGTGACCTCATCACGAATGCGTGGTCGATTCGCGGTTCGATCGACCGCAGATGGCGATAGACATCGGAAGTTTCGAACCGTGGTGCGACAACCAAGCCGATGCGCATGAGATCTTCGCCGATGAATACCCCGTCCACCGGTGACGGGGTACCGGGCGGGCAGACGAGCCGCAACTTGTGGTCCGGAAGGCGCACCGTGCGCGTCCCGGGAACACCGGTGGGCGGCGACTCCATTATTGCCACGTCAGCGGTGCCTGCCATGACCGGGTGAATCGCATCGGCCACGGATGACCCAGGTGGATCCGAGATAGTGATCCTCAGGTTCGGCACCTCCGTGCGCAGCGCTCCGAGCAGTACCGCTGCGGGATCGTCCGCAAGGCTCGCTGTCGTGGCAACACTGAGGCGGGGGACTGCTGGCAGTAAGGACTCGCTGTCGACCACTAATCGGTCGAGCGCGGCCAGCGCTTCGCGTGCTGGATCGATGAGATTCCGTCCGCGTGCCGTCAGCGTCGCGCCGGTCCGGCCTCGATTGAAAAGCCGTCCTCCGACGCGTCTTTCGAGCCGCGCAATTGATTGAGAGACGCTCGATGTTCCCGTGAACTGATTTGCCGCTGCCGCCGTGATACTGCCGTGTTCGACGACGGCAAGGAAGTCTTGTAGCTGCCGCGGATCGATTCGCGGGGTTGCGGACTCTCCGAAGTTGCTCATCCAGCGTTCCCCATCCCACCTTCGTCACGTAATCGGCTGGTCGTCTCGATAAACGCTTGTGCCGCAGGCGATGGCGTCGAACCGTGGAACATCCAAATATCACGAGTGAGTGGGGGCCGAGTACGACACAGCACCACACCTTCTCCGACTGTATCGGCGACAGATTCGGGAAGGAAGGCGACGCCGACTCCCGCGCGTACCAGTGGGATCATCGAGGCCACAGAGATAGTCTCCGCAACCACCGCCTCGTCCACAGTGCCTTCGCCCAGGCGTTCCGCCAACAGTCGCCGAGTGACATCGTCACGCGGGCTGGTGATCAATCCGATTCGCAACAGATCCGTCAACGCCGCTGCCCCCTCGCCTTCACTTCGTGCGGCCGGCACCAGCGCAACGATTTGTTGCCGGCCGAGAAGGATACGTTCAACGCCCTCGTCGAACACCTCGTCCACCCCGAGGCCGATATCAGCCTGACCCGAGGCGACCACCGTTCCGATTCCGTCGGTGTCGTTGCTGAGCATCGTCACCGCAACGTTCGGAAACTTTCTTTTGAACGCACCCAGGGCTGTGGCCGCTGGATCACGCGCCAGTGTTCGCGGACACACGACCGTCAGCCGACCCCGCTGCACGACGTTCAATGGATGCAAAGCGTGATCCAAATCCCGGTATGCCCGAAGTACTTGGGCCGCCGGACCTGTGAGATCGCGTCCAGCGTCGGTCAGGGTGACTCCCCGCGAGCCACGGCGGACGAGCGTCAGGCCGCACTCTTTCTCCATCCTGGCGAGAGCCTCCGAGATTGTCGGCTGGCTGACCCCCAGTCCGCGAGCCGCAGCGGAAATGCTGCCCCGATCAGCAAGGGCGAGAAAGTATTCCAGATGACGCCGGTCCATTCGGGGTTCCCTTCTCGTGGCAGTCCTCGCGCGCGCCCGATTTTGCGCCCGTCAGGCATAGGGAAACCCTATGGCATACCTCTCGAATGTGGCGTAGACGGGAAGAAGAATCCCGTGATCTGCTTCACATATGAACGCAGTGAGCAACAACCCGGGGAGCTTCGACCAGAGGCACCCGTCTGCTTTTGTCGAGCACCTATCGCCGCCTGCGAGCACTACGGAGGAGGCGCCGAAATGACCGAAACCATCACCGCAAGTTCGCCATCCGGTGCTACGTCACCCCGTTCCGTGAGGCGGGCGCGCTCTGAGCCGAAGCCCGCTCGACAGCGTCGATCCGGTACGCGACTCACCATCGGGGTACGACTGGCCCAGGTCGCGCTGCTTCTGGTCCTACTCGGAGCGTGGCAGCTCGTCGCATCGCACGGTTGGATCGAGCCAGTTCTGGCCAAAACGCCAGGCGAGGCCTGGGCCTACTTCACCGCAGCGGTGCAGTCGGGCGAGATTTCGTCGAACTTGCGTGCCACGATGACTGCCGTCGTGATCGCGTGGATCCTCGCTAGCGCAGTCGGGGTGGCGGTCGGACTCTCTCTCGGACTGCTTCCGACCCTCGAACGCATCATGAGTCCGTTCCTGGATGCGGCGAATGCCATGCCACGTCTTGCGCTGGCGCCTCTGCTTATCGTCATCTTCGGGATCACGATGACGGCGAAGGTCGCTCTCGCGTTCACACTCGTCTTCTTCATCGTCTGCTCGAGTGCACGAGCCGGTGTGAAGTCGGTGGACGACGAATGGCTCCGACTATCCACTGTCCTGAATGCCAGTAAGACACAGGTGTTCTGGCACATCCTCCTCCCCGTCGCAACACCTGGCATTTTTGCCGGTCTTCGGTTGGGGCTGATCTATTCGCTACTTGGCGTTGTCGGTTCGGAACTGATCTCGTCACGGGACGGGCTGGGCCAGCTTGTGTCGATCTACTCGGCCCAGTTCCGGATGGAAGCGGTCTACGCGATCCTCATACTTCTCGCAATCGTCGCAGTCGTCCTCAACCAGGTCATGAACTTCGCCGAGCGCTACCTCCTTCGGTGGCAGCCGCCGGCTCGACGATGACAGGAATCATCATGGATACCAACGTGATTACACCCGCCGTACAACTCGACGGACTGACGATATCCTTCCCCTCACCCGACGGGTCGACGAAAACTGTGGTCGACAATCTCGACCTCACCATCCCTCGCGGACAGTTCGTGAGCTTGGTCGGCAGGAGCGGTTGCGGAAAGACCACTCTGCTCAACGCGCTCGCTGGATTGGTGGACGCAACAGAAGGGAAGACTGAGGTCCTCGGCACAACACCATTCGACGCTCGTTCTCGGATGGGCTTCATGATGGCCCGAGATGCGCTGTTCCCGTGGCGAACAGCGCAGAAGAACGTGGAGTACGGTCTCGAATTGAGGGGAGTACCCAAGGCGGAGAGACGAACTCAATCAGCGCGCTGGCTTGCGGCCGTTCAAATGTCCGAGGCGTCACGGCTGTGGACTTGGCAACTCTCCCAAGGGATGCGCCAGCGTGTCGCGTTGGCCCGAACGTGGGCACTGGATCCGGACATCTTGTTGATGGACGAACCCTTTGCCGCCCTCGATGCGCAAACCCGAGTCGAAGTACAGCGAGAATTCCTCGAGCTTTGGCAATCCCAGGTAGGCCGGACGGTCATCTTCGTAACCCACGACCTCGGCGAAGCCATCTGTCTCTCCGACCGCGTTCTGCTGCTCGGGGCCGGCCGGGTGATCGACGACGTCAGCATTGACATCGAACGCCCCCGCGAACTCGAAACCCTCACCGCCGAACCTCGATACATCGAAATCTTCAACCGGCTGCGTGGTCAGCTCGACCACTGATGTGCCCAGCCAACTCAGCTTGATTTCTGATGCGCCCACCCAACTCAGCTTGATTTCTGATGCGCCCAGCCATCAAGGAACAGGAATCCCATGAAACTTCGACCTTTTGTCGGCACAGTCATTGCAGCGGCCCTACTGCTTTCCGCGTGTGGAGGGGGAGGGCGTCCGAACGACGGTAGCGTCGCCATCGGGGTCTACCCTGCGAGTGCTTTGTCCCTGCCTGTCTACGTCGCTGTCCAACAAGGAATGTTCGACAAGGAAGGCCTCCACGTCGAGCTCATCGACGGAAAGAACGGGCCCGAACTCATCAGCGGTCTCATCGGCGGTACAACCGATCTCGCGGTCGGTGCACCCGGAACCGTCGTGCCGGCCATAGAGCAAGGGCAGAGTCTGCGGCCACTGTCCCCCTACGGGTCGATCGATCTTGCGATCGCCGTGACGAAAGACAGCGGCATCACCACCATCGAGGATTTGCCCGGCAAGCGGATCGCCATACCGTCACGTGGCGGCGCGGCCGAGCAATTCGTCAATCAGCTTCTCGCAGAGAGAAACATCGACGCCTCCACGGTGCAATTCATCGCAGCGGCACCTACCGCGAGTCAGATACCACTCGCACGAAAGGGCGACATAGATGCCGCCGTTCTCACCGCTGCCAGCCAGGCCGTATTCGATGCTCAAGGAATTCCGATGACGGCGATTACAGAAGTAGACCCGGTGGGCTCTGACGGCGTGAGTTCATACGGCCTGGGCACGGTGCTCGTCACGACAGCCACATTCGCTGAATCCGATGCTGCTGCCCCCGTGTGTGCTGCGCTCGAGGCCGCAGCAGGGTGGATAGCCGATCCCGCGAACGAGCAAGCAGGAGCTCAACTTCTCACCGAGCGAATGAATGTTCCTGCTGACAAAGCCAACCAGGTGTGGGCTTCGCAGAAGACCCTCTGGCCGGTCGAGATTTCAGCCGACCGATGGACCCAGAACGTCGCATGGGTGAACAACCAGACCTCGGGCAAGTCCGACGCAGACGTCCCTTTCGACCCCCTCTGCTGACCAACGCCTCCCATACACAATCCAGTTCGTCTACCACGAGAGAGAAGAAACGATGACACAACTCGCTGACCAGTCAACACAATCCGAATCCCAGCACGATCGCCGGCAGCTCACCGAGGCTTGGTCTGCAGTCACCGACAGCCTTGCGACATTCGGTTCGACCGCTGCCGCTACCGGATCGCCGCTGGACAGCGCCGAAGGTGTACGGCACGCACTTCGTCTGTTCGGATACCTCGCCGAGATGAACATCGAGCGCCAAGACGTACTCCGGCCTGAACTCTTCACCCTGATGTCACCGATGCGAAAGTTCTGGGGAGACGGCATCGACGTCGACTACTGGACTGCGATGATCGACCCCAACGAGACATACCGTATTCACGGTAACCGTGGCACAGTGCCGTACGTCGCCGTCCTCGCCAATCGTGTCGGCGCGTCTGGGACCGACCGGGTCGCCGACAACATCGTCATCGACGACAAGGTGTGTGACGCGGACGGCAACTTCGAGATCTTCGTCGCACAAGAACTTAAGGGGCGCAGCGGCATTCGGCTGGATGAGCGCTGCTTCGACGTAGTAGTGCGTGTGTATCACAAGACGCGTAACACGGAGATCGATCCTGTTCTCCACATCGAGCGCCTCGGTCCGCCGCCTGGTGCACGCCCCGATCTCGACACGGCGTGGCTGGTCCAGCGCCTGACGAAACTTGCGCGTGGCATGGACGTGAGCCTTCGACGCAGTCTTCAGCTCATCGAAACACTCAGTCAGTCTCCCAACGAGATTCGCGTGACCTCGGAGCAGCGAGGGTGGGGAGACTTCTACGGCACCAGCTCCAACCAATACGTTGCCGGCTGGTGGTCACTGAAAGACGCTACTGCCGTGGATATTACATTCACTCTCCCGGACTGCACCTACTTCGGAGTGATGCTGTACAACCACTGGTTCGAGTCCTTCGAGTACCGCGACCACACCGTCAACCTCAACGACGCACACTTCGAACGCAATGACGATGGAACGGTGACGATCCGAATCGGGGGAGCAGAAGGTGACAGAAACCGACTGAACCCCTGCAACCACACCGAAGGAATTCTGTTGGCGCGCTGCCTGGAGCCCGCTGAGGATGTCACTTCGCCTCATGTGGAGATCATTCGATGACCGACGAAGTAGACCTGCCGTTGGCAGGTGTCCGAGTAGTGGAGATCGGTCAGCTGATCGCAATACCCAGCGCCGGGCAGCAGTTGTCCGACCTCGGTGCGGAGGTCATCAAGCTCGAGCCCCCCGGCGGTGAACCGGCCCGACAAATCGACGCCGACTACGCGCGCGGCATCTTCTACGGGTACAACCGTGGAAAGCGTTCAATCTGCCTCGACCTCAAAGACTCCGCCGATCTGCAGCGAGCTCGGGATCTGATCGCATCGAGCGACATCTTGCTGCACAATTTGCGTCCGGGAACCCTTGATCGATTGGGATTCTCCTCTACCGAACTCCAACGCCTGCGACCGGAAATCATCGCCGTCTCGGTGAGCGGGTACGGGGCGGAAGGCCCGTCCGCCACCCGCGCGGGGCTCGACATCGCTGCGCAAGCAGAGAGCGGACTGATGTCGGTGACGGGTGAGGCGGATAGCCCGCCACAACGTGTGGGCGCACCGGTCATAGATCATGCAACGAGCTACGTTGTCGCTCAAGCGGTACTGGCAGCGCTACTGCGGCGCGAACGCACCGGCAAAGGATCGTCCGTCCGAGTTTCCCTGCTGGACGTCGCAATCCACTTGCAGACCGCCAACTGGATCGAGTGGCAGGTATCCGGAAAGCCCATGAGTCGCAAAGGGAACGGACAACCAAGCGTCGCACCGGCAGCAGACGTCTTTCGCGCCGCCGACGGCGAGCTGGTGATCAGCGGATACCAACCGCAAGCCTGGATCGAACTGTGCAAGGCGATCGACCTACCCGAGTTGGCCGACGACCCGCGGTTCACCACCAACGCTCTGCGCGTGGAAAACCGTGTTGACCTCGTCGCCACGATCGAGAAGCAGCTGTGCCACCGTAGCGCCGCGGAAGCGGTAGAGCATCTCACTGCGGCCGGAGTGGTTGCCGCAGTTGTGCGTGACTACGACCAGGTAATTTGCGCCGACGATGTGATTGCGAACCGTACCTTCATCCCCGGCACCAACGAACATGGCGAACAATATTTGACGCCTGCCATGCCCTATCGCGCCGAACCTCCGATGGCACGAACTGAACTTTCACAGGTTCCGGCCTTGAACGAGTGGACAACATCGACGAGCTGAATGCGCCGTTCGGGTCGAAATTGACTTTGCACCAACGCAACTGACAAACAGATAGCCATGCACCATCGAGGAGATGTCCAGTGCTGACCACCGCATTTACCGAGACATTCGGAGTTCGCCACCCAATCGTGCAGGGCGGCATGCAATGGGTGGGGAGAGCAGAACTCGTAGCGGCAGTTGCACACGCCGGCGCGCTCGGCATGCTCACTGCCCTGACACAGCCGACACCTGACGATCTTGCCCGAGAAATATCCCGAACGCGCGAGCTCACCGATCAACCTTTCGGGGTCAACCTCACAATCCTCCCGACGATCACACCTCCGCCCTACGATGAGTATCGCAACGTGATAATCGACTGCGGAGTGAAAGTCGTCGAGACAGCTGGATCGTCTCCCGCGCCCCATCTGCCGCACTTTCACGGCGCAGGCATCAAGGTTCTCCACAAGTGCACCAGCGTCCGCCACGCGGTCAAAGCCCAGGCCCTCGGTGTCGACGGCATCAGCATCGACGGGTTCGAATGTGCCGGGCATCCAGGGGAAGACGACGTACCGGGTCTCGTCCTCATCGCTGCAGCAGCAGAGCGGATCAGCATTCCCATGATCGCGTCCGGTGGATTTGCCGATGGGCGAGGATTAGTGGCGGCCCTCGCGCTCGGCGCCGACGGCATCAACATGGGTACACGGTTCATGTGCACCGAGGAGTCTCCGATTCACCGCAACATCAAAGAGGCGATAGTCGCTGCCTCGGAGGTCGACACGGAACTGATTTTCAGGTCACTACGCAATACCGCACGGGTAGCACGCAACAGCATCAGCCAAGAAGTTGTCGAAATCCTTTCCAGTGGTGGCAAATTCGAAGACGTTCGACATCTTGTGGCCGGTGCGCGGGGCCGAGCGGTGTTCGACAGCGGCGACCAGGAGGCTGGCATCTGGACGGCTGGCACTGTGCAAGGATTGATTCGCGACGTCCCCACTGTGGGTGAATTGGTGGAACGTATTGTCGCAGAGTCCGAAGCACTGATTGCCGGACGGCTTGCCGGCCTCCTGGACCCGGTCAGCGCCTGACTACGTCCGAACCCGCTGAGCGCTACAGTCGGCCAGTCCTTCGCGCATGACCCCTGCCGTTGCGCTCGTCGACCCGCATGCCGCCGATACCTCGTCCTCGATGCGTCGTGCGGTGACGGTGAGCTCTTCGCGATCGCCTCGCGGCTTGTCATCGCCGTTCGATCGTTTCGGGTGCATCCCGACGATCATTGACGCCAGGACGAGGAAAGGAGGTGTACTCCGAATTGCTTGGGGTCATCAGAGTGACGACCGCAAGGATTTCGATCGGCACCGAACACGATCTACTCGACGTTGTGGCCATGGGGCTACCAAAACATCACCGTCGGCCCACAGCAGCTCCCCCCATTACGTCCCCCGACATTTCTTGGCTTCGACTGCATACAGCAAGGACGAGAGCCCGGCGCGCCCGTCCCGACTGTGCGATCGTCGAAGTCGTCTCACAACCCTTTCAAGGCACCTAGTCCCTATGGCGCTACGATCCCCGCAACAATCTTGCGCTTGACCGAATACTGAAGTCCCACGAGCCCGATAGCGTTCGCGATAGAATCCGATATTTCGCTCGCATCGTCCGGGGCACACCGAAGGGGAATCAAGAGCATGCATGCGGTACCGACCCGGAGGGCGAAATTCGTTGCAGCGGGATTGATCATCGCTGTGGCTACTGCTGGTGCTATCGGTGTATCGAAGATCTTCGCTGCACGCCCATCCTCTGCGAATATCGAAGAGACCATCACGAAAGCGGAACGTGGACGGCACAATCCAGCGTGTGAACCCATCCCGTCGAGGCCCGATGCAGCTACGTTGCGTCGCTCTTCTGACGCGTCGGTTCGTTTGACGAACGTGGTACAGACTGCTGCGCAGCTCTTGCGAGTCAACGGAGCGGCTTGGGGGCCCCAAGTCGCTGTCGGTACTGAGCTATCCATTGATGAAGCTTTCGAGAACGCCGGTTCGATTCCCGGAGATGCGATAGTCGCAGAAGCGGAGTGGCTTCGTCAGGCGCAACGAGATGGACTCTACGACGACGCAGATCGTTCGCTCGATTCGCTTGTCCGGCACATCGAGTCGACAACCATCACGGACGTCGACCTCGCCAGCCATCTGGGGCCGAATTGGCCCGCAGTAATCGATGTCGTCGGGACTGTCGCCGTGATCGGGTTCGAGGAGTACGTGAGCAAGGTGCGCGCGTCACCCCCGATGAGAGCAGCTGACGCGCTCGACCTTCGATCCGCGTTGCGGGAGAACGCGGTAGCCCTCGGCCTGGAGGCGGAGTGGGACGGCGCTCAGGAGTTGGTCGCTCTCTACTTTCAAGGATGCACTTCGGCCGCGCTGAGCCGGCGAGAAGCGAACCTTTCGGTCGAGGATTACATCCATGATTGGGACCTGGCGGAGGCTCTGGCACGCGACGCCGTAGCTGCTGCTTTCGCAGCAGATCTCACGAGCAACGAGAACCGTGGACGAGTCGAGATCTTGGCACGAGGTCTTCAGATCATCCAGGCGCCAGACGAATTGGGTCCAAACGACCGGTTGACCCGATCCGTGGATCCGAACGAAACCTTGCATCCGGACGAGGTCGCGCTTCTCGAACTGGAAGATCCATTGATCGAGGGCGAGTGACACGACCAGAGCCTCCGGCGAGGGTGGCGCGGCAAGCAGAAGGGTGGTTGCCGATGTGGCACCGCGCTCTCAGAACCGAAGTGACGCAACATCATCGTGCTCTCCTCTTCGGTGCCCCCTTGCTCACGCAGACAACGCAGCACCTCCTTTCGATACGCACGTAATCGAACCCCGAAAATCATGTCCTCTAGCTGACGGTCCATCCAGTCGAAGAAACAGTTCGCGTCGTGCGGCGGCAGCGGATTTACCGTGGGTATGCCCAGTCTCGAAGCCCCAGCAGAAGCCGAGGGTCTCGACTAACTTTGCCGGACCGACTGCAATGGTCAGCTTCGGCGGAGTGAATCTCGGAAGAAGAAACCTTCGTCCCCGATATGCCAACTCCCTTTGCAGCTGGATCAACCCGCGGCATACCTCGCGATAATTGTTCACCTCAGTGCCGCTGTTCCGACCAAGGAAAGGTCGAGGCGCTTCTCCACGGCGAAGTCGATGCATGTCGCGCCGCCGACACCATTCACCTGAGTGCCGGGAAGGGTGCGCACTGGATTCGGCGTCCGTCACCAGAGTGCCAGTGATGGCTACAGCCCCAGTACTCAACCCAGGCGTCATCACGCAGCTGTTCCCGAAATTAGGCAATCGGTGGTTAGGTAATTCGACCTTTTGGGGATCGAATCCACCGTAACCGATTCTCGCCCTCCACTGGAGATGCAACGGCGCGCCGCCGAGAGCCATGAGGATTTCTGAAAAACTGCAGATCAAGTCAGTATTGACGCCCACGGACTAACCTCGCCCTCTGGTTCCGCTGGCCAAAAGACAAACGATTGTGGCGTGCGCCACAAATCTCCTATAGGGTAACCACTGTTAGCCTGCGACGGGGTGCGAGACATTTCCCAGCGCCGGATCCACGCTCTATCCCACTCCTGAACAGACCGAGCGAGAGCTGAGCGCTCTTGACGACGTCGTGGTGGATTGAGGATCAAGAAAGAAAGATGGTATTGCCGTGCAGTCATCACTTGTCTCTCTGCCGTCCATGGAGAGAGTCCGCATTGGCGCTCCGGTCGCGGAGGCCGCGGCCCAGGAAGCAGAGTTGCTCGGGGCGAACCGAGTCTTCGTCGTATGTAGCGGGACGCTCAACTCGCAGACAGACGAGATCGCTCGGGTGATCGAGGCACTGGGTGATCGATTCGTGGGACTGTTCGATGCGGTTCGACCCCACGTACCGCGCGAAGACGTCATTGCTGCCACCCGAGTTGCTGCCGACGCCGATCCGGACATGCTGTTGTGCGTGGGCGGCGGATCGGCGACGGACCTGGCGAAGATCCTTGCAATCACTCTGGAGCACGGAGTTCGCGAGGCATCGCAAATGGACGCCTACCACCTGCAGGTCAATCCCGACACATCGGTGACCGCCCCCGCCTTCTCCGCCCCGAAGATCCCGGTAGTGGTGGCGCCCACGACCCTGGCGGGAGGTGAGTTCAACGCGTTGGCCGGGTCGACGGATGAGAAGAGCAACGTCAAAGAGGGTTACTTGCATCCGGCGATGACCCCGAAGGCTGTCATCCTCGATCCTGCACTCACGCTGCACACGCCGGAGTGGCTGTGGCTGTCGACCGGGGTTCGCGCACTGGACCACGCCTTCGAGACCTTGGGCTCGCTCGAATCGAACGGGTACTACGACGGGATGGCGATGAATGCCATACGACTGCTCTCCGAGGGACTCGTCCGAGTGAAGGAAGACACCGACGACGTGGATGCCCGTCTGATGTGCCAGGTCGGTGCGTGGTCGTCAATGGTCGCGATCGTCGCAGGCCTCGACATGGGCGTCAGCCATGCCGTCGGGCATGCACTCGGCGGTTCGTTCAACGTCCCACACGGGTACACCTCCTGCGTCATGGCGCCTTTCGCGCTCGAGTACAACCGCGAGGTCAACGAGCATCGCCAGGCGCTGATCAGTTCGTCCTTGGGTGCGCCGCAAACGCCGGCACACGAGTTGGCGGACTCGCTGATCCGGCGACTCGGCATGCCGAGATCGCTGGGAGAGGTCGGGCTGACCGACAACGACCTCCCCAGCCTGGCTACGTACACGTTCAAGGACATCTGGTGCGGGACCAACCCGAACCCCATCGCGAATCCTGACGCGTTGGTTCCTTTGTTGCGGCGGGCACTCTGATCGAGCCCGAAAACAGGTGATCCCCCTCCACGTCGGGTGGAGGGGGATCACCTGTTTTCGGGCTGAACGGGCGTCACCGTCGGCTGGACGTACCGCCGGTACCACTTTGCGTTCCGGGACGGTGACGGAGAATTCCGACGACGATGTAGTCCACGTAGGTTGCCACCAGCGCCTCGATATCGTGGTCGTCCCGGAGCCACCAGCTCACACCATTCATGAGGTCGAGCACCGCAACAGCCGCACGCTGTGGGTCGGCGATCTCGAACTCTCCGGCGCGGACCCCGGCAGCAATCACATCGCGCACACGCCTCTGGTAGTACTTGCGGTACTCGAGCACCCTCATACGGTGCTCGTCGGTAAGCGCCGAGATCTCTCGAAGGCTGACCAGATGCTCGACCCTGTTCATCGCTAAATACCGTAGATGAACATCGATCAGCGAGGTGAGTCGCTCGGCCGGTGTTCCAGTCTCGTCGAGGACAAGTAGATGCTCCTCGACCGGGTCCCTGGTCATCTTGAGCGCGATCGCGTAGAGGATCTCCTCTTTCGAGCTGAAGTGGTTGTAGAGGCTCGCGCCCTTGATTCCTACCGAATCTGCGATGCCACGCATGCCTGCCGAGTGGTAGCCCTGATCAGCGAAGTATTCGGCCGCCGCGGCCAGTATGTCGTCACGTCTGCTTGGAAGACCTTCAAGCCGTGGTCGACCGGATCCGGGTGTCGCGCTGCTGGCAGGATCGATGTTCAGCGTTTCAGTCCTTTGCATACAGGCGGCGTAGTTCTCTCTTGAGCAGCTTCCCCTGAGGGTCTGTGGGCAGCTCATCCACAATCGTGATCGCCTTTGGAACCTTATAGCCTGCGAGCGCGGCCTTGCAGTGGTCTCGCAACTCCTGGCCGGTGAGATCGCTGCCGTCTACGACGATGACGAAGCCGGTGACCGCCTCGGACCAGTATTCGTCCGGAAGTCCCACGACGGCGGCGCGCGACACCTCGGGGTGGGCTTGTAGTACGCGCTCGACCTCCTGCGAGGACACGTTGTAGCCGCCCGTCTTGATCATGTCCTTGCTGCGATCGAGGAAGAACATGTTGCCCTCGGAGTCGCGACGTACGATGTCGCCGGTGTGGACCCAACCACCCTCGAGGACAGCTGCGGTTTTCTCGGGATCCTTGTAGTAACCCAGCATCACCGACGGCGTGCGACAGAGGAGTTCACCTCGCTCTGCTTCATTTCCGTCGGCATCGACCACCTTGACCTCGAGATGGCCTACAGGCTTGCCGATCCAGGTCGGATCCTGATCGGGAATGTCCTCGAGTCGCTTGAACCAGCCGACGGAGCCCAACTGCGTCAACTCGGACTGACCCCAGTAGGTGCCCCACACCGATGCGGGCGCCGCGTGGTGCCATGCGTCCACCGTTCGCGGCGAGACCTGACCTCCGTAGGTCAGGCAGCGCTGGATGGTCCCGACAGTCTCAGGACCGAAGTCAGGATGATCTGCGAGCGAGATGAAGAAGGTCGGGGTTTGAGCCAGGACGGTGATCTGCTCCGTTTTGATCATGTGCAAAGCGTCGGCAGGCGCGAGGCTGGCCGGGAGCACGAGCGTCGCTCCCAATAGCAGGAGCGAGGTCAGGGAGCCGATTCCGGCAATAGTGTGGAATGGCATGACGTAGAGCCAGACGTCATCGTCCAGGCATCGCAGTCCCCATGTGTACGCAGGTGCAGTGGAGACCAGGTAGTTGCGATGCGGCAGCATAACGCCCTTCGGAGCCGCCTCGGTTCCACTGGTGTACACGATCATTGCGAGATCGTGCTCGTCGACATCGCAATCCGGCTCTGTCGGCGACGAGGACTCGAGGAGTTGATCGAAGCAGTGGCCGCCGAACTCGTCCGTGCTGTCGAGAACAACGATTTCGGGGCGGGTACCGAGTCCCGGCAGCGCTTCTTCCAGTACCGGCAGGAATTCCGCGGCCACGACCACAACCGCGGGCTCGAGGTGCCCGATCTGTTGAGCCACTTCGTTCGGCCCGAAAAGGACATTGATGCCGGAGTACACCGCCCCTATTTTGAGAGCACCGTAGTAGGCGACTATCGACTCCACGCGATTGCGGGCCATCACGGCGACCCGGTCACCGCGGGAAACACCGAGTCCGAGGAACATGTGGGATGCCCGGTTGGCATCCTGATTGAGCGCACCGTAGGTGGTCACGGTGCGTCGACCACCTGGGGCATACGACACGATCGCCGGCTTCGAGTGTCGACTCTGCGAGTGGCGGCGAAGCTGGTCGCCCAACGTCGCTCGCCCTAGCGGTGACGACTGGGTCGCTGTGAGGGATCGGACAAGCGGACCTGAACTCCGTCGCATATCAGTGGCATCCGATTCGACACTTGTCGACAGATCCATGGTTCCTCAACTTCCTGAATGCTTACCGCGGTTAGTATGATGTGGCTCATACTGTCATCGGCATCCACGCGGGTCAAGCAGAGTTTCCAAGCAACAATGGGAATATCGAAATCACACTTGGTTGTGTCGCTAACGACTGTTAGCCTGCATGACATGACTATCGTCACTGACCTGGACCGTGACCACCTGCGTTCGGCGGTGTTACGGGGCAACGTTCCGACCATGCTCGCCGTGTTGCTGGAGCTGACCGCCGATGAGCGGTGGGTGGCACCCCGCTATCAACCCACGCGCAGTCGGGGCATGGATGACAACTCCACGGGAGGACTTCCGGAGGAAGTTCAGTCCGAAATCCGGAGCGCGTTGATCGACGCAGTGGAACGCTGGTGGACGCTGGACGAGCCGTCCCGGCGGACGCTGGACAGCTCGGAAGTCGAGCGAATCCTCAACTTCACCTGCAGCGAGACCGTGCCGCCGGACTTCGCGCCGATGATGGCGGAGATAGTCAATGGTCCGCAGATCAAGCCTGCCACCGCCAAGTGCAACGAGCGACTCCACGCCATCGTGATCGGAGCCGGCATCGCGGGGATGCTGGCCTCCGTCGAGCTCACCCGCGCTGGAATCTCTCACGTGATCCTGGAGAAGAACGACGACGTCGGCGGATCATGGTGGGAGAACCGCTATCCGGGCGCCGGAGTTGATACACCGAGCCACCTTTACTCGATCTCGTCGTTCCCTCGTAACTGGTCGACCCACTTCGGCAAGCGCGACGAGGTTCAGGGATATCTCGAGGACTTTGCGGAGGCCAACGACATCCGGCGCAATGTCCGCTTCCGCCATGAGGTGACGCGCGCCGAGTTCGAGGAGTCGAAACAGAGTTGGCGTGTGTCCGTCCAGCGACCAGGTGAGGCACCGGAGACCCTCGAGGCTCCCATCCTGATCAGCGCGGTCGGTCTGCTCAATCGTCCCAAGATCCCGCATCTACCGGGAATCGAGACCTTCCGTGGTCGCCTCTTCCACTCCGCCGAGTGGCCGAACGAGCTCGACGATCCCGAGTCGCTCCGCGGAAAGCGAGTGGGCATCGTCGGTACCGGAGCCAGTGCTATGCAGATCGGCCCGGCCATCGCGGATCGTGTCGGATCGCTGACGATCTTCCAGCGCTCACCACAGTGGATCGCACCGAACGACGACTACTTCACGACCATCGACGACGGCGTCCACTGGCTGATGGACAACATCCCCGGCTATCGCGAGTGGTACCGGGCGCGTCTGTCGTGGATCTTCAACGACAAGGTGTACTCGTCCCTCCAGGTCGACCCCGACTGGCCAGAGCCGAGCGCCTCGATCAATGCGACCAACCATGGTCATCGCAAGTTCTACGAACGCTATCTCCGCGATCAGCTGGGTGATCGAACAGATCTGATCGAGGCATCTCTTCCGGACTATCCGCCCTTTGGTAAGCGAATGCTGCTGGACAATGGCTGGTTCACGATGCTTCGTAAGCCCGACGTCACACTGGTGCCCCACGGAGTCGACGCCCTGACACCTTCTGGACTCGTCGACACGAACGGCGTCGAGCACCAGCTGGACGTCATTGTCATGGCGACGGGTTTCCACAGTGTGCGCGTTCTTTACCCGATGGACATCGTCGGTCGATCCGGCCGGTCCACCGGAGAAATCTGGGGCGAGCACGACGCGCGCGCCTACCTGGGAATCACAGTTCCTGACTTCCCCAATTTCTTCGTCATGACCGGACCGAACACCGGCCTGGGACATGGGGGGAGCTTCATCACGATCCTGGAATGTCAGGTCCGCTACATCATGGATGCCTTGAAGTTGATGCAATCGGAAAACCTCGGCGCGATGGAGTGCCGGGCCGAGGTCAACGATCGATACAACGAGGCCGTCGACCGACAGCACGCACAGATGGTCTGGACCCATCCGGCAATGGAGAACTGGTACCGAAACCCGGACGGTCGCGTCGTGTCGGTCCTTCCATGGCGGATCAACGACTACTGGGCCATGACCTACCGAGTCGACCCGGCAGATTTTCGTACCGAGCCGGCACGCTCCGAGTCGGTCCCGACTCCGACCGCGCGAGGGTGATCATGCAGGACGAAGCCACCGGCGGAGTGCACGGCGGGCCGCTGTCGGGTATCCGGGTCATTGAAATGGAGGCCATAGGGCCGCTACTGCACGCCGGTCTGATGTTGGCAGATCTTGGCGCCGATGTCGTGCGCATCGTGCGCCCCATCTCGATGGGAGCAGATGACGGAATCGACGATGCGAATGCGGGGATGCTCCGAGGGCGGACCGAACTCACTGCAGATCTGACCAAGACCGAAGATCTCGCCAAGGTGCGCAGGCTGATCGCCCGAGCGGACGTCCTGATGGAGGGCTCTCGGCCCGGCACGATGGAGAAGCTCGGCCTGGGCTCCGAGATCTGCCTGCAGGACAATCCGGGGCTGATCTACGGCCGAATGAGTGGCTGGGGCCAGAAGGGACCGATGGCCCGAGAAGCCGGGCACGACCTGAACTACCTTGCGCTTTCGGGCGCGCTCGAACAGCTCGGACCGGCTTCCGGGCCGCCGTCACCGCCGCTGAACTACGTCGGGAACTTCGGCGGCGGATCGATGTTCCTGCTCGTAGGAGTACTTGCCGCGCTGCACGAAAGAGAACGCACTGGCCGAGGCCAGGTGGTGGATACAGCGATGGTCGACGGCGCCAGTTCGTTGACTGCGCTCGTCCGATCGTGGCAGCATGCCGGCCGCTGGTCAGCCCGTCGTGGAACCAACCTCCTCGACGGATCTGCCCCGTTCTACCGCGCGTACGAGTGCGCAGACCACAGGTACATGGCGGTAGGGGCCCTCGAAGACGTGTACTACGACCGCTTCGTGTTCGGACTCGGATTGGATCCCGCCTCGTTGCCGAATCGCTGGGACCAATCGAACTGGGACGACTTGTCCGAACACTTCGGCAGAACCTTCGCCACACACGATCGCGACGCCTGGGTCGAGGTCTTCGACGGCCTGAACGCTTGTGTCACACCCGTGCTCACACTCCACGAGGCAACACTCCACGACCATGCAATAAAGCGGACGGCCTTCGTCGATGCAGGAGGCTTTTCGATGCCCTCCGCCGCACCACGGCTGGACTCGTCACAGGGAGCAGCCCCACCACGGAGAAACGACGAACTGGACGCAACCGTGTCGCGATGGGAGATTGCCTCAGAGCACCTCGGGGGCAATTCCACTCGACATCGGTCCACTCGCATGGCTGTTGGTCCACAGACGTGGTGAGCGAGAGAACCGATGGCGCCAGGCGGGCTACGATTTCGGTATGCGCAGGCTGGCTGGATCGTTCGATCGTGACCTCCCCGGGTTGCCGCGTGGCCGCGGCCGACTGGCTGTGGACGAGGTCCAAGACGCGCAACGCGATCGCATTCTGCGTGCGGTGATCTCGTCGACGGCGGAGAAGGGGATCGCCTCGACCACGATCGCCGATGTCGTCGGGCGTGCCAGGGTGTCTCGTCAAGCTTTCTACAAGCAGTTCGAGAGCAAAGAAGCGTGCTTGATCGCGGCGATCGACGCCGGCATCGAGGTGATCGTCTCCAACATCACCTCGACACAAAGCTCGACCGCCAATTTATCTCTACACGAACAGCTTTCGGCTGTCATCGAGAAGTATCTCGAGACGTGTTCGTCCGAACCGGAGTTCGTGCGAGCCTGGGTGGTGGACCTACCTGTGGCCGGCCCGGCCGGGGTGGCGAAGCGCAACGAGTACGTGGAACTGCTCGCCGATGCATTGCTCGTCGGCTACTCGTCCAAGTCTTCAGAAGCCCCGGGGCGTGAAGTGTTTCTCGCGGCGATCGGCGGTTGCAACGAGTTGTTCTACCGCCAGGTGGTTGACGGGTCGAATTCGTACATGAATCTTCATGCGCCGATCATGTCCTTCCTTGAACGGGTACTGGATCTCTCGTCCAACCCTTCGTAGTCCGGTGTTGACAAGCCAAGGGTAGATCGCCATGCTCATTCATAAGTACGCAGCAGTACTTATGAATGAGGAGTGGTCATGCGAATTACGAGTGGACTGACACAGAGTCCGATCGCACCGCCCGGCCGGGTAGCGATCCGTCCGCGGCGAGTCGATTTCGACTGGGAGAAAGCGCCTTTGGTGTGGTTGCCGAACGAGCCGATCGCCTCATACCTCCTCAGCTCGATGAACCTCGTCATTCCGGAGGGCGAACGGATGATGATCCAGGCCTTCGAGCAGGCCCTCCCGGACGTGCACGACGAGAAGCTTCGCGAGGACATGCTCGGTTTCATGGGTCAAGAACTGCTGCACGCAGAGGCGCATGACGAGGTCATGAATCAGGTGTTCACACGGCACGGGATCGACCCGGCCCCGTTCAACCGCCAGATGCAGTATTTCTTCCGCAGAACTTTGGGCGTCGGTGACGACTCCGATCCGCGGGCCATCCGGCAGCGTCTGATCGAGCGTCTCGGGATTTGCGCGTCTTCGGAGCATATGTTCGCGTTCGTGGGCGACTGGGCGTTGAACGCGGACTTGGAGAAATTCGGCGCGGATCCGCAGATGCTTGACCTCTATCGGTGGCATGGGGCCGAAGAGGTCGAGCATCGTGCCGTGGCACACGAGGTCGCCACGTACTTCGGAGTCGGCTACTTTCGCCGCTGTATCTCCATGATCATCACGTGGCCAATCTTTTTGGGGTGGTTGCTCCGTGCTGCGATGTATCTGAGTCGCAACGACCCCAACACGCCGAACATCGGTTATCCACGATTGCTACTGGAATTCGTCCGCGCCGGACGCCGCGGACTGGTGCCTGGTGTATCGAAATGGTTCTGGAGCGGTGTGTCGACGTTCGTGCCGGGATTTCACCCCGACAGTGTGGGGTCCACCGCCCAGGCCCTCGCCTACGTCGCGCAATCGCCAGCGGCCAAGCGGGTCAACACATGACACCCAACGCGCCCGAACTCACACAGCGGTGGCCGGCCCCCCGCGAGATCCCGGTCGACCTACGTCGCGGCAAGCGCCGCGACTCGATTCTGCGCATTCTGGATGTCCTGGTCTCCACGCAGGTCAAGTTGGCGGTCTTGATTCATCGCGACGAGCCACCGGAAAACCGGATCGACAAGTACAAGACAACGCTCACGGTGTCGGAGCGCACGACGGTGGCCACCGACAACGACGTGGTCGGTCTCGAACTGCGAGCACCTGACGGCAGCGACCTCGAACGGTGGTATCCCGGGGCACACCTCGACCTGTACCTGCCCTCGGGACGGATACGTCAGTACTCGCTGTGCGGCGATCCCGCCGATCGACGCTGCTACCGGATCGCGGTACGCCGGATTCCTGATGGTGGCGGCGGATCGAACGAGGTCCACGACGAGTTGCCAGTCGGTACCGTCGTCGGTGTTCGCGGTCCACGCAACGCATTCGGGTTCGTCGAACCCGGGCGAATCGAGCGCGCGAAGCGCGTTCACTTCGTGGCGGGTGGCATCGGCATCACACCGATACTGCCGATGGTCCGCGAGGCGGAGCGCATGGGCCTGGATTGGTCGCTGATGTACGTCGGTCGCGAGCGCCGCACACTACCGTTCCTCGAGGAATTGTCGCCGTTTGGTGATCGGGTCACCATCCGCACCGACGACGAATACGGCCTACCCGCAGCGAACGATCTTCTCCCGCCGAATGTCCGCAGCGGCGACGCGATCTACTGTTGCGGTCCCGTCCCGATGATGGACGTGATCACAGCTAGTGTGCGCAACGAGCCCGGTGTGGAAGTGCACGCCGAACGCTTCTCCGCCGCACCGGTCGTCGATGGACGACCCTTCCGCATCCAACTGGCTCGCACCGGTCAGGTCATCGATGTCGCCGCCGACCAGACCGCACTGGACGCGGTGCTGCGTGTGAACCCGAAAGCCCCCTATTCATGTCGTCAGGGCTTCTGCGGCACCTGCATGGTCCACGTCAGCGACGGCGACGTCGATCATCGTGACAATTCGTTGAGCCCAGCCGAGCGCGCCGCCGGCAAGATGCTCCTGTGCGTTTCGCGGAGCAACAGTCCCTGCCTGACGGTCACCACATGAATCCACCGATGAGAAAACACAATTCCCGACAACCGGAGTACCTGTTGAACGACGATCAACTGACATCGCGGGTGGTGGACCTGCTGATCGCACTGGAGGAAATGGACGCCGATGCCGTGCGCGCACTCGTCGATCCCGACATCGAATGGCGCAACACCGGCCTGCCCAGCGTGCGTGGAAGCAAACGCGTCGAACTGGCGCTCACGATCGTCTCTCGCCTGATCACCAGGTACGAGGTCGTGGAAGTGCTCACGATGACCACCGACCACAACACCGTGTCCTCCCGGCGACGAGAGATCATCCGCATCGGATGGTTTGCCATGCACCTCGACGTAGACGGCCACTACACATTCGCAAACGGCCTGCTTCGCATTTGGGACGACCGCTTCTCCTACCGCCGACTGCTCCGCGGATTGCGATTCGGCCCAACCACCCGAACCTGAGGTAGCGACGTTTTGTGTCGCATTTTGCCGGGGAGTCCTCACCAGATGCTGAAATCTCCCCCTGCAGCTTCTCGACTGCATCCTCGGTTCAGGAGTTCGGCCGCTGGTGCGGAGAACTCTCGCCGAGCCTACGTTCGCGCATGTGACGAGCTCGTTGTTCCTTTGGACTGCAACGGCATTGGATACCGCTGATGGATGCTCGACAATTGTTCGCCCTCGGCGCGCTCGGTACCGGGATGTTGTCGCTGGCCTTGCAGCTGACCCCGCTGTGTCTCGGCGCCGAGGATGCGGAGCAGTACGTCTTTGTTCGCGGCGCCAATGCCACCGCGGTCCTCAGCCTTGCTCTGCTGTCCGCCGCGTTTGTCTTCTGGCCGCCGGCTGGATGACTTTCCGGGCGCACATGTTCACGAACAAAGGAGTTTCGGTGAATCCACCCATAAACCACTACCGCCGGCGATCGGTGGAATCGATCCTCTTCGGCGGAGCCGTTGCAGCACTGCTGCTCTCGGAATGCACGATCAGTTCAGCAGATCCCACTACCGAGGGCAGGCAGTCGTCGAAGATGCCCACCGACTCCGAGCAGATCACCACGGTGATCCGATCTCACCTCGATGCCCTCCGTACCGGTTCGTCCGAGGGTGTTGCTGCCACCGTCTGCGCCGAGAAGCAGGTATCAACCACGACCACTGGAAAGGTGCTGCCGGCAATCACGCTCGATGCAGTCGAGTATCTCACCCTCCAAGGATCTGCAGCCACAGCGACCGTACGCGGACATCTGGATGACGCTCCGGAGACCTCGATCGGCAAGGTCGTGTCGTTGACCTCGACCAGTGGCCACTGGCTCATCTGCTAAGCCTGCACCGCTTCGGCAAGCACAGGATAGGAACGAGAGAATTGAGGTGGCGGCGCGATGGTAGGCCGTGTGACGGACGAGAACGTCTTTCAACTCCGCTTGAACGAGCTCTTCTCCGGCTCCGATCGGCGCCTGACGAACGTCGCTGTGGCTCAAGGCCTTCTCGCACGCGGCTGCCGAATCTCGACAGCGTATCTCTCCCAGCTTCGACACGGCGCTCGGTCGAACCCATCGGATGAGGTGGTGTCGGCGTTGGCCGACTACTTCGATGTCCCTCTCGGCTATTTCTTCACCATCCCCTGGTCCGGCGATCGCGCGCGCGTTCACGACGAGGACGCGGAGATAGTCGATCATCTCGCCGACCAGGAACTGAGACAGTTGCTCCGGGCCGCGAACGGACTCCCGGCGACCTCACTGGAACTGTTGTCGAATCTGGCTGCCGCACTATGCATCTCCGAAAACCACCGGAAGACGCCCACACGGACTCAACGTCCTACACCTGGTCGACCGAAACCGGCACCACGACCGCGGCGAAACAATCCCACCGATGTGATCTGACTCCCAAGTGCGCCCTTAGGGTTGCCGATTATTTGCCATATGGCGTTCACTGGAGGCACGGGCCCCTCCACCTATTTTGGTTTCGAGACCCCGGATTCGACCCCTGACTAGATCCGAACGAAGAAAGGCCCTTTCGATGACACGTGCACTCAAGATCGTTGCCGCTCTGGCCATCCCAGCGGCTGCTGGAGCTGTGGCGATTGCCGGCGCAGGCTCTGCCTCGGCGGCGACTCCGGTATCGGGAAACGGCTACGTCGGAGTCATTCTCGATCACCACGAGACGGTCGTCGCGAGCCAGATCAACGCGGGCAATCTGATCAACGCCGCATTCGGCGACGCCTGGACTGTCGGGTTGCCGCACGACTCCGTCTGGTACACCGGAGCATGGACCCCGGTCACCGGCGATCAGTTCGTCGACGAGGCGGCCTCACACCCCGGCGGTCGTGTCGGGTTGTATCTCGTCGACCCCGCAATCAATCAGGGGAACATCTTCAACGCCGAAAGCGCCTGGTAGAGAACAGCTGAACCCGGTATGCAGGAAACCGTGCATCACCGTGTCGGTATCACCGTTGTTCGCCGATGTGCGATCGGCGTTCTCGCTGTCGCGGCGATCATGTCAGCGGGTTGCTCGCCAGGAGCCGGCTCCGTCGACAGCCTGAGTGCCGGCGCGGGTGAGCGGTGCGCATCCGGGTGCGCCGACTTCGGTACCGAAGTCGAATTCTCGTGCCGTTTCCAGGCATCGTTGTGCGCGGACTCCCTGAGTCGCAAGTCCGCGTTGGTGCGAAGTATCGACGAATCGTCGGTGTCTCGTCTGGCGCGGGCGTGGACAGGTCAGAGTTCCTCACCGATCGAGATATTCAACCGCAGCTTCGACCGGTTCATCTCCCTCGACTGCGCCGTCCCAGCCGACAAAGACACGCACGCTGCGGATTCGGGCATGAGCGCGGATCGGTGTGCATTTCTCGCAGCCAGTGCCGAACAACAATTCCGCACCATGACACTGCTACTCACCCCTGCTCGTTGACTACCACGAGCATCCCTTGTGCGAGCGTCGCCGCCCTTCGTGCGTCGCCTGCCCAGGATCTGCCTGCCTCGCCGGCAACCTGACCTCGACGACGGGAGCAGACGGAAGGAAGTCAGTGTGTGGTGGCCGGCCAGGATCTTCTGGGCGCGTGGCTGCCGAGTCTCGACACCGTATCTCGCAGTTGCGCAACGGCGTTCGTACGAGCCCGTCCGATGAGGTCGTGGGTGCGCCCGCCGACTACTTCGGCGTCTCTCCCGGCCACTTCTTCACCATCCCCTGGACCGGCGACCTCGCTGGAACTGTTGCTGAAACTCGCTGCGAGACTGCGTATCTCCGATCAACGCCGGAAGGTTCCCGCGGACTCACCGGGCTACAGCCGATTTGCCGAAGCAGCAGTCGGACCACGCCGCTCCACCCGACGAGATAAGCCTCGCATCGAGCGTCACCAGTCTTCCAGGGCCGGGTTGCCGAACAATCACTGAGCCTGAACAGCGGTCACCATTTCGTGATCATGAGGCTCGTCACACCCTTCGCGTGAACAAACCGCCTGGTCCGAGTGTTCGGGAAATGTTTCCGTAACTTCGAGTACGACTTTCGGCGGATGGATTCGGGCATTGGAGGCTAGTCGGACATAGGGACGGTGTTGTAGCGTCCCGGTCAGACGTAACAGTTAAGTTTTGGCAATCGCTCAGGTTGCTGAATTATCTACTCATCCCCCGGGAGACCGACCATGGCCACCAGCACCCCCGAGACCCGCATGTTGTCAGGAAAGCGGCGCATCGGGAAGGCGGCGAGTGTGGGTGCTGCAGTGTCGTCAGTTTTGATGGCTGGCTCTCTCGCGTTCGCCGGCAGTGCGTCGGCGATCCCGACGGCGCTGCCGGACAAGTTTGCTAGCACGGTCACCGACGACGGTTGGACGTTGGATCTGGCGGCTACCAAACTTTCGGCGAACCCGGTCCCGAACCTGGCGACAACAGCGTTCACTCGCGAGGGCTTCGTGTCGGCGAAGGTCACCGGCACCATCTCTGGAGCCGGCGATTCTGCGGTGAAGACGGGCTATGTCGAGCAGGGGTTGCAGATCGGTTGCCAAATCGATGTGTCCTCCGGCCTCGGCGTGGGACTTGGTTTTTCCCTCGGCCCGTCCGTCGGGGTCAGCATTTCGGGGGTTCCGTCGGCGAACATCGGCGTGAACGCCTCGGTGAACCCGAGCATCCAGACCACCATCGCCCCCGGCACGATCACCACGATCCCGCTCGGCAAGAAGGACCTCGAAGCCGCGAAAGCCTCGATCACGGCGGAGAACGTGCACGTCAAGGTCGATGCGTGCATGGGTCCGGTCACGATCCGTTCGTACGCGCAGTTCGCGGTGTCGACGGCGACGGCCGATAACAGTGTGTTCGTGTACTCCGATCCCACCTGGCTCTGACGCAGGGACTGTCGTCAACGGCATTCCGCGCCCGCAATCGCCTATCTCGGTTGCCGTGCTGGTCCGCCGTTGGCGCTGTTACCCAACACTTTCCACTTTTCCATCCATCAAAGGAGCATCATGTCTTTGACTCGCACGAAGAAAATCGCAGCCACGACCGCGGCTGCATCACTCGCTGTCGGCGGGATTCTGCTCGCTACCGCCCCAGCCGCAATGGCTGCTCCCGTGATGTTCGAGGGGCCGGTTCCGGCGCAGTACGGTGCACCGGTGGTGCAGGTTCCCCTGGGCCACGCCTTGACCGTCGCGGCCCGCGACAGTGGAATCGTGACGGCACTCTCGAACGCGAACGTCATGATCCCCGTTCCCGGGTGGGAGACCGTGATCGACGTGTCGGCTGATGTCCTGGCGCGCCGGACGGCAATTGCTGCCCAGTATCCGAACGGGTGCGCCTCGTACCAGTTCTATCTCCCGCCGGCAGGAGGGTGGCTCGCCGGAGCTACCTCGTACGTCAACTGCCCCTGGTAGAGCGCACCCTCTTCCTGTCCACTGCTGCATCTCCTCCCGGTGACCGCCCGTTCTTTTGGTCGGTGTCGGGTATCTCAAGTCCCGCGTTTTTAGTTGGCGGGGAAAGGCATTCACCTCCGATGACCACCTCACCGAACGCCCCGATGACTTCACCCACCCGCCGCGACGTCACAGCTGAGCGTGCGTTGCCGTACGTGCCGCCAGGAACCATTGCAGCTCCGGCATCGGTGTATTCCGACCTACCCCGCGATGCAGTCGGTGCAGGTGATCAGGGATGGGATCGCGACAGTGAACTGAGTCAGATGTCGAAAGCTGTGATCGCGACCGTATTCGGGCTCGCGTTGTTGATCGCGGCGTTTGCGGTGATCGGACGCCTCGGAGGATGGGCCACCGATTACGGGACGATTCTGGTGTATCTGGCATTCTTTCTGTGGATGTCGATCGCAGGACGGGTGTTCTGTTGGGGCGCAGACACACTCATCGCCGAATTCCGGAAGAAGTCGAACACGGGTGATCGCCGGTGAAGGCTGCGCGCCGGTTCGACCGCACCTCACCGACCACGGTGATCTCCACCGTGGTGGTGCTCGCGGCAATGGTGATCGCACTGCTGGCGCTGCTGATCTTCGCCCCGACCTCCTCCGCAGGACCGGCAGAAGACTGCGCAGCGGTGCGGGCACGTGATCATCAGATCTACCTGAATCTCATTGCGTCGCTGCCACCTGGTGCACCCATCCCGCCGGAGTACATCAACCCGTGCTTGACCGCTCCCACCACGACCCCGACGGCCGCCCCGACAACAACGGTCGGACTTCCCGGTGCGCAAGCACCGGGCGGCGGCCCCAACGTCGGAGCCAACGCTCCGACGAACTTCCCCACCTACAACGGAACCCCCATCGTCCCCGTCCCCAGCGCCGCGCTGCCTGGACAGCCGAATACGCCGACACCACCAGGTATCGAGAACCCTGCAGGAGTCCCGGTTCCGACGACCACCAGCGAACCTGCACCGACCACGCCGCAACCCGCTGGATCGACCGCACCGGCATCGACCACTGATCGTGGTCCCGGACCCGTTCCTGCCTTGACGCCGAATACTGCTCCCGGACAGCAGGAATCGACCCAGTCTGTGACGCCCTCCGTGCTCGACGAAGACGACGGACGCGACCGCTACCTCGAACTCGTGTTGGTCGGCGCCGCGGCGTTCACCGCTGCGGGTATGGGAGTGAGGGGGCGGCCGGGACCGTTCAGTGCGCGTGTGAGCGCACGCCCGTGGGAGTCGGTTCTCTCCCAGGTAGTCGGTACGGTCGCGAAACCGTTCATGCCGTATTTCGTCGGCGGTCAGGACGTCGTGGTCATCCCCGACCCAGGTGGCGGACAACGCACCATCTTCCTCATTCACGACGAAACCTCCTCGCATGAAGCTCAAATGGTGGTCGACGTACCACCCGGCGGACACATGAGCATCAACGACGACGGGTCCGTCGGTGTCTACGACGCGAACGGAGACTTGCAGGGCACCGTTGCCGCTGCGTGGGCGTACGACGTCAACGGCGATCCGGTTCCCACCTACTACGAGATCCGTGACGGCAAGCTCTACCAAATCGTGGTCCCCACCCCGGGCGTGATCTACCCGGTCCTCGCGGACGGCCCCTACGGCGGAGAAAACATCGCCACCGGGCGGCCGTTGACGGCGACCCCGCTGCCGAACGGGCAGGAAGCGATCTCGGGGCAGCCGGACGGCGTCGCGGTGGTGGGCACGCCGGATCCTGGCTATACGGCGTACGTACCAAACCAGGACACGATGAAACCTGGCTCCGAAGTGACAGTCGATCAGGGTGACGGCACCACCGCCAGCTACACCAACCCTGTCGATTCGGGTGATGCCGAGTTGGAGGTCACTATCGTGCCCACCGGCGAGGCCCGCGACACGATGGCGGCCGCGCAGGAGGACGCCAACCGCGAATCCGCAGCTGCGGCCGTGCAGGCCGTAAACGACCGCGAGGAGTTGCAACGTCAGACCGATGAAGAACGCGCGACCAGAGATTGGCTGAGCGAGATGGGTTCCGATCTCGGATCCTTACTCCGTTTCAGTCAAAACGTGACTGGTGGCAACGGGATTAGCGGACTGGCCGAGGCCGGTTCGGATCTTCTCGGTCTCGGGATGTCCGTCGGTCAGGGGATGGTCAGTTACAACCGTGATCCCTCCGGTGCTCTGACCGATGCAGGAAGATCGCTCTTACGAATTGAGGCCCTGGAACAGAATGGGCCCCGGTACTGGATGCGGCAGCTCCAATTAGATGCAGCTCTCGGTGTGGTCACTGGTGTGGCCGGTGAAGTCGGCGCCACGTCCCGTGCTGCTGCCGGCGCCACTCGGATCGACACGCAAGTCGCGCAGGCTGCGGAGAGATCGCAAGGAGTGCCTACCTCGCAAGCTCACGGCATCGCCGAGGTCATCGATCCGAAGACGCAGTTCGCACCGTACGAGCAGCAAGGCGCCCCGACAGAGGCACTTGCCAGAGGTGGCACCGCCTTCAGAAACTTCGGCGACCGCATCGAGCAATCGATGCCCGGATATGTCAATCCGTCCCAGACACAAACGACGATGGGCACTGCACCTGGACCCTTCACTGCAATTCAGCCCATTCCGCCGTCAAGTCCCGGTTTGGCTCCGCTGATCCCGGCCACGATCTTCGCGGTAGACGTCGGACAGCGCGTCGCCCGGATAATATTCAGATTCCTCAAGCCGAAGGGACAATGACCATGGGTTACGCGCGTGTCGGGGAAATTGGTCTGTCAGGGGACGGCGTGTACGAAGACGCTTGGGATTTGACGAAGCGACTGCTCCACGAAACCCACGACCGAAATGTTCGGCCGGAGTACAAGAACATACTCGACGAGATGGACAACCTTGTCGAGCGCAGCCCCCGGGAGAACACCGTGGGAGTGTACGTCTCGTATCTGTTATCTCTGGAGATCGAACGGATATCTCCACATGGTATTGATTTCGAGCGAATATCAGAGCTGTCCAAGGATCTCTACCCAAAGGTTGTTTCGTTTATCAAGATAACCGAAGAAGAAGTCGAGCAGACCATGCTTTTCGCATTCGGCAAATCCGATATCGCGACGCGTGTGCCCGGAGGAATCCTGACACTGTACTCGGCAGCGATACTCGGACAGCTCATGGTGGATGTCGAGGAAGAGACCGAGTATCTCAGGCCGCGACTGGCCGCGTGGCTTGTCCGAACCCAGCACCACACCAAACCTGCGAACGACTGAGGAGTTCTTCCATAGGGTTTCGATAGCAGGTGAGCCCGATTTTGCTGACGATGGAATCCATATCGAAGGATGTGATTTCGTGACGAAGTTGGTGACGGCGGCACATGAATCCGACATGGCTCACTTCGGGGAAATTCTGCGTCGATTCGAGGAGTGACAGAGCTGATCGATGCAGGCCGCAATCACCGAGCGACGGGGGCGGTGCCCCTCGCCGTACCGGCGAGCAGATCGACTTTCCCTGCATCGCGCGCGGCGAACGAGGTCGATTACAGGAGATCAACGTCTTGAGATCGGGCCTTCATGGCGTGTATGAGTAGCTCGTTTCCGCTGTCGTAGCGCAGCACAACCAGCTCTAAGAGACGCCCGTTCGGGTCGACGCCCAGCCGGAACTGGCGGGCAGGATTGTCGTGGTCCAGGTCGGCGACATAGACGTGGTGCTGTGCGGCGTAGATGCCGGCGTCTCCGCTGATTCCGTGTTTGAGTGTGGACTTATGTGCTTACAAGCGGCCTGGGTCCAGGCACGCACTGCTTCTCGGATCGCTTCGGACCGGGAGACGTTCTTGTTCTGCGCGCGCGTTCAACGCCGCGAGTAACGCGGCGTCCATCTGTACGGGCACTACGGCGCCGGGACCGACGCCAAGGGTCTGCCCGTCGCGGTCGAGTGAGATGTCCATCAGAGCAAATGCACGCCCGAACGGGGCGATCACGACGCCGGGTTCGCCATCTACGAGCGCCACTGATCTTCCCGCACGTGGTGAACTGTCGGGTATCGTCCGCAACCTCGGCGGCCCCACTTATGACTGTCGACGCTCCAGGCGCAACGAGAATTGGTGGCGGGTCCGGGCATCCAGGGGTCGGTATCGAGCCGGCGGTCGACGGGTGCTCAACTGACGGGTAGTTCCGTAACTTTCTTGAGAGGGCCCCACTAATGCGTATTGGAGTATCCGGCCCGCACGGGACCGGCAAGAGCACGCTGGTCGACGAGTTGTGTGGCCGCCTCGCGGGACACATTCGGGTCGATGAACCGTATTTCGTGCTCGAAGAGGAGGGGCGCGAGTTCGAGTTTCCACCCTCGGCTGATGATTACCGTGCGCAGCTTCGTCGTTCACTGCGATTGCTGACTACACCTTCTTCTGGTGTTGTATTCGATCGCACGCCGCTCGACTTCCTGGCGTACTTGTCGGCGTGTGGTGTCGATCCGGAGGCAGAAGTCGAGGCGGCGATTGTGAGGTCCGCGCTGTGTACTCTCGACGTGCTGGTTGTGGTGCCGATTACCGTCGAAACAGTGCAGAAGTTGCCTGCGGTGGGGATGCCGGAGCTGCAGCGCGCGGTGAACGACGCGTTGCTGGATTTGGTGTACGCCGATCCGATGCAGGTGTGTGACTCCCTGGTAGTTGTCGAGCTTGACGGCCCACTCCGTGGGCGGGTCGACACGGTTCTCTCGGCTTTGCAGTGACACCGGAATCGTCGAGCTGGGTGCGTTCGAAAGATGCTGGCACTGAGTGTTACTCGTGATGATCGACCTGGCGAAACTTCGATTTGTGGGCTGGCCGGTCTCTAAAATCGCAAGGGATGTACGTCTTCTCGGGTGAGCTGGTGCTGCCGCCCCTTCAGTTTGCCGCCCCGCAGAGCGCTGCTCACCAACGCGCGTTCCCGGGCTCACTCTCTGGCGGAGGGTATCGAAAACAGGCATCTCGTGGCTCAGAGTGAATTCTGAGAGCCGGTTGTCCTGGCAATTCTCGCGGAACCGAGGAAACGGAGTCCAGCGTGACAGTCGCCGCGTACCCATCCTTTCTGTTGCGATTCTCGCTACGGCCGCACTTTTCGTGGCCGGATGATCGTCGGGCTCCGAGACTGATTCGACAAACACCGTAACCGCTCGGCAGCCGCCCAACATCGACATAATCGCTGGTGCTCGCCCCGAATCCCACCATGACCGATTCTTGTCCCACCTTCAGGCGATGGCGGCTGTAGATTCCGATCTATTTGTCAGATCAACCTGCGACTTTCGAAAAACTACGCGACAGTTGGCGCTGAAATTCCGGGCAAAGATGGCCTTTTCGACAGCTGAGAACAATCCACCAGCAGTCGGTCAACACTGCCCCTCTCCCTGGACTCGACGGGATGAAACCGTTAGCAACGGAGCTACGAACGAGGCACGGGGCGTCAGGATTCACCAGTGTGTCGACGACCGGGAGTGACTGCCGACGGAAACTGTTGACTAGGTTCGAACCTTTCCAGCACCAGGCACCGACCCGACAGGTGACCTATCGCCATGGTTCTGTGGCAACAGGTGTGGCCGCGACTTCCCACGAGCATTCCGAGCGCTCCAAGGGGCACCCACCACCCCTTACATAATTTGCCAGCGGAGATCGTCCATGTCGTTTCCAACCTCAGCCGTCGTTGATGCCAACAAACACCTACTGGCGCTTTGCAACAACGGCAACATGATATGGTCGGCAACCAACAAAACCGCACACAACAAGATCGCATCAAACGGCGAACAGCTAACGACTGCAACAATATTCAGTCCACGGCAATCCGGGCTCACACCGCTCCGACGCCAACCACACGGGGACGCGGCATCACCGCTTTTCAATCCTGAAACAGCCACCCGAAAACCACCCCCTCACTTAGGGTGTCGGTTTGTCCAACAAGAACACGGACAAACCGCGGCAGGTCGAACTCATCGGTTTCGCCGCCGGGATGATGACGTACTCGATCGACCGGCCGTGTAGTGGGGAGTCTTCACCTTCCCGATCGGAATCGGGCTTGCAGTCAGTACCTATGGATGGCGGTGGGAGGAAAGCGATTCCGGGCCGTCGGTATTGCAGCGACTGCAGAAATTTTCGCCGTCAACCGCATCCGGGACCTCAACGAGGGCCAAGACACCGCCGAACTGACCGTCCGTATCAGCGGCCCGGGTTTGGACACGTTCGACGCTGACTGCGAGGCACCCAAAGGTAACGTGCTACCCCAGGTCGGTGACCGGCGCACGGTGATGGTGAATCCATCCGACCTCACCTTTGCCATCGTCTATGACCATCTTTCCAACAGGACTAGCACCAATCGTCCTTGCTCGATGATCCGTGGTGCTCCACTAAGCCCTCCTCCAAGAACAAGGAGTCCTACTTCACTCCAGGCAGGTCACCTCAAACTCGAAACACTTTGCAATGAAACGAGTTTGAAATGCTCTTCCTAAACGGGTAGCGAGTTGGCTCGACTGAGTGCCCTGCTCGTGATCTACCGATACCTGGGTGGAAGCGAGCGACGGACAGTACGCCACAGCCGCGCACGCCGGCAAAGCTACCGTGATTCGGGTATGGCTGTGGCACAACTGTATTCACAACCGAATGTGACCGCCATCGACAAGACATTTTCCAGTCGGTTGTTCAGACTTTTTCAGCGAGAACGTCGAGGTAGCTGATTTCGGGCGGCGCAGCGAAGAGTTCGTCGGCTCGTTCGCCGAGGGCCTTGCCGACCGGACCATTGAGATGTGTCTCGCGGGCAGCTTGGTCCGGGAATGCGTCGATGATGCCGAACGACGAGGGCCCGAACCGCACCGCGAACCAGGGTTTCGTGCCGGGCTCCTGCTCGACGAGCGGCAGTGCCGATCGGAGGAATTCCTCGACCGCTTCTTCCTTGCCGGGCTTCGCTTCAAGTCGGACCAGCAGCGCCTTGGTGGCCATATCGGATCTCCTCTTCGAGGTGGTGAACACTGTCAAGCATCACACCATCCATCGGTTAATGGAAGGTACCCAAACCCACCGTTCGAGGAAACCGATCCCAACCCCCTAGCGATCGTGGAGCCGAAGGAGGAGACTCCATAGTGAGGGAATGCGATGCCTGGATGCAGCCGCAGTTGCGTCGATGGCAGGAAAAATGTTGGTGCGCCGACATTTTGGTGCGATCTTCACTTCTGCGCGCCGTGGACCTTCCCCGAACAGCACGATTCATTCGGTCGGTCGCTCACGCGTGGACGCCTGCGGCCGACGAGATCAACCGGAAAGCCGCAGCTACAAGACAAGGGAGTGCCGCGATGAAAGCGCTTGTATACGACGGGCCTCGAGAGGTCCACGTCAAGGACGTGCCCGATGCGCGGATCGAGAATCCGACAGATGTGCTGGTGAAGATCACGAGCACCAACATCTGCGGGTCGGATCTACACATGTACGAAGGCCGCACCGATCTGGAGCCCGGAATGGTCCTCGGTCATGAAAACTTGGGCATCGTCGCCGAAGTCGGCAATGCAGTGGTCAAAGTATCGCCAGGGGATCGAGTGTGCTTGCCGTTCAACATCGGCTGCGGCTTCTGCCGAAACTGCGAGGAAGGGTTGACCGCATTCTGCCTGACGGTGCACCCCGATCCGAAGATGGCCGGCGCTGCATTCGGTTTCGCGGGGATGGGCCCGTTCTGGGGCGGACAGGCGGAATATCTGCGAGTGCCGTTCGGCGACTTCAACTGTCTGCGACTGCCCGAGGATGCCCAGGACAAGGAAACCGACTACGTGATGCTGTCGGACATCTTTCCCACCGGATGGCATTGCACCCGCCTGGCCGACATGCAACCCGGCGATTCGATGGTGGTCTACGGCGCTGGCCCAGTCGGTTTGATGGCCGCGTATTCGGCGATGATCCAGGGAGCGAGCAAGGTGATGATCGTCGACCGCCACCCCGACCGGCTACGCCTGGCCGAAGAGATCGGCGTCGTCCCCATCGACGACTCGAAGGGCGACCCCGTCGAGCAGGTCCTCGAGCAAACCAACGGGAAAGGCGCAGACAAGGGGTGCGAGTGCGTCGGCTATCAGGCACACGACCCGCAAGGCCACGAGGACGCCGCCATGACGATGAACCGGCTCGTGGATTCGGTGCGCTTCACCGGCCACATCGGGGTGGTCGGCATCTTCCTTCCCCAGGACCAGAACGGCCCCGACGAACTCGAGCGCAACGGCAAGATCGCCTTCGACATGGGCAAATTCTGGTTCAAGGGCCAGAAGATCGGCACCGGACAAGCGAACGTCAAACACTACAACCGGCAACTGCGCGACCTCATCCACGAAGACCGGGCAAAGCCCTCCTGGATCATCTCCCACGAACTCCCGCTCGCCGAAGCCGAATCCGGCTACCAGCACTTCGACGCTCGCGACGACGGCTGGACCAAAGTCGTCCTGCATCCCTGAGACGGCCAGAACCGAGAGGAGCACAACGATGCCAATGCCACTGCAGGGCAAGCAGATAGCGATATCGACTGCCGACGGGGCCGGAGGAGTAGAAGTCGTAGACGAACAGGTCGCGATCGACGGGAACCTGATCTCGAGCCGCTCGCCCGACGACCTTCCTGCGTTCCGTCAGGCCATCGTCGAGCAGTTCGCGAAGCTCGGGGCAGGTGCGTCATGACCGTGAACCAGACCTCGGTGTCCCTCGACGATGCGCAGCGGGTCATCGCCGCAGGACAGGCCAAAGCCACCGAGATCGAGTCGCCGTCGAACATTGCGGTGGTCGATGCCGGCGGCAACCTCGTGGCTCACGTGCGAATGGACGGTGCCTGGATCGCCAGCATCGACATCTCGATCAACAAGGCGTTCACCGCGCGGGCATTAGACGTCTCGACCGAGGACCTCGCGGCCAACGCGGGCCCGGGCGAGCAGTTCTACGGGATACACGCCTCCAACGGCGGACACATCATGATCTTCACAGGCGGTGTGCCTCTGCGGCACAACGGCCAGGTCGTGGGCGCTGTCGGCGTCAGCGGCGGCACCGGGGAGCAGGACAAGACCGTCGCCGAGGCGGCCGTGGCGGCGCTGTGAGCTCTGTTTCATCCGCGCGTCAGGTGAATTGACGCCGGCCAAGCCCGCTCGGCGAAACCGAATCCGGCTACCAGCATTTCGACGCTCACGACGACGGTTGGACCAAAGTCGTACTGCATCCCTGAGGCGGCTCCGAGCCGAGACGAACACAACCACGGCCAGACCTGGCACACCTGCGCCACCACGGGGGCGAGAGCAAACCGACCCCTCGATCGAAATCCTGCCAAAGGATGTAGCACAGGAATAGACGAGAACCACGTAAGTCCCGTAGTGACGGTGACCGAAACATGTTGAATTGCAATAGCTCCCGCCTGAGCGTTCTGTTGACCAGCCACAGAACGGGACGTTGAACCGTGCAGCACGCGGGTGTGCGCCACCTACTCGCAACCAATTGGAACCGACCAGTAGTGGCTCATTACCTTTCTGTCACAAGGAGATTCGATAGAACTACAATGAATCTCGTCCGGGTTCAACGGAGCTGCTGTTCACTGACTGTGACGATCTTTCGCAAAGGGAGTTCTCCTTTTGCATGCGCTGCGGTAGTGTGGACGTACCGCAGTAGCGGCCGACACTCGAGTTTTCGTGTCGAAGCCGATACTCGGAGTTTCATGCGATGGCCGCTTCGATCGGGTTCCGGCGGGCATCTTCGATCAAGGGCAGGTGTGGTCGCCACTGCCCCGTTGCGCCCCGCCCATCAGGCGAATGTTGTTGACGCCCTTTAGGTGGACGAAAAGACTCATCATGGCTGGGTGGTTCGTGAGCTCAACCGGTTGACCGGCGGTCGGGCCCTGTCAGTACACACAGGCCCGGCGAACCCCACAACATCAACGCTGAGGGGCGTGATGTCAAAGCACAGTGGCGGAAACCCTTACCCTCGGCCGCTCTCGAGCCTCACGCCCGCCATTCACGGATTGGTGTCGGGCGCCGTTATCGGCGCCCTGCTCGGTCTCCGTGACTTCACCCAATCCACTCGCCAAAACCAGGGAACTACGAAGTCCTTGCCGACATCGAGCGAAGTTGCGGGCGGAATCGCACTTGCTCAACGGCCGGGCCGATCGAAAGGAATTGAGTCATGACAACTGCTGTAGGCATCGACTTGGGCACAACCAACTCGGTCATCGCAAGCTGGCAAGGCGGCGAGCCGGTGGTGATCTCCAATGTGGAGGGAGCACGGACGACGCCTTCGGTGGTGGCGTTCACCGAGAACGGTGAGCGTCTGGTGGGCCAGCTTGCCCGACGGCAGGCGATCTTGAATCCGAAGGGCACGATCTACTCGGCGAAACGCTTCATCGGACGCCACTACGACGAGATCTCCGAGGAAGCCAAAGCGGTCAGCTTCGACGTCGTAGCGGGTGACAACGGTGAGGCCCGCTTCGACGTGCGCGGCAAGAAATACGCACCAGAGGAGATCAGCGCTCTCGTGCTGCGCAAGCTCGTCGACGACGCGAGCAAGTTCCTCGGTGAGAAGGTGAAGGAAGCGGTCATCACTGTTCCTGCCTACTTCAACGACGCGCAACGAAACGCCACCAAGGACGCCGGCCGTATCGCAGGCCTCGAGGTTTTGCGGATTATCAACGAACCGACCGCTGCGGCACTCGCGTACGGCATGGACAAACAGACCCACGAAACCGTACTGGTCTTCGACCTCGGCGGCGGAACCTTCGATGTGAGCCTGCTGGACGTCGGAGAGGGGGTAGTCGAGGTTCGTTCCACGGCCGGCGACTCCCACTTGGGCGGCGACGACTTCGATCGACGCGTGGTGGACTACCTCGCCGACGAATTCCAGCGCGCGGAGAACATCGATCTGCGTAAGGATGCGCAGGCGTTGCAACGACTGTTCGAAGCCGCGGAGAAGGCAAAGGTTGAGCTGTCCTCGGTGACCCAGGCCCAGGTAAACCTGCCTTTCGTCACCGCTGACGCGAATGGTCCCAAACATCTCACCACTACGATCATGCGATCGAAGTTCGATGATTTGACTGCCGATCTGGTGGAACGGTGCCTCGGCCCGGTGAAGCAGGCCATGAGTGACGCCAAGGTCGCCGCCAACGACATCGACGAAGTGATACTGGTCGGCGGTTCGACACGTATCCCGGCTGTACAGGCGCTGGTTCGCCGGCTGACCGGCGGCAAGGACCCCCACATGGGCGTCAACCCGGACGAGGTCGTTGCCCTCGGAGCCGCAGTCCAGGCAGGCGTGCTCAAAGGCGAGGTTTCCGATGTGTTGTTACTCGATGTCACCCCACTGTCCCTCGGCGTCGAGACGCAGGGCGGGGTGATGACGAAGATCATCGAGCGGAACACGACGATCCCGGCACGGCGCAGCGAAGTGTTCTCCACGGCGGAAGACAATCAGTCCGCCGTAGACGTCGTGGTGTTGCAGGGCGAACGCGAACGTGCGGCCGACAACCGGGTGCTGGGCCGGTTCCGGCTGGAAGACATCCGCCCCGCGCCACGTGGCGAGGCCCAGGTGGAAGTCATTTTCGACATCGACGCCAACGGCATCCTGAACGTCACCGCTCGCGACAAGGATACCGGCAAGGAACAGAGCATCACGATCAGTGAACAGGGCAACCTTGATCAGGGTGAGGTCGAGCGCATGTTGGCGGAGGCCGAACGGAACCGGGGTGAGGACGAGGCGCTGCGCAAGGCGGTCGACGCGCGCAACGGGCTCGATTCGGTTGCGTATCAAGTGGAGCGGCGACTCGCCGAACTCGGTGACAGTGCCCCGCCGCATGAGAAGGCGCGGGCCGAGATGCTGGTTGCCGACGCCCGAAAGGCCGTGCAGGACGGCGCTTCACCCGAAGAGGTTCAGCCACTCACCTCGGAGCTGCAACAGCTGCTCTACGGACTTGTGCCGGACCAGTCGGACGACGGCCAAGCAGGCGGCGCTGATGCTGCGTCGTCGGATGACGGCGACGTGATCGACGCCGAATTCGATCGAAGCTGAGGCGCACGATGGAAATGTCTGCAGATCATTCGACGACTGAGCCGACTACCAACAGCGCCGACACGGATCAAAGCAAGACCGAGTCCGATCGCGCCGAGACGGCAGACGAGCTGTCTCAACTCGAGGACCGTTGGCGCAGGGCCGTCGCAGATCTGGACAACCTGCGCAAGCGATACGCCAAAGATCTGGACCGTGAACGCGCCGCGGAAGTAGCGAAGGTTTCGGCGGCGTGGCTGCCGATACTGGACAACTTGGAGCTTGCGCTTGCACACGCAGGCAGCGATCCGCAGGCCGTCGTCGAAGGTGTGAAGGCGATCCGGGACCAGGCGGTACAGGTGCTCTCACGACTCGGCTTCGAGCGCCACGACGAGGCCGGTGTGCCGTTCTCCCCGGAACTCCACGAAGTGGTCAGTGTGGTAACCCGACCCGACCTTCCATCCGGGACCGTGGTCGAGGTCTTGCGCCCGGGTTATGGAGAGGACGGGCGACAGTTGCGGCCCGCCGCGGTGGTCGTCAGCCGCCCAGAGGGGTGAGCACCGATGGCCCGTGACTACTACGAAGTACTCGGCGTACCGAAGGGCGCCGGCACCGACGAAATTCAGCAGGCGTACCGCAAGCTGGCCCGCAAGTACCACCCCGATGTGAACAAGGATCCCACTGCGGAGGACAGGTTCAAGGAGGTCAACGAGGCCTATCAGGTGTTGTCCGACCCGGACACCCGGAAACGCTATGACCGATTCGGTGACGACTTCCGGCATGTACCCGAGGATTACGACGAACGGGTGCGGGCAAACGCCGCCGGGTACGGCGGTGGCGGGAGACGGGTGCACTTCGGCCACGGTGTCGGTGGTGAGGGTGCCGTCGACTTCGAAGACCTCTTCGGGCAGATGTTCGGCGGAGGCGGTGGGTTCGGACCGATTCCCGGCGCCGATCAGGAGGCCGAACTGGAACTGGCTCTGGAAGAGGCCTATCAGGGCGGAAAACGCACTCTCAGACTGGACGGACGGCAGTATGACGTCGACATTCCAGCCGGCGTCCTGGACGGCCAGCGAATCCGGTTGGCCGGGCAAGGAGGCCGAGGCAACGGTGACGCGCCGCCTGGGGATCTGTACCTCGTGGTGCGGATCAAACCGCATTCACGGTTCCGCGTGCAGGGTCGGGACATCTACGTCGATCTGCCCGTATCGCCATGGGAGGCGGTTCTCGGGTCGACAGTCGTCGTTCCCACACCGGGCGGAGAGGCGAAAGTCAAAGTGGTGCCAGGCTCTTCGACTGGTAGGAAGCTGCGCTTGCGCGGAGAGGGAATGCCGAATCCGCGCGGTGCCAACGGCAACCTCTACGCCGAAATCAAGGTGATGGTTCCGTCGAAACCGACAGCACGTGAACGCGAACTGTTCGAGCAGTTGGGCGCCGAATCGAACTTCAATCCGAGGAAAGAGACATGAGCACCTCAACGCCGATCACTCAGTACGTATTGGTTCGCCGTACCGGATTGTCGCCGGACGCCTTCGCCGAACGTACTGGCCTGCACCCGGATCTGGCACGAAAACTCGTGACTCTCGGACTGCTCGACGCCCACCGCTACGCCGGCGGAGAGATGTCGTTCGACCCATCCGAAGTGACCCACGCCGCACGCATCCAACGACTGCGGACGGGTCTGGGTCTCAACTACTCGGCAATCGGGCTCGTGCTCGATCTGCTGGATCGAATCGAAAGACTCGAAACAGCGGCCCGCAGAAGGAGGACATCCTCATGGACACCGGCAGCTTGACCGAAAAGTCACGAGAAGCCTTGCAGGAAGCCCAGAATGTTGCGACCAGAATGGGCCACACCGAAGTCGACGGAGAGCACCTGCTGCTCGCATTGGTCGATCAGCAGGATGGGTTGGTGCCCCGACTGCTCGAACAGGCCGGCGCGAATGTCGAAGCACTTCGATCCGATCTGGATCGTGAACTGTCGCGTAGGCCGAAGGTCAGCGGCCCCGGCGCGACCCCCGGTCAGGTGATGATCACCCAGCGTCTAGCCAAGCTGCTCGATGCCGCAGAGCGGGAGGCGAAGAGACTCAAGGATTCCTACGTGTCGGTGGAGCATCTTGTGATGGCCCTCTCCGAGGAAGGATCGGCCAGCGCGGCCGGGCGGGTCCTCGCCAGTCACGGGGTCACACGGGACGCCTTCCTCACAGCGCTGACGAAGGTGCGCGGCAATCAGCGTGTCACGTCGGCAACCCCGGAGGGGGCGTACGAGGCATTGGAGAAGTACGGGCGCGACCTCGTCTCCGAGGGGCGGGCAGGCAAACTCGATCCGGTCATCGGCCGGGATGCCGAGATACGCAGGGTAACTCAGATCTTGAGCCGGAAAACGAAGAACAACCCGGTGCTGATCGGCGACCCCGGTGTAGGTAAGACTGCGATTGTCGAGGGTCTCGCCCAGCGGATCGTCCGCGGCGACGTGCCCGAGGGCCTACGCGACAAGACGATCTTCTCGCTCGACATGGGTTCTCTGGTGGCCGGTGCGAAGTACCGCGGCGAGTTCGAGGAGCGACTGCAGGCCGTGCTGTCCGAGGTGAAGGCTGCCGAGGGGCGCATCCTGTTGTTCGTCGACGAGTTGCATACCGTGGTCGGAGCGGGCTCGGTCGGCGGCGAGGGGTCTCTCGATGCCGGCAACATGCTCAAACCGATGCTCGCACGCGGCGAACTGCACATGATCGGTGCCACCACTCTCGACGAGTATCGCAAGCACATCGAATCCGATGCGGCACTGGAGCGTCGATTCCAGACCGTTCTCGTCGACGAGCCCAGTGCCGAGGATGCGATCTCGATTCTGCGCGGACTTCGAGAACGCCTCGAGGTGTTCCATGGCGTGAAAATTCAAGACGGTGCATTGGTGGCCGCCGTGACCCTCTCGCACCGGTACATCACCGACCGCTTCCTTCCGGACAAGGCGATCGATCTCGTAGACGAGGCATGCGCTCGGCTCCGCACCGAAATCGATTCGATGCCTGCCGAACTCGACGAGCTCACCCGGAAGGTGACCCGTCTGGAGATCGAAGAGGCCGCACTGTCCAAGGAAACGGACGCGGCCAGCAAAGCGCGCCTCGAAGAATTGCGCAAGGAGCTGGCCGACCTGCGGGCCGAGGCAGACGCCCGGCACGCTCAATGGGAGGCGGAGCGGCAGGCGATCCGGCGGGTGCAAGAACTGCGAGGAGATTTGGAACGGTTGCGCATCGAGGCCGAGGCCGCCGAACGCAACTACGACCTCAATCGGGCAGCCGAGTTGCGATACGGCGAGATCACCGAGCTCGAACGCCGGCTCGAGGCGGCGGAGGAGCAACTGGCCACCAGACAAGGCCGAAATCCGTTGCTGCGTGAAGTGGTCACCGAAGACGAGATCGCAGAGATCGTGGCCGCATGGACGGGTATCCCGGTCGCCCGGCTGCAAGAAGGTGAGCGGGAGAAGTTGTTGAAGCTCGACGAGATCCTGCACGAGCGGGTCGTCGGTCAGGACGAGGCGGTGCAACTGGTCGCGGACGCTGTGATCCGGGCGAGGTCCGGTATCCGTGATCCTCGTCGACCGATCGGTTCGTTCATTTTCCTGGGCCCGACGGGCGTCGGAAAGACCGAGCTTGCAAAGACATTGGCCAGCGCCCTATTCGACAGTGAAGACAACATGGTGCGCCTCGATATGAGCGAGTACCAGGAACGGCACACGGTGAGTCGGCTCATCGGTGCACCTCCCGGATACGTCGGGTACGACGAAGGTGGCCAGCTCACCGAAGCGGTGCGGCGTAAGCCGTACTCCGTGGTGCTCTTCGACGAGATCGAGAAGGCCCACGCCGACGTCTTCAATACCCTGCTGCAGGTGCTCGACGACGGCCGGATCACCGATTCTCAAGGGAGGCAAGTCGATTTCCGGAACACGGTGATCATCATGACCTCCAACATCGGATCCCAGCATCTCCTCGACGGGGTCACAGCCGACGGCGAAATCAAGCCGGACGCCAGGGAACGGGTGATGGCAGAACTGCGCGGGCATTTCCGCCCCGAATTCCTCAACCGGGTCGACGACATCGTGCTGTTCTCCCCACTCACCCTGCCCCAGATCGAGTACATAGTGGAACTGCAACTCACTGACCTTCGAAATAGGTTGTCGGAGAGACAGATACACCTGGAAATCACGCCGGAGGCACGCCGACTGATCGCCGAACACGGGTTCGACCCTGTCTACGGTGCGCGGCCGCTGCGCCGATACATCGCACACGAGGTCGAAACCAAGATCGGCCGTGCACTGTTGCGCGGCGAGATCAAACCGGACGGCACCATCAGCGTCACGGTGGACGGCGGCGAGCTTGCCGTCGCGTATGCCGAACCCGCCTTCGCGGCGGCCTGAGAAGAGGTAACTGGTCATGGGATCCGAAAAGGTGAAGTGCCCGAACTGCGGCAAGACCAACAACATCCCGGCAGCAGGGGAAGGAAAACCTCGCTGCGGCAACTGCCACGAGCCGCTGCCCTGGATCGCCGCGGCGGGAGACGGTGACTTCGCGGAGATCGTCGAAAAATCCTCGGTGCCTGTGCTCGTGGATCTATGGGCGACGTGGTGCGGCCCGTGTCGCATGGTCAGCCCCGCGCTCGAGCAGCTCGCCAGAGAACACGCCGGCCAGATCAAGCTGGTCAAGGTCGACGTCGATGCTGCACCCCGGACGGCTGAACGATTCACCGTCCGCGCCGTGCCGACTCTGCTGGTGATGGACCGGGGTGAGGTTCTCGCTCGCCAGTCGGGCGCAGCTCCGGTCCCCCAGCTGCGCACGTGGCTCGATCAGGCGCTCTCGGAAAATGCCGGCGAGGAGGCGAAGTCATGAGTCCTGTCCATGCGGACCCACATGTAACCGCGATCCGGGCCGTGGTGCCCCGTACCCCGCAGGGCTGCGAGGAATGTCTTCGCCTCGGCACCCCGTGGGTGCATCTGAGGCTGTGCCTGACGTGCGGACACGTCGGTTGCTGCGACTCTTCGCCGGGCAGGCACGCGAGTGCTCACGCTCACGCCATCGGGCATCCGATCGTCCAGTCGATGGAGCCCGGCGAGGATTGGCGGTGGTGTTATGTCGACCAGAACTTCGTCTGAGGGCGCCTCACCCATCGGGTACAGCCCGCCGGTCGACGACGAGACCCCGGACGAGGAGGGCGCCTTCCCGCGGCTGACGGACGACCAGGTCGCGAAGCTCGAGGTCGGTGGCTCGCGTCGACCGGTTCACGCCGGCGAGGTGCTGATCCGAGAAGGCGCGCCTGACAACGATTTCGTCGTCGTCCTTTCCGGAAAGATCGTAGTCGTCGACGAAGGCGACGCGGACGGCGAGCGCCGGATACTGCGCGTGCACGGTCCTGGGCGTTTCCTGGGCGAGCTCGGACTCCTGGAAGGTCAGGTGGCGTTCTTCACCGCCGAAGCGATCGAGGACGGCGAGATACTCGTCGTCCCGGCCGAGCAGGTACGCGAGCTGATTGCCCACGATCCCGTGCTCAGCGATTTGATCCTGCGCGCCTACCTTGTGCGTCGGCACTTGCTGATCGGGCTCGGCTCCGGATTCCGGATCATCGGCTCCTGTTTCTCCCCCGATACATTGCGGCTTCGCGAGTTTGCCATGCGAAATCGTTTGCCCCACAGGTGGTTCGACTTGGAGCAGGACGAACGGGCGGAGCAGCTGCTACGCAGCCTGAACGTCGCCCCCGAGGACACACCCGTCGTGATCTGGCACGGCGAGAAGGTGCTGCGCAATCCGACGAATGCGGAACTCGCACGCGTCGTCGGGCTTCCTGTCCCGGCACCCGTCGCGGACGCAGCCAAGGACGTCTACAACCTCGTCGTCGTGGGTGCCGGACCGGCCGGCCTGGCCGCATCGGTGTACGGCGCCTCGGACGGGTTGAACACGGTGACGTTGGAGCGGATCGCTGCGGGCGGCCAAGCCAGTACCTCATCCCGGATCGAGAATTATCTGGGATTCCCCGCCGGGGTCTCCGGCTCCGAATTGGCCGAGCGAGCCGTGCTCCAGGCCGGGAAGTTCGGCGCCCGCATCCTGGTGTCGGCAGAAGTGACCGGTTTGGGATCCGAGGCCGGGAACCATGTGCTCCGACTGGCGGACGGCGGGTCGGTGCACGCCCGGGCCGTTGTGCTCGCCGCCGGGGCGCGGTACCGCAAGTTGGCCGTTCAGGGGATCGAGGCGCTGGAAGGAACAAGCGTGTACTACGCCGCAACGCATCAGGAAGCACGGATATGCGGCACCGACCCGATAGCCATCGTCGGTGGCGGCAACTCCGCCGGCCAGGCCGCCGTCTTCCTCGCCGAGCACGTCTCACAGGTGCACCTGCTCATCCGCGGCGATGACCTCGGGAAGAGCATGTCCCGATACCTGGTCGACCAGATCGAACACCATCCGCGGGTCACCGTGCACCGGCACACCGAGATTCGTGCGGTCCACGGCGAGAAATACCTCGAAGCAATTGCAGTCGAGGACAATCGCACCGGCGACCAGGACACGATTCGGGTGCGCGCCCTGTTCGTCTTCATCGGGGCGGTACCGCACACCGGGTGGCTTGCCGACGCGATCGCACTCGACGACCACGGCTTCGTCCTCACCGGTGTGGACGCGATCCACGCACGAGCGGACGGCAGCCTGCCAATCAACGGCGGCCTGTCCAGGACGCTCGAAACCAGCCTGCCCGGCCTGTTCGCGGCGGGCGACATCCGCCGCGGTTCGGTGAAACGAGTCGCATCCGCCGTCGGTGAAGGAGCGATGGCCGTACGCCAAATCCATGAATACTTCGAAAGGAGCTGACGACATGCCAGTAATGGGCACCGTGAAATTCCAGCGGTTCTTCAGGGCAGCGGCCGGACTGCAGGTCGACCGGAACGATCTCAAGCGCTATACCGATTTCATCGACGACAAGATCTACGACGTGATCCTGATCGGGAAAGCCTCCGCGAAAGCAAACTTGCGCGACGTGATCGAACCGTGGGACCTGCCGATCACCAAGGGATTACAGGAGAGCATCCACCGGTTCGAAAAACTCGACGAGGAGATCGAACTTCAACCGCTGCTCGATCAGCTCACGGCCCGCCCGCCCTTGGACGTGGCCCTCTCAGAGGAGACAGAGCAACGACTGCCGCTGATCGCAGGAGGGTTGAGCGTAGCGCTGGCGCAAACTTTCGCCACGGTCGAACCGGACCGCAAGAACCCCGGCACAGCCCAATGGACAGTCGCCTTCGACATCTTCCACCTACTTCTGTGATTACCACCCGTCCCGGCTGACAGCGCGTCTGAGTTCGAATATGCTGTCCGGCTGCGAAAATACCGGTGCGATTCAGAACTGCCTGTCAGTTGGCGTCGACGACGGAGGATTTCCGGCGAGAGGTGCGGTTTCCGCGCTCGATTCTCGAGCAGCGAGAACTCCAGTGAGGGAATCGATTACAGCCCTCAGATCTTCTGCCGTGAGCGAGTTCGGCTTACACGCCGAACCTCTGACACCGGTAATCCGCGTGGCCAGGCGGCGAGCAGAACTTGTCGATCGGCGATCACTCCTTCGGCTCATCTGAGAACCTTTCGTCTTCACTTTCTCGATCCCCGCATCGGGCGGGCCCTGAGCACTTCTGGGCGCGCACAGCTCAAGGCCCGGCAAGGAGACCAGCGAGGGTGATATGGCCTTGCCTTGACGAACACCCGCCCGATTGTTTGCCCCCTCGAACGGAACGGGTGCCCCCGACCCGACGAAGGTTATTGCGCACTGCTTGTAGACGACAGGGTCGAAAGTCCCAGTTCCATTGTGATGAGCAAGCTTTGACGGTGGCCGAAGTGTTCTCCCTTACAGCCGGTTCGGTGTGTGCACGAACACGGACATCGTTCGCAGCGACTCCGACGAACGAGCACCCGCGATGTTCGATGCCCGATCCACCCGCAAACATCGGGAAAAGACCTATTTTGCAAAAGCATTCGGAACAGACGTCTGCAAACCAAATACCAGGAACGGGCCACCTTTCCAGGCACCGCGGCTACTGCGCCGCTAGCGTGACGACCAAGATGTTCACCTTGCCATGCAAACGGCCATGTCACTTCTTGGCATCGAAGGCGACTGAACATGATTTATACCGATCGCACTGTTTATGGTTGAAGATGTGCGGACGACATGAACGTCGACTTCGCACGGATAGTGGGTCATCGGTGTTGTGTGCTCAATGCCGACGTCGGTCATACGCCCCGACTCGCACACGCAGAGTCGGGGCTCCGGCGGATCCGTTGCCGCACCGCCGCTACTGACGAAGTGCCGTACCGCGCCGCCCGCTTCGAATCGAGGCCGAAGGCGGCCACCGCTTTTGTCGGGACCAGGCAAAGCAGCGATCTTCAGGGACCGGAACACTTCCCCAAAGCTTCTGGCACTCTCGGTTGCAGAGTGCTAATTCGTGTGGTTATCATGTTCTCGCACAGTAAGTTCGGTCAACCGCCACAGTGGCGGTGACCTTTCTTTTCACGACATGGGAGGTGTGTTGCTGTGCTTCGTTTCGATCCTTTCACCGACATCGACGCGATCACCAAGTCCGTACTCGCCGCGGGAACCGGCAACGGACGCAGTCCACGGTTCATGCCGATGGACCTCTACAAGGTCGAGGACCAGTACGTCCTGCACGCCGATCTTCCGGGCGTCGACCCAGGATCAGTGGGCGTCCACATCGACGGCTCGACCCTGACGTTGACCGCGCACCGCACCGCCCTCTCCGAAGAGGGTGTGAGCTGGCTGGCGAGTGAGCGTTTCGCTGGAACATACAAACGGCAGCTGTCCATCAGCGACGACATCGACGCCCAACAGATCGAGGCCTCGTACGACAACGGCGTGTTGACGGTGACGTTGCCGATCGCAGAGAAGGCGAAACCGCGGCGGATCGAGGTCTCCTCCGGACCACCCTCCCGAACCGATAACGCCGGATCGACAACACAGGTGCAGATCGAAGCCTGATCCGCCTGGCCCGAACACCGCTTTGATGGTGGGGTGACTCCCGAGGACACGCGATGGGTTCTCGGGCCTCACCCACCATCGTTTCGATCTCCCACTGCACACCCGTGGCGCACACCGGTACATCCACCACACGAAAGAATCAGCGCGAGAACCCTTTAGCTGCCATGACTGCATCCACTATCCCCCCGCACGAACAATCCGACAACACCGACAACACCGAATCCCGCGCGCACACTCCACCCGATTGGTGGGATCACCACCGTCCGATCACCAGCGATGAATACAGCGACATGGCGTTGATGCTCGGTGCACTCTCGATACTGACGTTCTGGATGTTCGGCCTCGGCATCCTCCTCGGTGCCGCCGCCATCGGAACCGCCCTGGCAGCGCGCCGACCCGACACCCCCGGACGCGATCTGGGCGACAACACCGCCGGCGTGGTCGGGATCCTCACCGGCATTGCCGGAATCGCCTTCGGCGCCGTCTTCCTCACTGCAGCACTACCCCACCTGTAGAAAAACCGAATTTTGCACTAGTGGAATCGAATTGGTGCTTGTAGCAGGATCTCACAAGATCTGAAATCCGTCCCACCTTCAGGCGATGGCGGCAGCCACTATCCCCGGGCCATGTCCACAAACTTGGACAGGTGAAGCTGGTGCGCCACAGTGATTGTCGCGGTCGGGCCGTTACGGTGCTTACCCAGAATCAGGTCGGCTTCACCGCCACGGGGATCGTCTCGCTCGGTCGCGTCGGGGCGGTACAGCAGAATCACCATGTCGGCGTCCTGCTCGAGCGATCCGGACTCACGAAGGTCGGCGACCTGCGGACGCTTGTCGGTTCGCTGCTCGGGACCACGGTTGAGCTGACAGATCGCGACAACCGGAACTTCGAGCTCCTTCGCCAAAAGCTTTAGGCTACGGGAGAATTCGGAGACTTCCTGCTGACGGGACTCGACCTTTTTACCCGAGCTCATCAGCTGGAGGTAGTCGATGACGATCAGGCGAATATCGTGTTTCTGCTTGAGCCGCCGCGCTTTTGCGCGGATTTCCATCATGGTGAGGTTGGGGGAGTCATCGATGAATAGCGGCGCCTCACTGATCTCACTCATGCGACGCGCGAGCTTGGTCCAGTCGTCGTCGGTCATCTTTCCGGAGCGCATGTCGCCGAGCTTGATCTTTGCCTCTGCGGACAGCAGACGCATGACGATCTCGGTTTTGCTCATTTCCAACGAGAACATGACGCTGGCCATGCCGTGCGTGATGGAGCAGGAACGCAGGAAATCCATTCCGAGCGTGGAATTGTGCGTCGGGACCATCGAATGACCGGCCAGGTACATGTGGTCGGCGTTGTCGACCTCGACGCAGCGAACCGGAACACTCGCAATTGGTCGAACATCGACAATGTAGCGCGATCCGCTGCGCGCAGTGCTTTTACTCGCTCGACGCTCCTTGTGCAGCATCGCTTTCCGCGTAAGACCGAACACTTCGTCATCAGTCGAGAAGGTCAAGGTGAATGCAGTCGACGAAGCCTCGGTGCGACCGTTGACTCGCTTTGTGCTCATTTGGCAGCGATAGCCAAGACTGACCACTAATTCCTGGGCATCGCGGACGAGGCGCTCGTTGGTTACCGAAAACTGAACGGAGCCACCGGCAGTCACAGTTCCATCAGTGTCGAGAAGCCCCGCAAGAACCGCACGACGCTGCGCCTCGGACCCACGGAGATACTGGACAGGGATGTGCTTGTTGCCCAGAACACCGATCGTACGTAGGCGTCCTTGAACCGTGCCGTACTCATTGCGGCACTTCTGGCACAGTCGCAGCCCGATCGAAGGTCCACCACAGTGTGAACAGGTTGGCGCAGGTACAGGGTCAGACATGAAACGTGCTTTGCCGCCGCATGATTGACCGCATGTTCGCACCTGACTGGTGAACGGCACGAAGCTCTTTCCGCACACAACGCAATCGCGCGGAGCGACGGGATCTTCCGGGGCTAATTTAAGGCTGTAGCGCAAATGCGCCGACTTGGACGGAACTGCAACCAGGCCTTCGGCCTCGATCAACATGATGATCTCAGGATCAGCAGTGGTGAATTGTGCGCAGGCAGTAGAACCGTCACCTAGCCAAGCGCCAAGTGTGTAGGGCGGGACAAGGAGATCCTGCGTTGGTAGGTCGAGCGGCTTGGCATTCACGACAGAGTGATTAACGCGGTCATCCGCCGTTGCGCATCGCACCGTCGATGCGATCTCCGCCGTGGTTCGGACCTCGGCGAATGTCTTTTGATTCTTATAGCGGTTGTAACCTGTCTTGGTGTTCTGCGCTGAACGGCGCGAAGCACGCGTCTCCGTCAACCACTGATGCTGCTCGTCGGCCACCAACACTGTTCCATCGGAAAACTCGACCTCGTAGCAAGGACGGTCAACCATCACGTCGGTAGCGGCAACAACCCGCGTCGGCTTGCCGTGGTTGTCGATCAACAGATCGCCGACAGCAACGTCACCCATCGTGGTCCAGCCACTGGGCGTCGCGAGGGGAGTATCGAGGGCAAGCGCCTTGCCCACACCAGGACGGGCCGCGACGATAATCATCTGACCAGCGTGAAGGCCGTTGGTGATCTCGTCGAGATCCTTGAATCCGGTGGGCACACCGAGGGAAATTCCACCGCGGCTGGCGATGGAGTCGATCTCGTCCATCGTGGGCTGGAGGAGCTCGGTGAGGGGTACGAAGTCCTCGGTGGTTCGACGCTCGGTGACCTCGAAGATCTCGGCCTGCGCGCGGTCGACAACCTCGGCCACGTCCTGACCCTCGGTGCCGGCGTAGCCGTACTGGACGATGCGAGTACCGGCGTCGACCAGACGACGCAGCACGGACTTCTCGGCCACGATCTCGGCATAGAAGGCGGCGTTGGCGGCTGTGGGCACTGTCTGGGTCAGCGTCACCAGGTAGGCAGCACCACCGATACGGCGGAGCTCACCTCGACGGTCGAGCTCGGCGGAGACCGTCACCGGGTCGGCGGGCTCGCCACGGCTGTAGAGGTCCAGGATCACGTCGTAGACGGACTGGTGGGCGGGCCGGTAGAAGTCACCCGGACGCAGTACCTCGAGGACGTCAGCGATGGCGTCCTTGCTCAGCAGCATGCCGCCGAGCACCGACTGCTCGGCAGTCATGTCCTGAGGTGGCTGGCGTCCGAACTCCTGGTCGGGCTCGGCCTCGGGAGGGCCCGGGTAGTCCGGCCCTGAGAAGTCGGAAGGTCCTCGATCATCTACAACAGCCACAAGCGAGACCTTCCCGTAAAACACTCGACGACACTGCCAGAAACCGCAGCGCCCTCATCATTTGTACCTGCCCCCACCGACATCCCCTAGCCGCATTCGGCCGGACTGTAGATAGACGCCGAGATGACGTTAGGGACTAGTAGGTCCGCATACAAACCGGACTGTGGATAAACCTGTGGATGCTTTGTGGAAACTCCCGCCCCACGGTGTGCACCGCCTGTGGAGCATTTGGGGACTACTTTGCCTAGCAACCACAAAAGAGCAGGTAGATGGCTATCCACAATTTCACAGGCCTGTTGATGAAAATAGTTTTTCCACAGTCGGCGCGTCGGCGTGTCGGGCGTGTTGCCTCGCCCGATTCGTCACTGATCACCAAGTCGAACATCACAGTGTGAGAGTTATCCCCAGGTCCGATTCGGGACGCTGTCAGGCGGCACACCGCACCCCGAAACAAAACGTCGGGCCCCGCACACCGAAGTGTGCGGGGCCCGACGAGACGAACAGTCGACTATGCGCCGACGACGTTCAGGTTGAACTTGGCAACCACATCGGGGTGCAGGTTCACGACCACGGCGTGCTTGCCCGTGTTCTTGATGTGAGCCTTCGGCAACACGATGGAGCGCTTGTCGACAACCGGTCCACCGGCAGCCTTGATCGCAGCAGCGACGTCAGCGACGGTAACCGAACCGAAGAGCTTGCCCGAGCCACCGGCGGTCTTGACCGTCAGCGTTACGGACTCGAGGCCCTCGATAGCTGCCTTGAGCTCCTTGGCGTGATCCAGGCCGCGCACAGCGCGCGCTTCCTGTGCACGACGGATGCCCTCGACCTGCTTCTCGGCGCCACGGGTGGCGACGATTGCCAGTCCGCGGGGGAGCAGGTAGTTACGGCCGTAGCCGTCCTTGACCTCCACGGTGTCGCCAGGCGCACCGAGGTTGTCCACGTCAGCGGTGAGGATGAGCTTCATGTTCTTTCCTCCCTTTCCTTAGCGAGCCACGGTGGCGTAAGGCAGCAGTGCTACCTCACGTGAGTTCTTGACGGCAATGGCAACGTCGCGCTGGTGCTGGACGCAATTGCCGGTGACACGGCGAGCACGGATCTTTCCGCGATCGCTGACGTACTTACGAAGCAACGTCGTGTCCTTGTAGTTGATCTGCGTGTTCTTCTCTTTGCAGAAGGTGCAGACCTTCTTCTTCATAACCTTGTCGCGCAAGGGCGGCTTCGGCATGTCTTTGCTCTTTTCTGGATGTTCCTGATCAGGTACGGATCAGAAGGGCGGTTCGTCGCTGCCCGCACCACCGAAGGAGCCCGAAGCCTGAGGCGCACTGCCCCAAGGATCGTCTCCACCCGAAGGTGCAGCGCTCGGACGTCCGCCACCCGATCCGCCGGAGGAACCGCCGAAGTTGCCGCCTCCACCGCCGCCACCACGGTTGGCCTTGTTGACCTTTGCCGTGGCGTACTTCAGTGAAGGACCGATTTCATCGACTTCGAGCTCGACGACAGTTCGCTTTTCGCCCTCGCGAGTTTCGTACGAACGCTGCTTGAGCCGGCCGCTCACGATTACTCGTGAACCACGGGTCAAGCTCTCCGCGACGTTCTCGGCTGCTTCGCGCCAGATGTTGCAACGCATGAACAGCGCATCGCCGTCTTTCCATTCATTGGAATTACGGTCGAAGGTGCGGGGCGTGGAAGCAACCGTGAAGTTTGCAACCGCGGCACCCGCCGGGGTGAAACGAAGTTCAGGATCAGCCGTCAGGTTTCCGATGACGGTGATGATGGTGTCGCCAGCCATGTGGTTCCTCCTGCATTGATGTAAGACCGTTGGGCGCGAGAGTAGAGCTCGCTACCGACAGTAATTACTTGTTGTGGCGCAGAACCTTCGTGCGCAGAACCGACTCGTTCAGACCGAGCTGACGATCGAGCTCAGCGACGGTGGCGGGAGTGGCGTTGATGTCGATCACCGCGTAGATACCTTCAGCATGCTTCAGGATCTCGTAGGCGAGACGACGCTTACCCCAGACATCGACCTTGTCGATCGTGCCGCCGTGCTGGCGCACAACATTGAGGAACGTATCCAGTGAAGGAGCGACAGTGCGCTCGTCCAGGCTGGGGTCAAGGATGACCATCAATTCGTAATGACGCATAAGACCTCATCACCTCCTGTGGACTAAGTGAAAACGGCCACGGACTATCCGTGGCAGGAGGGTCGTTGCGTCAGCAACCCTCGTAGGTTACACGAGGGGCCTTGACCAGGGAAATCGTCCCGGCCCTCCGGGAAGACCACCGGGTCGATGCGCGACGCGTGGTGCAGACGCATCACCCCGCGAGCCACTGCGCCCCCTAGGGTGAGAATCATGCGAACAGACCGCAAGACCCCGGCGTCGATCCTGGCGTTGGTCGTCGGATTGTGCGGGCTGACGATGGCGCTGGGCTATTTCAACAAGGCCAGATGCGGCGGTGCACCGTTCGCGCCCGACGGACGAAGCCTGAACTTCGACGTCAACAAGAACATCGACGTCTGCTACTCCGACATTCAGTTGCTCTGGCTCGGACGAGGTATCGATCAGCATCTGTTCCCCTTCGTCACCGGAGGGATAACGCCCGAAGGATTCCTGACCGGCGGAACCGTCGAATACCCGGTGCTCAGCGGAATTCTGATGTGGCTGGGCGGTATCGGCTCACACACCGACACCGATTTCCTTCTGCACTCGGCCCTGATCCTGGCTCCTTTCGGACTGCTCACGGCGTGGATGCTCGGCAAGATGAGCGGCGCGTACGCGCTCGTGTGGTCGGCGACTCCGCCCCTGGTTCTGTACGCATTCCACAACTGGGAGCTCCCGGTGGTGGCCACCAGCGTCGGCGCGATCTTCCTGATGACGTTCGAGCGGATCCCGCTGCGAACTCGCGCGGTTCTGGCGGCCGTCATCCTGGCGATCGGTTTCTGTTTGAAGCTGTACCCGGGAATGTTCGTGCTGCCGCTCATGGCCTACGTGCTTCTACGCGGCACCGAAGGCAAGCGCTACGACGTTCGTGGAGCGCTGATGACGGCGGGCGCGGCGATCGTCACCGTCGTCCTCGTCAACCTGCCGTTCGCCCTCATTTCCTACGAAGGCTGGCGCGCGTCGTTCAGCTTCCAGGAGAAGCGAAGCGCGGACATCACCACCAACTCGGTGTGGTTCTGGGGTTTGCGCCCGTTCTACGGTTTCGGAGTTCGCGAACTCAACGCCGACTACGACGCACTGGTGAGCATCCTGTCTCCGGTCATGATCCTGTTGTCGTTCGCGCTCGCGATGTATCTGGGTTGGCGCCGCTACGTCCGCGACGGCTACTTTCCGTGGATTGCAGTCAGTGCCGCGATGCTGTGCGGATTCGTGTTGCTGCACAAGGTCAATTCACCGCAGTACACACTGTGGATCCTGCCTTTCCTCGTACTGTTCAAGATCCGGTGGTTCTGGATCGTCGCCTATCTGATCGCCGACGCAGCGTTGGGTATCGGCATCTTCCGGTACTTCTACCAACTGGACATGAATCTCGATCCGAGCAAGTACGAAGCCGTCGTCCAGGCGAGCGTGTGGGGCCACGTCATCCTGCTCGCCGTGTTCTTCTTCCTGTTCCTGCGAGTCCCGTTGCGGTATCCGCTTGCCGGTGGGACCGATCCGATTGCCAACTCCGACAACAACCTTCCGACTCACTCACGGGAGCACGCCTGATGACTGCATCATGGTTCGAATCACCGACGCTGACCGGTGATCGTGTCCGACTCGAACCCCTGGGCGTCGCGCACACCGACGCTCTGCTCGCTGCTGCCGACGACCCGGCGATCTTTCGTTGGACCGCATCGCCCATCACCGATCGGGAACAGGCACAGAAGTACATCGCTGCAGCAACCGACGACCCTAATCGGATCGCCTTTGCGCAGGTGAACATCGCGACGAACGCCGTGGTCGGCACTACGTCCATGTACCAGATCGACCCGGTAAACCGCAGTCTTGCAATCGGGTACACGTGGTTGTCGCGATCGGTTCAGGGAACCGGGATCAATCCCGAATCGAAGCTGCTCCTGCTTCGTCACGCCTTCGACCAGCTCGAAGCCGTACGCGTCGAGTGGCACACGGACGAGTTCAACGAACAGTCCAGGGCCGCGATCGAAAAGCTCGGCGCTCAGTTCGAGGGCCTGCTGCGCAAGCACCGACGCCGTGTCGACGGCAGCTGGCGTACAACAGCGCTGTTCGCGATGACCGACGACGATTGGCCGACCATCGCACCTCAGCTCGAGACACGTACCCGAAACTAGCGATCACCTGCACTCTTCGGCCAAGTCCATGCCAAGATTCACCTCATGAGCGATCAGGGTGGGTACGGGTACCAGGGCAATCAGAATTGGCAACCGTCTCCGTACGGGCAGCCCGATCCGTACGGCAGGCGGCCGACGAACACACTCGCGGTGCTCGCCCTCGTCTTCGCGTTCCTCATCGCGCCGTTGGGGATCGTCTTCGGTCACATCGCTCGCGGCCAGATCAAACGGACCGGCGAAGAAGGCGACGGACTCGCCCTTGCCGGACTGATCATCGGCTACATCTTCACCGCACTCGGCATCTTGGCCGTGATCGTGTGGATCGCGTTCTTCGGGCTGCTCGCCGCCGCTTTCGGCAACGCCGCCAATGAAGCGAGTTCGCGGAGTCTCACCTATACGACGCCGTACTCGTACTCCACGACCACGACTCGGGCGCCGAGTGCACCCACCACAGCGCCGAAAACGACGACGCCCCCACGCGTCACAACCTCGATCGGACCAGCGCCGACCGTCTCGGGCACCAACCGTCAGGGCTTCATCTCCGGCGGCCCCAGTTGCAACTCCACCAATCCCGCCGTCGCCATCGCCGTCACGACCGGATCACGAATCGTCATCTGCGAAACCGGAGTCGGGCGTTACTACTACAAGGGTCAACGGCTGAGCGACGGCGCCACCATCGAACTCGACGATCCGACGCCCACGGGCAACGGATTCACCGTCACCAACAAGGACGTGACGTACAAGCTCACCTCCGCCGGACTGGTGATCACCGGCAGCGGAGGCGAGCTGGGTCGGGAACCGGCGCTCGAGTTCTGGATGAACTGACCCACGTCAGCCGGCACACGGATCCTGGTAGGGAACACCGGGCAGGTACCGCTCCCATTCGGCTTCCGTGATGGGAGATCCTGCGGTGCGGCACAATCGATCAACGACGCCGTCGGGGTCGATTCCCCACAAGCGAACGGTCTTGTCCGACCCGCTACCCGCGATCATGTCACTCTCGCCGGCGAACTGAGCGTCGTTGACGCGACCCGGGTAGGCGGACAGCGTCGCAAATCGTGTTGCCTGCGAGGGAGTCTCGATGTCCCAGAGCCAGACGGTTCCGTCGCCGACACCGGCAGCGAGCCGATCACCGGCGCGGTTGAACGAGATCGAATAGATTGCGCCCTCGGGGCCGACGAGACGAGCGAGTTCCTCGGGTGCCGACGGTGTGCGTACGTCCCACACGGCGACACCGTGATCCGCACTTCCAGCGGCCAACAGCGTTCCGTCGGCGCTGAAAGACACTGCTAATGCGTAGCTTTCGAATCCACCCACCGTCGCCGCCACCCGGGGCGACGCTGCGTTCGACACGTCCCACAGATCCACTTCGTTCTTGGCGTTCGCGATCGCCAAGATGTCGGTACCTGGCTGAAAGGCCATCATCTGCGGGTAGGAGCCGACATCGGTCAACGACAACAGTTTCGGAGCTGACGGGTCGGAAACGTCGACCAACGCAATACTGTTGTCGTCCTGCGAGGACACCGCCAGCAGATCTCCGGCGGGATTCAGTGCGACAACCGCCACGATGCCCTTCACATATACCGCAGGCTCGCCGTAGATACGTGGCGACGCCGGATCACTCAGGTCCCAAAGATATGCACCGCCGCCGCCGGTGCCGCTCACAGCCAGGTTCCCGTCTGCCGACACCGCCGACGCACCGCTGAAAGTTTCGGCCCCTTGCGGTTTCAACTCTGGCATCACCGCGGGGCGATCGAGATCCTCGGTGTTCCACGCCAACATCGCGCCACCCCTGGCACCGACGCCGGCCACCAGACGCGAGCCGTCCGCGGCAAAGGGACTGGTGAAGATCGTGTCCCGAGCTCCCGCCCAGACCGGACCCGGAAGAGCCCACACGCGAGTCACACCGTTGAGTCCCCCGGTGACCAGATTGCGGCCGTCATCGCTGTAGTCGACGGTGGTCACCGCCCCACTGTCCGGAAGTGTCTCGATCAATGCCCCGGTTCGGGGGTCCCACACGCGCACGGAGTTGTCGGAACTCCCTGCAGCAAGGCGTGTTCCATCTTTACCGTAGTTGAGTTCGTTGACGTAACTGGAAAATCCCGTCAGCGCCGGGAGGGGAGCAGGGCGCGCCGGATCGCTCATGTCCCACCGAACCACCTCCCTGCCAGTGGTTCCCGCCGCGAGCTCGCGTCCGTCCGGACTGAAGGCGACGCCGAGGTAGTGGACGGTGGTGCCGTTGGGCTCGGTCGCGAAGATCGGCGCCGATTCCTCACCCCACTTCGCGACGTCCCACACGCGCAGAGTCGCTTGACGCCCGCCCGCCACGAGGAAACGTCCGTCGGGGCTGAACGTCGCGGTGACAATGCCGTCAGCTGGATGCGGAAGAGCAGGCAAAGCAACGGCATTCGTGGAGGTGTCGATGTTCCATCGCAGAACGTCGGGCGTCGAGGTACCGGCGACCAGCTTGGTTCCGTCTGGGCTGAACTCCATGTCCTGCACTACGCGTTCACCGTCGACGGGAAGTGTTCCACGGACCGGATTCTTCGGGTCCGACACATCCCAGAGTGCAGCGCCGCCGGCGCCACCGGTCGCAAGGAGCCGTCCGTCCGGGCTGTAGGCGACGGCAAAGAGGGCCGTGCCCTCCGAGACTCCGAGGAACTCCGCCTGCGGAACAGCTGAGGCCACACCGTCCACCATCGGATAAAGCCTGACTTTTCCGTCCGAACCACCCACCGCCACAACAGTTCCAGCTGGGTTGATCCGGGCCTTCATCGCGCCGGGCGGTCCGATGATGCGAGTAGCCGAATGAACGCCCGACGCATCCAGCAATGCCGAGCGGGCTTCGGTCGTTTCGTTGACCGCAAATGCCGCCAGAGCAAGCTGCGACGCCAGCGACGGATCCCGCTCACGCATCCTGATCGACTCGGTGGCCACCTGACGCGACATCGCCTCGTCGCGCGCAGTATCTGCTTGGACACGTTGACGATTGGCGCCGATACCGGCGACGGTGGCAACCACCGCCAACACCAGAGCGATCACCGACGCGGCTGCCAGCGCAGTCACGAGCCGTCGTAGCACGCGTGTACGTCGGCGATCGGCAAATTCCTGCTGATCACGATGCTCGATGCTCGCGGCGAGGTACTCCCGCTCGGCGGCATTGAGGTCGGCGGCGCGGGTCCGACTCGGTTCCAGTGGGAGCCCGAGTTCGCCCGAACGCAGCCATTCTTCCGTCAGATGAAGACGTGCGGGTCCGAGCAGCGCGCCGGGGTCGCGTCCACTGTCTTCCCACACCTGCGCCGCGTAGGTGAACCGGCGATGCACCGCCAGACCGGCGCGGTCCGAGTCGATCCAATCGCGAAGCCGACTCCACGCGGACAGCAAGACCTCGTGCGAAACCTCGACGGTCTCCTCGTCGACGGTGAGAAGGCGGCGTAAGGCGAACCGGTCGATGACGGTATTCACGTCGTCGACGTCGTCACCGAGGAAGAGTTCGGTGCGCGGTGCCCGCCGACGCGTCTGCGTCACTTCGTCGACGTTGACCAATCGCAGAAAGATCCTGCACGCAAACTGCTGCTGCCTATCTGTGAGCTCGCCGTACACTTCCTCCGCGCTTTGCTGGACAGCTCCGGCGATCCCGTCGGTGGCGTAGTAATCCGAGACGGTCAGAGTTTTACGCGTCGACCGTTGCCAGGTCCCCAACAGTGCGTGTGACAGCAAGGGCAAAGCTCCGGGGTCGCTCGCCGTACGCGAGCCGCGTGGTGTCAGCTCGGATACCAGAACCTGAACCAATTCGCTCTGCACGGTCATCCCGGCCTTGACCGCCGGCTCGACGATCACCTCGCGCAATTGTTCGTCGGTCAGTGGCCCGACCACCATCGGCGAATCGTCGAGCAGCGGCACCAAAAGCGGTTCCTCCGCCGCGAGCCCGTAGAAGTCGGCGCGCATTCCGATGACGGCGATGGTGTTCTCACCGAGTTCCGCGAGTGTCTGCAGTATTTCCTCGCGCCGATCACCGTCGCACTGCGTCCACAGTTCCTCGAACTGGTCGAGGATCAAGACGGTTGGTTCGTCGGAAATCGACGACGGAATTCCTCCCGTACCCGGCTGCAGGATTTCCACCCGCCAGCCGTCGAACCGTGAATCGCCCTCGGCAACCTTGGGGGCGAGCCCGGCCCGCAGCAACGACGACTTACCCGATCCTGAAGCACCGATCACCATGAACTGACGGCGACCGACACCTCGTATCGCCGACGCCACCCGCTCGACCAAGTTGGCAGTGAGTTCGTCTCGACCGAAGAACCACTCGGCATCCTCCTGCCGGAACGACTCGAGACCTCGATACGGAACGGTGGCGTCGCCGCGTCGTCTGGCCGTCAGCTGTCTCACTCGTTGCACCGCACTGATCCAGCGCTCCCGCTCATCCTCGGAATCGACGCCGCAGGCCTCGAGGAGCGCGAAAAACATCGGGGTACTCGCCGGCGTCGGCAGGTGTTGGCCGGCAAACCATCCGCTGACGGTTCCGTGCAAACCACCCGAACGCTCGACGGCTTCGCGGACCGTCAGTCCGGCTGCGTTCCGCAGTGCAGTGAGCATCTCAGCAAACTGCCCACGCGACTCGATCCGGGCGGGATCGACCTGATTGTGCGTACCGGCTTCTGCCTTCGAGTTCATAGCGACGCACTCTATCGAAGCAGGTAGGGGACTTGTCCGTTGTATGGACTCTGTATCGAGAGAGTTGCACCCGTTCCACTGAGACACCTCGATCGAAATACTCGTCTCAGTCGCACCCCGAGCCAGCAGCCCTTCTGCAAATACGGCAGTCGACGCCCATCCCCTCCGTCGAAAGGCGCTACTCGCATGTCTTCAATCGGCATTTCTCCGAAGATCGAGGCAAACGTGTCCCGAGTCGGCAACCCCAAGCACGGCAAGCACAAGCCGAAGCTGAGCGTCCGCGAGATCGAAGTACTTCTTGCCTGGCTACGTTCGGATTCCAAGTCCGAGGTCGCCGAGACGCTCGGCCTACGCGTCTGCACCGTCAACACACACATCACTCGGATCCGCACGAAGTACAGCGACGTCGGGCGGCCGGCTCCCACGAAGGCAGCATTGTTTGCCCGCGCGGTCCAGGACGGGTACACCACCCTCGACGAGTGGTGACCTCAGACCGTGACGGGTTCCGGTTCCTTCGCCTTGGACGGCTTCAGCCAACCGGGTAGCCAGGCAGGTTGTTTGTCCGGTGCTTGATCGAGAACACCGCCCGCCGGATCGTCGATGAACCCGTACCGCACGAGATCCTCCGACGGCCGGTAGATCTGCCGGAGCACCAGCGCGCACAGAACGAGTACCGCGATGTCCCGGATCACGACGGTTCCGGTGAACCACTGCTCGGGCAGCCCCTTGTTGGACACACCGAGGTAATACATCATTCGTGGAACCCAGACCAGGGCGTCGATGGTCATCCACGCGAGCAGGAGTCTGCGGTGCGGCAAGGCCAACACGGCCAGCGGTACCAGCCACAGAGAATACTGCGGGCTCCACACCTTGTTCGTGAGCAGGAAGCCCGCCACCAACAGGAAGCACAGCTGCGCAACTCGCGGACGACGCTGCGCCGTCAGGGCGACGTATCCGACACCGATGCAGACGGCCACGAACAAAAGCAGAGAGACGGCGTTGAGATTCGACGGTGACTCACCCTGTGCGAGAGGACCGTCGAGGCCCTTCCACGACGTGAACGACGCGATCACGTTGTAGAGCGAATCCGGATCGGCCCCGCGTTCGGAGTTGAGCCGGAAGAACTCGTACCAACCATGGGGGTACAGCGCGGCAATGGGCAGGTTCACCGCAAGCCATGCCGCGACCGCGCTGAGAGCGGTCACCAGCCAGTCCCTCGTCTTGCCCGCGCGCAGACACAGGACCAAGAGCGGTCCCAGTAGGAGCAGCGGGTAGAGCTTCGCGGCGCCGCCCAGGCCGAGCAGGATTCCCGCGAGCACGGGCCGCTTGCGTGCCCATGCCAACAACCCACCCGCCGCGAACGCCGTCGCCAGAGGATCGAAGTTCGTGAACACGTGCACGATCACCAACGGGGAACACGCGATGAGAGCGCCGTCCCACACTCGTCGTCCGGCCAGCAGGGTGCTCGCCCACACGGTGACCAGCCACGCCAACGCCAACCCGAACGCCACGACGTTGAAATAGAGCGCCACCTGAATCGCGCCCGGCAGCCAGGTGATCGAATCCCACGCCTTCGCGACTTTCATTGCGCCGTACTGGTAGAGCCCCGAGATGACCGGATACTCCATGTACCGCATCTGGATCGAACCGTCGCCGCGTACTTCTTCCCACGACGTCTTGTACGGGAATGCTCCCTGATCGAGGCGCTCGGCTCCGTACAGCGGAACGGTATCGGAGTAACACATCGCCACGTACTGACGGCTGCCACTCCAGTCGAGGCCGACCTGCCCGCTCTCGCCGACCGGCGCCTGCTGAATACAGCCCGCCTTGGCGAACCAGCCGAAAGCCAAGAACACCACGGCGAGCAGAAGGATCACTCGCATCGGTGTGAAGAAGCGAGTGCGCCCGATCAGTGCGTGACGACCTACCGGACCGCCGACGGTTCCCGACAGCGCAGACACCATCGCGTCGTTGAGACTGGGAACGTCCCGCCAATCCGCCGAACGAAGATCTTCGGCCAGCGGAGCGGGGGAGGTCGGTTCGGCATCATCAGCATTCGCGGCCACTCCGCGAGGTTACCGTCTTTCGAACCGACCACCCTCCAACTACTGGCCGGGGCTCACACCTGCCGGTTCTTCCTCGGTGGTCTCGCCTGCCCCTGGTACCTGTGGCGTGGTTGTCGTCGGCCGGGAGATGCCCGGAATCGGGATCGTGATGCCCGGCAGAACCTCGACCTGCGTCGTTGTCACCACGGGCGGCGGAGTGGTTTCCGTCGTCGTCGGTGCGGTGGTCGGCGGCGCCGACGTCTTGGGCGGTGCGGGAGCCGTGTACTCCGGAACACCACCGGCTTGACCGTTGATCTTGCCCGGCGTCGGGAACTTCTCGTTGTCGGTGCCCTCGAGGGCGCCGTCCATCGTGTCCTTCCAGATGTCCGAAGGCAGACCCGAGCCGTAGATCATCGCGCCGCCCGAGTTGGTGATCGCTTCACCGTCGGGAGTTCCGACCCAGACCGCGGTCGAAAGCGACGGCGTGTAGCCGACCATCCACGCGTCCTTGTTGGCTCCGGTGTCACCGAGCTGCGCAGTACCTGTCTTCGACGCCGACAGACGTCCGCCGGCCAGGTTGTGACCGCGCGAGTACGCCGCGATCGGCTGCATCGCAGCCGTCACGTTGTCCGCCACGGCAGCGTCGATGCGGTCTTCACCGGCGGGCGCGCCGCGGTCCAGCAGCACGGTGCCGTCGGCCGCGACGACCTTCTGCACGAAGTGCGGTGCGTGATACGTACCGGACGCGGCGAGTGTCGCGTACGACGACGCCATGTCGAGCACGCGGGCCTGGTACTGGCCGAGCACGATGCCGTTGTTGGGGCCGGAACCGTCGGCCTCGGTGAGCGACGGGCCGACGCCCGGGATGTCCTTCGGGATGCCTGCCTTGTGAGCGATGTCCGCGATTTCCTGCGGGCCGTTGCCGTCGAGGCTGAGCATCTGACGGTAGAAGCTGGTGTTCAGCGAACGCTTGAGCGCCTCTGCGATGGTGCAGGTGCCGCAGCTTTCACCTTCGACGTTGCCGATGGAGATGCCGTTGACGGTCAGCGGTGAGCTGTCGTACATCTGCGAGAGCGGGATTCCCTGATCCAGGGCGGCTGCGAGGCCGAACACCTTGAACGAGGAACCGGTCTGAAGTCCGGCATTCGCGAAGTCGTATCCCGCGCCGTCCTCACCGCCGTAGTACGCCTTGACGGCTCCGGTCTTCGGATCGACCGAGACAACTGCGGTACGCAGGTTCTCCGGCTCGCCCTCCATATTGGAACGGGCTGCCTCGACCGCTGCGGCCTGAGCCTGCGGGTCGATGGTCGTGGTGATCTGCAAGCCCTCGGTGTTGAGCAACTGCTCGCTGATTCCAGCGTCGCCGATCTCCTTGAGCACCTGACGCTTGATCAGGCCCTCGGGGCCGGTCGAGCCCTGGCTGCTGTTGTCGACCTGGGCGAGCGGGATGTATGCGGGGTACTGCATCGGCGTGCGCGCGGCCTGATCCAGCGTGCCTGCAGACACCATGCCGTCGAGCACGTAATCCCAGCGGGACTTCGCGCCTGTCGGGTTGGTCTCGGGATCGAGGAGCGACGGAAGCTGGATCGACGACGCCAGGACGGCGCCTTCTTCGATGGACAGCTGGTCGACGGGCTTACCGAAGTAAGCCTTGGACGCGGCTTCGATACCGTACGCACCACGACCGAAGTAGATGGTGTTCAGGTATGCGGCAAGAATGTCGTCCTTGGACCACTCGTTGGCCATCTTCGAGGAGAGAACAAGTTCCTTCATCTTTCGCGTCAGCGAACGCTCCGAGCCGACGAGCGCGGTCTTCACGTACTGCTGAGTGATGGTCGATCCACCACCGGCACTGTCGCGACCGAGGACGTTGTCACGGGCTGCGCGCGCGAAACCGGAGATCGAGAAGCCCGGGTTCGAGTAGAAATCGCGGTCCTCTGCGGCCAGAACGGCGTTACGAACGTGCATCGGCACCTGATCGAGCGAGACCTCGACGCGGTTACCTTCGTCCGGCGGGACGACGGTAGCGATCACGGTGCTTCCGTCGGCGGCAAAGACCGTCGCCACCTGATTGGTCTTTTGGTCACCGGGCTTGGGGACGTCCTGCACGATGTACGCGGCCATGAAGGCAAGGACGGGCAGAACAAGACCGAGCGCCACCAAGACGTAGGCCGAGCGGCGAACTGTGCGCCACTTGGACTTCTTCTTCACGGTGCTCTTTCTTCCCTTCGGGGGTTGTCCGTCGTTGCCACCGCCACCGGAGCCACCTGTCGGCGGCTTCGTCGGCGGAGGTCCGACCGGCGGGCGGGCGCCCGCGTTGCTACGGGTGGTCGCTGCTGCTGCCGCGACGCGCTGGGTCGGTTCGTTCGCCTGAGCGCCGGAGGCGCGATCTCCTTGAGCGCCTACGGCGCGATCTCGAGGCGGCGGGCCGGCAGGTCGGCCTTGCGGCGGACGACCCTGAGGAGGGGGACCGGCGGGGCGGCCCTGAGGAGGCGGGCCTGAAGGTCGGGCTTGCGGCGGACGACCCTGGGGCGGGGGTCCCATCGGACGACCTTGCGGCGGACGACCCTGAGGGGGCGGACCCATCGGAGGGCGTCCCTGCGGTGGTGGGCCCATGGGACGTCCCTGCGGCGGACGACCCTGAGGAGGTCCGGCGGGACGGTTGGGACCGACGGGACGGCCACCCGGGTTGTTGCCGCCCGGGTTGTTGTTGCTGGGGGAACTCACGAATCAAATCTCCAGTGGTCACGGACCGATCACGTGCAGACTTCGATCGGGCCCTTCTTCGGGTGTGGCGTTACTCGCTGGCGGTGCGCCGGCTTGGTGGGCGTGCTCGCCGCGGTCGCGGCGGCGCAGGTACTGCGCCGAGCACATAGGACTGCACCAAGTGGTTCCAACTGCAGGTACGGCACACCTCTACAACGTGCACCGTGAACTCCTCTGCTGTTTCCGCAAGCCGAGCGAGCTCGTCCGAGGTTCGGGCCGATCCCGAAACCTGACCGAGCTTGTCGCCGAACACCCAGGACACGAGCGTCAACTGTTCCTTGCGGCAAATGGGGCAGACGACGTCGCTGCCCCGGCCGTGGAACTTCGCGGCTCTGAGTAGGTACGGATCGGCGTCACACACCTGCTTGACGTCGGTCCGACCCGCAGACACTTCGGCCAGCACAGACCGACGCGCGAGCGCGTAGTCCACAACTTGCCGCTGTATCCGCACCTGACCAGCGTACGTGCGTCCGTGCCGCGACGGACGGTTCGGGAGGGTCACGATGAACACATTTCGGGGGCTGGGGGCATGGCGACCAGCCATTACGATCACTTCCTGTGAAGTCTTCTCGTTCTCCGATGACGCGCGCTCGTGATCTTGATCGCGTCGAAACGTGCAATGTGTTGGACGCCGCGTACGCCGAAGGGCAGTTGAGCGCGGAGGACTACTTCGACCGGACCGAGAAGGCGAAGTCCGCGAAGACCCTGCTCGCACTCGCACGCCTGGTCAACGATCTGCAGGTGCCGAAGATCGAGACCAAAACGGTGCCTCGGACGTCGACGGCACGAAAGGCCGTGTTCGTCGGTGCTGCTGCTCTGATCGTCGTCGGCGCGATCGCAGCAGTGGCGTGGAGTCGGTCACCGTTGACGCCCTCGGAAGACATCACTGCCAGTTATGCCAGCACTACTTCCCTCGCTCCGCCGTTGCCGACCACCACCCCGGTGCCGGAGCCGACCGTCGAACCGATCCTGATCGCACACATCGACACGTTGACGCCGGAAGGAATCGGCGCATTCATCGAGAGGTATCGAGAAGAGTTCGGTGACATGTTCGTAGACGACGCCAGCTTCCACGGCGACTACTCCTCAGTGAGCCGGGCGGTCCCCGATGCTCCCGCTCTCACCGAGTCCATCAGTTTTCGCGACGGCTTCGAGAGGGAAGTGACGTCCATTCCGCGGCGAACGGGCCAGCCGACCTTCGACCTCGGTTCCATCCAGATCGACAAGCTCGCGCCGTACATGGTGAACATCGGCGACTATGTCAATGTTTCGGACGCCGCGATCACCCACTTGATCGTGGACGCGAACTACGGCGTCCCGGAGATCGCGATCTATGCAGAGAACGGACTCGGCCACCAAGGACGCATAGAGGTCACGCCGTGGGGCGAGATCTCTCGTTCCTACCCGTACGGGAGCTAGGGTGAGCCGGTGAGTGGGTCCCCGACTACTACCTCTACGCGCACCCGTGCGCGCGACGTCGACCGTTCCGATACCTGCGCCGTTCTCGATACGGCTCTGTCCGACGGCCAGATCACGGTCGACGAGCACGCGAACCGGACGGCTGCGGCCATGACCGCGACCACGCTCGGACAGCTCGATCTGCTGGTCCGCGATCTGCAGAAAGCGACGCTGCGTAACGCCGTCGCCAAAGTTCGTCGTATCGACAAGATCTGGTACCTCGCGGCCGCTTCGGTTGTCTTCGCGGGCATGATCGGGTTCCTCACCTTGTCCGCCGACGATTCACCCCCACCGCCTCCACCTGCTGCAGCCGAACCTGTCGGACCGCTTGCCCCCATTGTGAGTTCGACGCTGAACACGGTCACTGCAAGCGGGATCGGGGAATTCATCACCAGATACAGCGCCAAGTACGGCACGACGCTGATCGATTCCGCCAACTTCTACGACGGCCATGCAAGCGTCACTCGCGCCGCCGCTGTCTCGCCGAATCTGGAGGAGGACATCGACTTTCGTGGAGGTTTCACACCAAGCGAGAGCTCCACATCCCGGGCGGCCAGCACGACTACCTTCGACCTCGCCTCGGTCGACATCGACAAACTCGCCGGATACCTGGCCGGAGCGTCCGCCAATCTCAACGTCCCCGACGCCAAGGTCTCACACATCAGCATGAGTTCGTCGGGCCAAGATCCACGTATTTCCATCTACGTGGACAACGAACTCGGCGCGAGCGGTTCGATGGAGCTGACCCCGGATGGCCGCCCGATCCGCTTGTCTCCCTTCACTCCTCGATAGGCCTCGGACATGCCGAACGATCTGACCCGGACCACCCGTGCTCGCGACGCCGACCGCGAGGCCACCTGCGCAGTGCTGGACTCCGCCTTCGCCGACGGGCAACTCACCGCGGCCGAGCACGACGAATTGACCGAACTCGCCGCGGTTGCAGTTACTCTCGGCGATCTCGAAGAATTGACGTTCGATCTGCAGACCGAGGCGTCCCTACCCGTTCTCCGGAAAGAACCTTCGCTGGACACGCGTTGGATCGCCGTTGTGATCATCGCTCTGTCACTGGTCTCGGCTATCGGTTTCGGAATCAAATACGCCGCGTCCGACGTCACGATCTTCTCGAGCCCCGAGCCACAGTTACACACCGTCGACGGCCTGGGGGCGATGTTCCATGCCATCGAAACGGAGTACGGCAGCGGACTGGTCGACGAGATGACCATCTATCCCACTTATGCACGCATAACGCGCGCCGATCCTGCCGCGCCGCGCAAGAGCCTGGACAGCTACTACCGAGGCGACCTCGAGGACACGACTTCAGGAGGATCACGCGAACCCGACGTGACACAGATCGACGTCAGACAGCTCGATCCTCGCATCGTGATCGCCCTGCTCGACGGCGCCGGAACCACCACCTCCGTGCAGAATCCGACCACGCGGTACCTCATGATCGAGAGCTCCGAAACCGTGCCGACCATCGAAATTCACGTCGGCAACGACCTCGACGAGAGCGGGTACCTGACCGCTGCCCTCGATGGCGAAATCATGTCGATCTACCCGTTCACCCCCTGATCTAGCCGTGACACCCTGGTACACGTATCGGTCCGCAGTGTGGTTTTATATATCGGCGCGATATAGTTGGTTATCGCATCAAGCGGTTAGGTTCAACGACTCGGGAGGTTTGTCAGTTGCTCGAACTCGCAATCCTCGGGCTGCTCCTCGAGTCACCGATGCACGGATACGAGCTGCGTAAGCGGCTCACTGGTCTGCTCGGCGCATTCCGCGCGTTCTCGTACGGGTCGCTGTACCCGGCACTGCGGCGCATGCAAGCCGACGGATTGATCTCGGAAGACGTCGACACTGCCACCGGCACGCTCAAGCGTCGGGCGCGTCGCGTCTACCAGCTCACTCCGGAAGGTCGGCAACGGTTCACCGAACTGGTCGCCGACACCGGGCCGCAGAACTACACCGACGACGGTTTCGGCGTTCACCTCGCCTTCTTCAGCCGCACCCCCGCAGAAGCGCGGATGCGGATCCTCGAAGGCAGGCGACGTCAGGTCGAGGAGCGCCGTGAGGGGCTCCGCGAGGCCGTCGGTCGGGCCAGCGGATCGCTGGACCGCTATACCCGTCAGCTCCATCAGCTCGGACTCGAATCGAGTGAACGCGAAGTGCGTTGGCTCAACGAATTGATCGCAGCCGAGCAATCGACAACAGGAACATCCCGGAAAGAAGGAGAACCCGACCATGGGTGAGAACAGCACCGCGGTGCGCGTAGCCATTGTGGGCGTGGGTAACTGCGCCTCGTCCCTGGTTCAGGGCGTCCACTACTACAAGGATGCCGACGAGACCCAGACGGTCCCCGGCCTCATGCACGTCAAGTTCGGTAAGTACCACGTCCGCGACGTGCAGTTCGTCGCTGCGTTCGACGTCGACGCCAAGAAGGTCGGCTTCGACCTCTCCGAGGCGATCCTCGCGAGCGAGAACAACACCATCAAGATCGCCGACGTCCCGCCCCTGGACGTTCCCGTTCAGCGTGGCCCGACCCTCGACGGCATCGGCAAGTACTACGCCGAGACCATCGAGCTGTCCGACGCCGAGCCCGTCGACGTCGTCAAGGCACTCAAGGACGCTCAGGTCGACGTCCTCGTCTCCTACCTGCCCGTCGGTTCCGACGACGCTGACAAGTTCTACGCACAGTGCGCGATCGACGCAGGCGTTGCATTCGTCAACGCCCTGCCCGTCTTCATCGCTTCCGACCCGGAGTGGGCTGCCAAGTTCAAGGACGCCGGCGTCCCGATCGTCGGCGACGACATCAAGAGCCAGGTCGGCGCCACCATCACCCACCGCGTGATGGCGAAGCTGTTCGAAGACCGCGGCGTCGTGCTGGACCGCACCTACCAGCTCAACGTCGGTGGAAACATGGACTTCAAGAACATGCTCGAGCGTGATCGCCTGGAGTCCAAGAAGGTTTCCAAGACCCAGGCCGTGACGTCCAACCTGACCGGCGCACTTGCCGGCAAGGTTCACGACCGCAACGTCCACATCGGTCCCTCGGACTACGTGGAGTGGCTCGACGACCGCAAGTGGGCATACGTCCGCCTCGAAGGCCGCGCCTTCGGTGACGCTCCCCTGAACCTGGAGTACAAGCTCGAGGTCTGGGATTCGCCCAACTCTGCCGGCATCATCATCGACGCCGTCCGCGCAGCCAAGATCGCCAAGGACCGCGGCATCGGTGGACCGGTTTACCCGGCTTCCGCTTACCTGATGAAGTCCCCGCCGGTCCAGATGGCCGACGACAAGGCTCGCATCGAGCTCGAAGCGTTCATCATCGGCGCAGACGAAGCTTAATTCGACTCACACTGATTCGGGGTCTTGCGCCAACGGCGCAAGGCCCCGATTCTGTTATCCGCAGGGTGTTTCCGCATCCGCGCGGGTAATCACGCCTGCGGCTGCCGAATTGCCGTGCGGGTCCGGGTGCCGCTCAGCGTGGAATGATGGACATCAGAACCATCACACGGATCGAGGACCCCATGTCGATTACGTCGCTGCCAGTGCTCGATCTGTCGCTTGCGCAGAACCCCGACACCGCCGAGCAGTTCCGCACTCAGCTCCGCGAGGCCACCCACGAGGTCGGATTCTTCTACCTGGTCGGCCACGGGATTCCCGACGAACTGCAGCGACGCCTCCTCGCCGTCGCCCGCGAGTTCTTCGCGCTGCCGACTGCCGAGAAGCTCGCGATCGAGAACGTCCGCAGCCCGCACTTCCGTGGGTACACCCGGCTCGGCGGCGAACTGACCGAAGGCAAGCAGGACTGGCGCGAGCAGATCGACATCGGGGCCGAACAGCCCGCGGCCGAGCGCACCGACACCTCACCGGCCTGGGAGATTCTGCAGGGCCCCAACCAGTGGCCCGACGCCCTTCCCGAACTTCGCGACGTCATCACCGAGTGGAACGACACGCTCACCTCGATCGCACTGAGCCTCTTACGCGAATGGGCGGTAGCCCTGGGCCAGGATGCGAACATTTTCGACGACGCGTTCGCTCACGATCCGTCGATCCTCATCAAGGTGGTGCGTTACCCGGGCCGCCCGAAAGGTGCCGGCTCCCAGGGCGTCGGCGGACACAAGGACGCGGGTGTGCTGACTCTGCTCTATGTCGAACCGGCCAAGGGCGGTCTGCAGGTCGAGCACGACGGCGACTGGATCGACGCGCCGCCGATCGACGGGGCGCTGGTGGTCAACATCGGCGAACTGCTCGAGGTCGCTACCGGCGGATACTTGAAAGCGACTGTGCACCGGGTAGTTTCACCCGAGGGCGACGGCGAACGTATCTCGGTGCCGTTCTTCTTCAACCCGAACTACGCAGCGCAGATCCCGGAGTTCGACCTACCGCCCGAGCTGGCGGCGCGCGCCACCGGCGTCACCGTGGACGCGAACAACCCGATACACGATTCCTACGGGGCGAATGCCCTCAAGAGTCGACTACGTGCGCACCCCGATGTCGCGGCCCGCTGGTGGCCGGACATCGTTGCGGCACAAAGCGCTACCTGATGCTGAACTACAGATCCATCGCGACTTTCCACGCCGTGTGCATCGCGCCCTCGATGTAGTCGACGTTCACCGCGTCACCGACCACATGTACGTCGGACACGACACCGATCAGAGAATCGGCCAGTGGCGCCTGCGCCGACACTCCCGACGCGACGACAACCATGTCGGCTGGAGCGGTCCGTGTCTTGTCACCGGAACGGAATTCGACGTGCTCCTTGGTGATTCGCTGCACCGTTGAATTGCGGTGAATGTCCACACCGACATGCTTGGCGTGGCGCACCGCCGTCCAGCGGCGCGGCATCGCCATCGGAATACCCAACTGCTGGCCTTCTTCGATCAGCGTCACATTGCGACCTCGCTCGGCCAGGAACTCCGCAAGCTCGAGTCCGACAAGCGAACCACCGATCACGACAACGTCTTTACCCATGGGCAGGAACTTGCGGGTCACAGCTCGGATCGCCGCGGGGCTCTTGGTGATACCGGACAGCTTGCCCAACTTGGCCATCGTCCGCAGGAACGGCGGTACCTGTGAGACGTCTCCCGCTCCGGTCATCAACGCGCGCAACGAATCACCGGTGTGCACGTGCGGCAAGTCGCCGCCCGGAACGCTAGGCCGCTCACGGACTGCACCGGTGGCCACGACTACGGCGTCGGGGTTCAGTGCCCGGATCGAAGCAACCGAGGCTTCGGTCTTCAGTCGAACATCGACACCGAGACGCTCGATTTCCACTTTCAACCAGCTGAGCAGACGCCCGTTGTCCGGGGTAGTGAGGCTCGAGAACCACAGGGTGCCACCGAGGCGATCGGACTTGTCCAACACCGTGACTCGGTGCCCACGTTCAGCGGCCACGCGGGCCGTCTCGAGACCACCGGGGCCCGCTCCGACCACAACAACGTGTTTCGGAGTGCTGGTCCGAACGAAGGGGAGAAGCGCTTCGTTGCCGAGCGCGGGATTGACAGCGCACAGCGGGGTCTCGTCCCAGAAGTTCTCCTGCACGCAGACGTAGCAATTGATGCAAGGCCGAACCCGCTCGGGTACACCGTCTTTGAGTTTGTTCACCAGCTGTGGATCGGCCAGGAGCTGACGGCCCATTGCGGCGAAGTCCGTGCGACCTTCCGCGATCATCTTCTCGCCGACCTCGGGGAGCATACGTCCGACGGTGATCACGGGGATCGATATCGCCTGCTTGATTCGCGTTGCATTGTCGGTGTAGTAGCCGACCTTGTCGGGCAGTGGTCCGTCGGTGAAGTTGGCAAAAGCATTCAGCGCGGTACCGGTGACATGAATGGCGTCAGCTCCGGCCTCTTCGAACATCTTCGCGGCCGCAGCAGCCTCGTCGACCGTCAGCCCGTCGGTTTCGCCGTACTCTTGACCGGCCAGACGCACGATGACGGCAAGCGCACCACCGACCTCCTCCTTGACCGCCCGAATGACCTCACAAGCGAGGCGAGCACGGTTCTCCATGGAACCTCCGTACTCGTCGCCGCGCTGATTCGTGTACCGACTCAGGAACGCTCCGAGGACGTAGTTGTGGGCACAGTGAATCTCGACGGCGTCGCCGCCCGCCGCCTTCACCCGTCCGGCAGCCTCGGCGAACATGCGAACCAGCCAATCAAGATCTTCCTTGGTTGCCTCGTGGTACGTAGCCCTCTTGCCCTCGTTGATGGCAGCCATCTTGCCCAGTTCTTCTGGCGTGCAATCGGCCATCGCGCTCATGTCACCCGGCGGCTTCGGCGTGGACGGGACCAACTGCGGTCGGCCGTCGAGGGTATCGATGCGCGCCACCTTGCCGTGGTGTGTCATCTGCACACAGAGCTTGCTGCCTGCGTCGTGGACTGCGTCGGCCAACGCCTTGAGACCGGGGATGAACCGGTCTTCCGAAAGCCCCGGTTCCTTGCGGCTGGTGCAGCCCAGCGGATACGCAACAGCGCAGCAACCGGTGATGATCAGACCCGTTCCACCAGCTGCACGCGCCACGAAGTGGTCGATGTCGCCCTTTTCGATTTCCCCGTCTTCACACAGGTTCATGTCCATCGCAGGGAGAACCACGCGATTAGGCACGGTCATCGGGCCGATGGTGCCTGGTGCGAGCAGGTGCGGAAAGGTCTGGCTTCGGATCGTCACGAGCAGACGCTAGAACTGGACCACGCCCATCCGTTGCCGCACTCCCGATCAACGAGACTTCACGCGCTGTGACGTGCGAGGCACTCGGCTATCACCTCGAGCGCATATTCGAGGTCCGCGGATTCCACCCGTCCGTAGCCGATGACCAATCCGCCGGGGTCTCCGTGCGTTCGGGTGGACTCGACCAGGGTGGGCACTTCGACGCCGTGTTCAAGTGCCTCGCGAGCGACGGCGGCTGCCAGATCCGCGTCGAGCATGAGCGTCGTGTGCATGCCGGCGCCGAGACCCCGCAGTTCACCGAACGATGACAGCGCTTCCTCGACCGCCCGATCACGCTCCCGGTACCTGCGCCGGGCGGTACGCACCGCTCGATCCCATTCGCCGTCACGGAGCAGGGACAGGAGTGCTTGCTGCAGCGGAACCGACGGGAAGTCGCCGATTCGCTTGCGGTGTACTGCTATGCGGTCGACCAGGTCGAGGGGAGCCACCAACCAGCCCAATCGAATTCCGGCGCCGAGCGTCTTGGCAACTGTTCCGAGATACACCACCCGATCAGGAGCCAACTGGGCAAGCGCAGGCAAAGGCGCTACGTCGTAACGGAATTCGGAGTCGTAGTCGTCCTCGAACAGGACGACGTCGCGGACGCGGGCGAACTCGATCAACTGGTTGCGCCGACCTACCGGAAGCAGCCCACCCGTCGGATACTGATGGGACGGTGTCACATACACGCCACGGACGCTCTCCGACGCAGTTTCGAGTTGGTCGACACAGAGACCATGAGCGTCGACGGGCACGTCGAGCAGCGACCATCCACAGGCTGTAGCGGCCGAGGACGCATACCGGTATCCGGGATCTTCCATCGCCAGAACAGCACCACGGGTACGCAGAGCCGACAGGGCGAGGCCGAGACCATGCGTGGCACCTGAGGTGATCAGGATTCTCTCGGGTTCAACCGACATTCCGCGGGCTCTTGCCAGTAATTCCGATAGTGCCGAACGCAATTCGTAGTCACCCGCAGGATCGGGATCCTCGAAAGGTGGCGGTTTGGACCCGACGTCACGCCACGCCCGCCGCCACGCTGCCGATGCACGCGGTGGCGTCCACGGCACGCCCGGCCGGAGCTGCACCCTGGGTGACATCTTGTCGGCGGCCTTCTTCGGTGTAGTCGTGGGAGTGACCATGGGGGAGGGCGCCTCGGCAACGAAGGTGCCTGAGCCGTGCACAGCGACAAGCCAACCCTCGGCGATCAACTGCTCATACGCCCGTTCCACGACGCCCCGCGCCACCTCGAGCTCCGCCGCCAGCTTCCGGGAACTGGGTAACCTCAGACCCACTGCCGCCTTACCACTGCGGATATCAGCTCTGAGGTGGTCGGCAATCTGGACCGGGAGCGCCCGCCGATCTGTCCGGTCGAGGACGACGGCTACCGCCGAAGGCAGAAACATTCAGAACCCTCCCGGAAGTGGCAAATCGAAGTGGCCTATCGAAGTCTCCACTGATTGGACCATGACTTGAAGCCATTTTGCCACCAGCATTGTCTGCATGACAGATTCCGTTGTCTTTGCTGCCCCTGCTCCTGCCCCCACTGCACCTATTCCGCTGTCCCCGACAGCACGTACGACGCACAAGCGCGCCCGCCACCACGGCGTCGCAGAACGCGCGGCACTCGTCGACGTCTTGCAGTCCGCGAAGCTGTGCCACATGGGTGTGACCGTCGGCGGAGTTCCCATGGTGTTTCCCACCGCCTACGGGTTCGACCTCGACGGCCCCGACCGCGGCGGATCTATTTATGTTCACGGTTCAGTCGCTTCACGGAGCTTGGCTCCCGACAGCGAAATCTGCATCACCATCACGATCCTCGACGGGCTCGTGTTGGCTCGGTCGGGCTTCCACCACTCGATGAACTACCGCAGCGGCGTCATCATCGGATCACCTCGAGTCGTGACCGACGGCGACGAGCGCGTGAAGGCTTTGAATCTGATCGTCGACCAGGTGGTTCCCGGACGTTCCCAACACCTTCGGGATCACACGCGCAAGGAAATGGCGGCAACCATCGTTCTTGCACTGCCGTTGTACGAGGCTTCCGTCAAGGCTCGCACCGGCGGCCCCGGTGACGATGCCGCCGACATCGGTATCGAAACCGTTTGGGCTGGAGTAGTTCCCGCAGCTACGCACTTCGGTGAACCGATCCCGTCCGAGGATCTCGACTCCGGTGTCGCGCTGCCGGACCATATCTCGACGATGCTCTGACCGCACACGCCGTACACACCGGGGCATGGCTAAGCCCCGGTGTGTACGTATTCAGTTGCGCCCGTTCAGGCTGCTGTGGGTGGGCTGTTCCCGCCGATCGGCTGTTGATACGGATCAACCGACATCGGTGGATAGAACACGGTTTCTCCGTCGGGTCCGATCTCCACCCGCCATTCGGTGTGATGCAGCGTCCGATGATGATGACCACACAACAAGACCAGATTATCGAGATCCGTTGGGCCACCATCACCCCAGTGAACAATATGATGAGCATCGCACCACCCCGACGGAGTCCCGCACCCCGGAAACGCACACCCACCATCACGAACCGCAAGAGCCCGCCGCTGCGGAACCGTCGCCGTTCGCGCTTCCTTACCGCAGTCGAGCGGAACACCATTCTCGTCCAACAAGATCCGCGTCACGGTGCAGTCGCACGCCAACATCCGGGCAGTATCGATACTGATCGGACCCACCCAATCCGCCCATGCGAAACCCAGTTCTTCAGTCGACGGCAACAGGTCTTTCAGAACTTTAAGGTCCGTCATATCTTTTGCCGACGCGGTAACGGTGATGTGCGGTTTCACTCCGCCCTCGATCGGACCCAACCCCGCCCGCTCGTACCGGCGCAGTAATTCGCAAAACCCGTCCGCACGCCGTAGCGCCGGCGTGCGTGTGTCCTTCACGCCGTCCTTTTCCGGTGTCGGCGCAGACAGACTCGACAACAACGTGATCAACCGGGCCCGTTCACCGAATCCAAATCACCCTTCACCGACACCCGCCCGTACAACCCTTTCGAGGCGTAGAACTCGTTACGTTCGGAATCCTCGCCGACCGGGACACCGTCCTCACGCTTGCCGTACTGCTTCTCGATCCGCCGGATCGCCGCCCGCACCGCATCACAATCGGCGATGTTCTTCGACGCCAAACCGAGCAAGATCCCGCGAGCCTTGTCCACATCCGCCAGGGTCATGTTCTTCGGCGGATGCTGACAAAACGACGCCACCTGCCGCGCCTTCAACGCATCAACATCACCACGATGAAACGCATCCGCCACCACGGGTTCGAGCATCAACAACCGCGCCAACCCGACCAGCAGACTGCACTCACCGATCTCCAGATTCGTCGAACCATGCAACCACTGCGCGATCGCCCGAAAACCCTTCCCGCCGAGAACCTCCCGGGAAAACATCTCCACGATCAGCAACACCATCCGCGACTGCAACTCGTGCCGGACACGCACCAGATCCAGAACCTCACCCTTGAGGCCCTCATCATCCAGTTGCCACGCTTCCCGACTGTCCATGCCGAAAGTCTAATCGAACATAGTTTCGAATACAAGGGATGGAGACCCGAAACTAGATGCTAATCAACAACTTTCGCATTCCAGGCGAAACGGGCAGGTTCTTGGGTCGCGGGAGTTGCCGCAACTCCGCCACCGATAAAGGGCCGGACAAGATCCAGCGGCAAGGGGAAGACAACGGTGGAGTTGTTCTCACTACCGATCTCGTGAAGCGTCTGTAGATAACGCAACTGCAGGGTGGTCGGATTGCGGCTGATCACCTCGGCCGCCTCGGCGAGCTTGGCCGAAGCCTGAAACTCGGCGTCGGCGTTGATGATCTTGGCTCGCCGCTCTCGTTCGGCCTCTGCTTGCCTGGCGATGGCGCGCTGCATGTTGGCCGGAATCTCGACGTCCTTGATCTCGACGGTCGTGACCTTGACTCCCCACGGCTCGGTCTGCTGATCGATGACCTTCTGCAAGTCCTCGTTGAGGCGTTCACGTTCGGAGAGCAGCGAGTCCAACTCAGCTTTACCGAGAATGGAGCGCAGTGTGGTCTGGGCGATCTGTGAGGTGGCGGCCAGAAAATCCTCGACCTCGACTATCGAACGGTCAGCGTCGACGACCCGAAAGTACGTGACGGCGGTGACCTTCACGGGGACGTTGTCGCGAGTGATCACTTCTTGGACCGGTATCTTCAGCGTGACGGTTCGCAGACTGACCCGCTCCATGCGATCGATCGCCGGCACCAGAATCACCAGACCAGGACCCTTCAAGGTGATCAGTCGACCGAGGCGGAACACCACCGCGCGCTCGTACTCGCGCAGAACTCTCACCGACATGCCCACAAGGACTGCAATCAGCACGACAAACACGGACAACACGACAAGCACGGTGGTCATAGCGGCAGCTCCCACGGTTCACGACGGCGCACTTTCAGAGTCAGGCCTCGAACCTGCTCTACGACGACGGATTCGCCCACGGCGGGCACAGAATCGTCGTACCCGAATTCCATTCGAGCACGCCATAATCCGCCGTCGAGCTCGACCTGACCCTGCACACCGGTCCAACTGCGAACGGTCGCGTCCGAGCCGACAAGAGATTCCGTCCCCGTACGCACGGGAGCGCGGCGCGCGGTAAGCGCTTTTCGACTCGCTACCGCCACCACGCCCAGGCCGACTACCGCGACCCCCGCCGTCACCGGAATCGCGATCAATTGCCCGATACCGTCGGACGTGAAGAGCATCCACACGCCGGCACCGATCATGAGTGCTCCAAGCGCACCGAGCACCCCCGCGGTTGGGGCATGCGCCTCGACCACGATCAACAGGACGCCCAGCAACAGGGCAACGACACCGATCGTCGTCATCACTCGTCTCCACGCTCGCGAGGACGCGGTCACGTCGCAGCCATTGTGCGATCGCGCCCTCGACTTCAACGGTAATCACGTTCGGCCGGATCTGCCACAAGCGCTTTCACATCACGTCAGAGAAGGACCTCACCGATCTGTCGTGCAGTCACCTTGGCAAGGTCGGCGAGAAACGGAATCCGTTCGTCGATCATCAGCTCGACCGGACCACGAAGCCCGAGAGCGTAACGCACAGTGCCGGATCCATCGATGATCGGAATTCCGATCGTTCGGAAATCCGGGGTCAACTCCTCGTCGTTGAATCCGTATCCTCGCTCACGAGTCAGTTCCAGTTCCCGGCGGATACCGGCGACATCGGTGATCGCACGCTGAGTGGTCGCTTCACGTGGCAGCGCAGCCAGCTCGGAATCGTCGACATCGGACCAAGCCAGAAAGGCTTTCCCCAGTGCGCTCGCATGCAAGGGAAGGCGGACACCCTGCAGCACGTGCCCGTCGGCCTCGCGCCACCGACTGAATCCGAGCAACACCACCTCACTTCCGCTTCGCACTGCCAGGGAGGCGGATGCTCCTGTCGTCGCGGCCAATTGCTCCAAATAGGGCTCGGACAGATAGATCCGATGCTGCCGGTAGGAGACCTGTCCGTAAGCCGCCAGCGCCGCGCCGATGCGATACCGACTGGTTGCGTCGTCCTTCTCGAGAAATCCCGCGTCGACGAGCGATTGCAGCAATCGATGCGTGGTGCTGACCGCAAGCTCTTGTCGCCGCGCAACTTCCGAGACTCCCAGTTCTTCGCCACTGCGAAAACATGTGAGCATGGTCAGAGCACGGGTTACCGTCTGAACTCCCGCGCCGCGTGCGTCCGTCACGAACGATCCTTTCGCTGTGGCCTGATCGACCTGAGAATCGGACGCTAACACGGACCCAGCAGTCCGGCCATCCTTTCCATCAGATGGAAAGGAACCGAACGTGGACCTGCAAAAGGCCAGATGAACAGACTTCCGATGTTGTCAAGATTTCCAATCTCCAGAAAACAAACGGGGGTAAAACGGACAGGCACCCAATAGCGTCATCGTCGTCAGTTCTGACGATTCAACGCCTGAAGGAGCCACATACATGTCCCGCTTCCGCCGACTGCCACGAGCTGCCGCTGCGCTCGCCATGATCCCGCTGGCCGGGTTGGCGGTGGCGTGTGGGTCTTCCGATTCCGACAGCGCCGCAGGCAATTCCAGCGCCGACTTCACGCTCAAAGTTTTCGATCCCGGAAACTCCGGTGCCATCGCCGTCGGCAAGCGTGACGGAACCTACGACGAGGCGCTGGCACCGCTGGGCGCAAAGATCGAATGGGTCAAGACCACACCGGGATTCAGCTCCAACCTCAAACTCTTCAACAGCGGTGAACTCGACATCCAAACCGGCGCATACAGTCCCGTCGTCGGCGCACTGTCCAAGGACGTGGGTGTCCGCATCTTCGCCACGTCCGACCCGTACAACAAGGACCAGGCCGGCATCATCGCCACTCCGGAGTCCGGCATCAAGACCGTCACAGATCTGGCCGGCAAGCGCATTGCCGTCAACCCTGCAGGCAAGGGCGAGTACATCACGCTCAAGGCCCTGACGCAGGCCGGAGTGCCGATCGATTCCGTCGAACGTGTTCCGCTGCAACAGGCTGACGCGGCGTCGGCGTTCTCCACCGGGCAGGTCGACGCCTGGGCATCGTTCCTGATTCCGTATCAGGAGGCCAAGGCCAAGGGCGCGGTCGAGATCGCAACCGAGGCGAGCATCGACTCCGTGGACAGCACCATCATCGCCGGCCGCACCGTAGTACTCGAAGAGCATCCCGAAGTGGTCCAGAAGTTCCTCGAGGTCACCCAGGAACTCACCGCGAAGCAGCAGGCCGACCCGGCAGCATTCGAGAACGTCTTCGAACAGACCGGTCCGCGCGCACTCTCCGGACAGCGACTCGACGACGCGATCACCCTGGGCGGCCAGATCACCAACTTCCGCTACCCGACTGCAGCCGACGCTACCGACCTCGAATCGATCTCCACGTTGTTCGCCGACAACAAGGTGATCCAGCAGCCGATCAAGGGCAGTGACGTGATCTTCGACCTCCAGGGTGCTGTGGCAGGTTCGGCAGCGGCAGCACCCACCACTGAGGGGAAGTGACCCGATGGTGACGCTGACCCGGCCCGCACGAACTGCGTCGCCGTCAGTGGAGCATCCGCAACTCGAAACGCCCCGCTACCGCCGCAATCGCAGCAGGCCCAAGTGGGTCTCGATCCCACTCCGCTTCCTCGTGCCCGCGCTGCTGGTTGCCGGATGGTGGATCGGATCCGCTACCGGACTGATCCGCGAAGAGATCCTGGCCGGACCTCCGGCGGTGTGGACGGCATTCGCCGAGCTGTACCAGTCGGGTCAGTTGGTCGACTTCGGTCTCGCGTCACTTCAACGTGCTGCACTCGGTGTTTCGGTCGGTGTGATCGTCGGATTGGTTCTCGGGGTTCTGTCCGGTCTCTCCTCGCTCGGCGAAGAACTGATCGACTCGACCATGCAGATCAACCGCGCGGTTCCGTTCCTCGCGCTCGTTCCGTTGTTCATCGCCTGGTTCGGTATCGACGAAACCTTCAAGGTAGTCCTGATCGCCGTCGCGACCGTCGCCCCCATGTACGCGTACACCTACCTGGGAGTGCGCGGAGTCGATCGCAAGATGGTGGAAGCGGCACAAGGTTTCGGCCTGACGGGTTGGCGACTGGTGTTCGGAGCGATTCTTCCGACCGCCCTCCCCGGTGTTCTGATGGGGCTTCGAATCTGCCTGTCGCTCAGCATCACCGGATTGATCGCCGCCGAGCAGGTCGGCACACGTGAGGGCATCGGATATCTGGTCACCCTGGCGCAGGAATACAACCGCACCGACTACATGGTTCTGTGCATCGTCATGTACGCGGCACTGGGACTCATCTTCGACGCAATCGTCAGACTGATCGAGCGGTACTCCATGCCGTGGCGGAGATTGTCGGTGGCGCGATGACGAATACAACCATCGGCTCGCTGCCATCCACCGAAGCACCTCTGCCGCCGTTGGCAGCCCGTGAGCGGACCGGCACCACCGCGGCCGAGCGACGTGCCGGATCACCGGTAGCGGTCTCGCTCACCGGAGTGCGTAAGTCGTTCGGTGACAAGACTGTTCTAGGTGGTATCGACCTCGAGATCACGCGCGGCGAGTTCGTCGTTCTCCTCGGCCCCAGCGGTACCGGCAAGACAACCCTGCTGCGAGTGCTTTCCGGTTTGGAAGCACCGGACAGCGGTGATGTGCTGGTCCCACGCGACCGCACGGTCGTCTACCAGGAACCGCGATTGATCCCGTCGAAGCGAGTTCTGGCCAATGTCACAGTCGGACAGAAACGGTCACGTCAGGTGACCGACAATGCACGCAACGCACTCGCCGAGGTCAACCTCGCGGACAAGCACCGCGCCTGGCCGGCCACCCTCTCCGGCGGCGAGGCCCAACGCGTCGCATTGGCTCGTGCTCTGGTTCGCGAACCTGAACTATTACTGCTCGACGAACCGTTCGCAGCCCTCGACGCTTTGACCAGGCTCCAAATGCAAGACTTGGTAGGCGATCTGGTCGCCCGCCACCGTCCGGCAGTACTGCTCGTCACGCACGACGTCGACGAAGCCGTACGACTTGCCGACCGTGTGCTCATCCTCGACAAGGGCGGGTTTGCCGTGGATGTCGACATCGACCTGCCACGCCCCCGCGATCGGAACGATCCCGAATCTCTGCGCTACCGAGCGAGTTTCCTGAAGGAACTCGGCGTCGGTCGCACCTTCCCCGACGGACAGGACAGTCATGACATTGATCGCTGATTCCGCAATCGACACACTCTGGTACACCCGCTGCCCCGTTCCCACCGCCAGCGGCCTCGCCAACAGTCTCGGTTGGCTCGACCGGACGGCAAACGAATCCGGAGTGCGTTTCGGCGTACTGCAAGATGCCGGACCGGAATTGGCAGTGCGCCATTTCGATCACCACCTCTCCGGACTCATTCGCGAAGGCGGCAACGTCCCCGCACTGGCCGCGCGTGCCAGTGGTTCTCCGACGAGGCTCATCGGGCTCACCTGGATCGACGAGGCCCAGGCAATCCTGGTGCGCGGAGACTCCGACATCCGCGAAGCCGGTCTTCTGGCCGGCGCTCGGATCGGTATCCCGGCCTGGGCGGCAGATCAGGCCAGGAGCTTTCCTCGTGCCATGGCCCTGCACGGCTTCGCCTCCGCACTTCGACTCGGCGAGTTGAGTTTTGCCGACGTCACCCTCGTCGAGGTTGCGACGACGGCAGCCCCCGAGGTCCGCACCGCCTCGTCCACCCGCAACACGACGTGGGGCGTCGAATCCCTGCTACGCGGCGACGTCGACGCCATCTACGTCAAGGGTGCCCGCGCCCAGGAAGTTGCCCGCGAACATGGCCTCGCCGTTGCCGTCGATCTCGATTCCACTGCATCGCTACGTGATCGCGTCAACAACGGCACCCCACGACCGATCACAGTTCATGCCGACCTACTCGAACAACGCCCGGACATCGTCGTGGGTTTCCTCGCCGAGAGCCTGAGAGCGACGGACTGGGCCGCAGCCAACATCGACGAGGTCCGAGCCGTTCTGCAGACCGAAACACAGTCGGGGCCCGAAGGTGTGGTGGCAGCGTACGGCGAGAACTTCCACACCGGACTGCATTTGAGCCTGTCTGACGAGCGTGTGGACCTGCTCGGCGTGCAGAAACAATTCCTGTATGCGCACGGCTTCCTTGCCGCCGACTTCGACCTGCAGTCCTGGGTGGCGCACGAACCACTGGAACAGGCACGCAACCTCGTTGCGCAGAAGGGCACAGCAGAATGACGGACGTCTACTGGGAGCTACCGTCTCGCGGTGACGGACGCCGGGCGGTGGCCGCACTGAACAGTCGCGGCGGCTTCGGGCCGCAGCGACCGACTACCGTCGCGACCGATGTTCGTCCCGGAAACTTCGGGCCCTTCGACGAATTGGCACAGATCGTTCTCGCCGCCGAACTGTCGGGCGTCGACGGCGTTGTCGCACCGTACGATCCGAATGGCGAAGAATCCTGGATCGTTGCAGCCGCCGCCCTACGTCAGACGCGTCATTCGCGAGTGGTCGTGGAGTTTCACCCCACTTTCGGCACCCCCGTCTACGCCGCCAAAATGTCGGCGACACTTCAGCGCCTGTCGGCAGGTCGTCTCGAATGGCGAGTGAAGGTAGAGACGGACCCCGAAGACGCCGCTGCTCGCGGCGACGTGGTTCGAGGAGCCGACCGCTACGCGCGCGCCGCGGAGTTCCTGACCGTGGCCCGTGGCGTATGGAACGAGGAGCAGATTCTCCCTGGCGGATTCGGCGGTACGGGTTACGACTTCGACGGCGAATACTACGACGTACTCGGCGGCGGATTCCGAGGCATCTTGTCGGGACTCCGTTTTCCCCGAGTACATCTGACCGGGGACTCGCCGGAAGCTCTGGAACTCTCGGCCCACCATGCCGATGTCCATCAGTTCACCCTTGCCGGCGACGAGTTGTCGACACGGATCACCACCCTCGACGACCGAGCATCCGAACTCGGCAGGACCGTCGAGAAGGTCCTGCGCATCCCGATCATCGCGAGGGAAACAGCGGACGAAGCCTGGGCTCGCGTCGAACGGCAACTGAGAGAAGCCGATTCCGCTGCACTCGAGATCGATCGGGGCGGCATCCTGTGGTCCGGATTCGACCGCATCGGCTACGAGCACAGTATCGGCCTCGTCGGAAGCTACGAGGAGGTGGCGCAGCGATTGTCGTCGTATCGCGATATCGGTGTGGACGGTTTCGTCTTGTCCGGTCGGCCACACATCGAAGAGCTGCACCGGGCGGGCGAGCATCTCCTGCACCTGGTCGATCCCGAGGGTCGGATTCGCAAGGAAGAGAAGGCCACCACAGAAGAGAAGGCCACCGCATGAGCATCGATTTCTATTGGCGGATCGGGATGGAAGGCGACCACGCGTCGCTGCGTACTCCGCGTCGCTACAACCGCGGCGATGCCGGTGGATACGGGCCGGGCAACATTGCTCCCGCGATCCGCGGCGGCGAATTGGACGGATACAGCTACATCGACCACATGGCAGCGGTGGCAAAGGCTTCCGAGTCCGCAGGGTTCCTCGGTGGACTTCTGCCGTCCTTCCCGATGACCGAGGATCCGTGGGCGACCGCAGCAGCGTTGGCCGCCGAGACCACCACCTACCGTTTCATGGTTGCGTTCCAACCGGGGTTCCTTCACCCGGTCCAGGCCGCGCGGATGTCGGCCAGTCTGCAGCGAGCAACCGGCGGACGTCTGGTTTACAACATCATCAGTGGTGGAGGCGGAGCGCCTCAGCTGTGGTGGGGCGACAAAGTCGACCACGACGATCGCTACACCAGAACGTCCGAGTTCCTCGATGTCCTCAAGGGTGTGTGGGACGGCGAACCTTTCGACTTCGACGGTCGCTTCTTCCAAACCCACGGCGCCGCACTGCCAACCGGACTGGCCGGCCAACCGTTTCCCGAGGTGTACTTCTCCGGATCTTCGGCCGCAGCCGTCGCCGCCGCCGGACTGCACTCCGATTACTACCTTTCCTGGCTGGAGCCGTACGCCGATCTCAGAGCCAAGATCGACGGAGTGCGGGAGAACTCGGCCAAACTGGGACGCACGCCGAAATTCGCCGTACGCATCGACGTCGTAGCCCGGCACACCGAAGAAGCCGCGTGGGCCGAGATCGAGAAAGGCTGGGCCTTCGTCGACAAGGGGGCCGCCGACCGTGCAGCCCAGGGTGACTCGGTGGGCGCCGCCCGCATCAAAGGCTGGGTACCCGAACACATCACCGGCTACCGAGATCTGGAAGTGCAACCCAACGTGTGGTGCGGCTTCAGCCTCATCCGCGGCGGACCGGCGTTCGGACTGGTCGGCAGTTACGAGCAGGTCGCCGAAAGGCTCGACGAGCTGCGCGAACTGGGCGTCGACGCCTTCATCCTCGCCGGTAACCCGCATCTCGAAGAGGCATACCGCGTCGGCGAAGAAGTTCTTCCCCTCCTGCAGCGCACCCCGATCACACCTTCTGGACTGGAGACTCGATGACCACCACCGAAACTCGACTCGACACCGATACCGATACCGCAGCATTCGTCGAAGAAGCTCGCAAAGCAGCAGACAAAGCATTCGACGTCTTCCGCAAGACCGGAACCGTTGCAGCCAACGGGACCGTCAACTTCGTCGAACGAGTACCCGGCACCGAAATCGCGGTCGCCCTGAACGATCCGGGACCGTGGGCGAACGATCCGTCGGTGTCACCGGTTGTCGCCACCTTCGATGGAGAGGTGCTGTCCGGCAACGGATCGGCCGGATTTGTCACCGGCTACGCATCGGTCTTCCGTCAGCATCCGGAAATCACCAGCGTTGTCCACATCCACACACCGTGGCTCGGCGGTTGGGCACAGACACATCGGACGCTACCCATCCGCTATGCGGCTTCGCAGAGGCTGACGCTCTCCCGAGAGATTCCGCCGCACATCGATCGGTCCCGTTCTGCAGGCGATTTCATTCTCGAGCGTCTCGAACACGATCCCGATCTGGTGGCGATCTTCGAAGCCAACGGCGGGGTCAACGTCATCGGCCGCAGCGGGTTGCTCGACCTCGCGAAGTTCGTCGTCCTCCTCGAGGAGGGCGCCCAGTTCCAGGCGATCGCCGAATCCCTCGGCGGTTCGGTCGAATTCGATCCGTCCAACCTCGCCGTGCAGTGGGGCCGTAGCGGACTCGCCGACGAGGCGCGTCGACGCGGCCTCATCTAGCCACCCCCATCACTGATTCAGAACAGGAAACCGTAGATCTCATGACCGTTCGCGTCGGATACTTCCCACACAACAATTCGCTGTTCGTACTGCGCCACACCGAAATCCTCGAACGCCGTCTCCCCGATGTCGAGTGGGTGGACCTGCGTGAGCTTCCCGCCAAGCCTGCAGTGAACCCGGAAAACGCCTTGCCGACCCTGCACTCGGACTGGCTGTTCGAGGAGGGCGGATACGACGTGATCGGAACCGGATTCACGCCGCCCGTCACCGGATTGGCTCAGGGCCGCGATCTCGTCTACATCGGAATCTCCGGCCCACGTGTGGAGAACGGGCGCCTGGTAGTCAAGGCAGAGTCCGAGATCAACACGGTTGAGGACCTGCGCGGCAAGCGCGTCGGCATCGCGCACGGATCGTGGCAGACCACACTTTTGTTGTTCGCCTTGGATCAGGCGGGGCTGACCTGGTCCGACATCGTCCCCGTCGACACCGACGTACGCGGTGGTGGAGCGGACCTCGTCGACGGCACCATCGATGCCTGGGTTGGCGCGTACCCGGGGCTGACGGACATCGAAGCGAACCACGAACTGCGCACGCTGATCGCCACCGACGGACTCTTCAGCCACCCCTCACTGTGGTTCACCCGGCGCGATTTCGCGGATACCAACCCGGAGGCCCTCCAGGCGATCATCGAGGCCCTGCAGGAATCCGACGCCTGGATCGAAGCCAACCCCCGCGAAGCCGCCCAGGTCTTCGTCGACGACGTCGAGAAGCGTGGCGGGTCCGCGAGCCTCGATGCCTGGGAAGCTGCACTGCGCGGACGTCCTTTCGGTGTCAACCCTGTCACCGACGAGTTCCTGGACGAGCAGCAGCGCGCGGCCGATCTCCTGCTGAGCAACGGACTACTGCCGAAAGCGGTCACCGTCCGCGAAGCAGTCGTGCCGTGGATCAGCGAGTTCGTCGGTTCGGATCGTTCGTCGATCTGAGGACCCACTCCTGACAGATCCGCTTCACACGTGACAGATACCGAACGGTCTGCCATTGTGAAGGAATGCGGCGGCGCGTGGGTGAGAGTTGGTCCACGCGACCAGTCTCAGGGGTAACCCCTGGGTCGGCCAGAAGAATTGGATACTGCGTCCACCGGCGTTCGGCACGCTCCGCGTGCTTGCCGCCGCACCGGACAAAGGATTTGGTCACCCCGCCCCGTCGCATCCCGGAGTCGGATCATGCGTGACTTCGAGCTCGATCCCGAGTTGGCGCGTCGTCTGGCCGTTGCGGCCGCTGACGCTCCGTGGACCCTCAGCGGCCTCGAGGAGGCATTCGGAACCGTCTTCGGCGTTTCCCCGACGCTCCTGGCCGTGCGCGTTCTCGACCTCATGCCCGCCCCACCGTTCGAACCGCAGACTCTGTACCGATTGCTTCGCGAACTACCTCGCCTGCGGCCTGTTCCCCTCTCACTGGACACCAATGAAACCTCGGTGTGGCGGTTCGACGTTCCCCGCTACAACACCAGTGTGGACCTGGCTCGTTCACTGGATCTGACGATCTCCGAACTCGAGTGGTTCGCCGACCGAGGGGAATGGCTCCGCACGAAACCCCGACCGCTACGCCACTACCGGCCGATGCAGATCAGCAAGAAGGCCGGCGCTCGCCTCCTCGAGGTACCGAAACCCCGATTGCGCGAAATTCAGCGGAAGATCCTGCGCCGCATCCTCGACCTGGTGCCCCCGCACGACGCGGCACACGGATTTGTCCGTGGTCGAAGCCCTCTGACTTTTGCAGCGCCGCACGCGCAGTCGGAAATCGTGATCGGCGCGGACCTCGCGCAGTTCTTCCCTTCGATCAGCGGCAGCCGCGTTCATGCCGTCTTCGCCGCCCTCGGCTATCCACCCGCAGTGGCAGGCGTTCTCACCGGATTGTGCACTGTTGCAACGCCTGCCGATACCCTGCGCGGCCTACCGTATGCACAGGCATCACAGCTACGCACCGCGCATCTTCCGCAAGGCGCACCCACTTCTCCTGCACTGGCGAATCTCGTCGCACGCAAACTCGACATCCGCTTGAGTGGACTCGCACAAGCGAACTGGCTCACCTACACCCGATACGCCGACGATCTCGCGTTCTCCGGAATCGAAGTAGCCGACGTCGGCACCCTCCTCTGGACGGTCGAGCAGATCGCCAGAGACGAAGGGTTTGCCATCCATCCACGAAAGACCAAGGTGATGCGCCCTCATCGACGCCAACACCTCACCGGGCTGGTGATCAACGACCAACCCTCGTATCCGCGCGACGACTACGATCGCTTGCGCGCCCTGCTGCACAATGCCGCCAGTACTTCTGCGCAGGAACAGAATCGGGATGGCGTGGAGAACTTCCGCGCCCACATCTACGGCCGGATCGCGCACATCGGCGAAACCAGCACTACACGCCGACGCACATTGCTGCGCCTGGCTGAACGTGTGGATTGGGACGGTTAGTGCCCGCGAGCAGTCAGACCCGCGGGGTGTAGGCCATGCATTCGACCTCCATGTGCGCACCCAGTGCCAGTCCGTCTGTTCCGAACGCACTGCGGGCCGGCAGTCTCGACGCCGGGAAATACTCGAGGTAGACCTTGTTGAACTCCTGCCAACGAGACATGTCGTCAAGCATGACAGTGCATTTGAAGATTGCTTCGACGCCGGAACCGTAAGCGATCAGCGAAGCCACGATGTTCTCCATGGTCTGACGAGCCTGCGCTTCGAAGCCGTCGGCCAAAGTCCCGTCCGGGAGCATGCCGATCTGACCCGACAGATACAGAACGTCTCCGACGCGCACTCCGGTGGAGAACGGCGTATCGAAAGCGGGTGGTATGAACTCGACGGTCTGAGATGAATCCATTAGATCTCCTCGGAGTTGAATATGCGTGACGAGTTGGCGTTTCAGCGCACTGGGCGCGCACGAACATCGGCCAGGAAGTGCGCCACCAACTCGTTCCACGCGTGTGGGTCCTCGAAATAGGGGGAGTGGCCGCGGTCGGCAAGCTCGACCACTTCGGCGTGGGGCAGGAACTCGGCGGCGCTGCGAATCCGCTCGGGTGTCATCAAATCGTCCAGCTCACCCGCGATCAGCAGAACCGGTGCAGCCACCGCCGCGAGTTCGGCCACCGAATAGTTGTGGGCCTTGAGAATTCGGAAGAACTCGGTGTCAGGTGGGCGATGACCGAAGGTGCCGAGAGCTTGGTACAGGTATGCCCTCGCCATGTCCAGGCTCGGCAACCGTCCGCCCACAGCGGGATGTTCCCCCAGGGGCCGCGCCGTGACGGGCGCCGCGGTGAGGGGCGGTGCGCTGTCCGGACCGAAGCCGACGGGAATGCCGCCGGTCGTGCAGGCCAGGACTACCGACTCCACCCGGTCCGGAACAGCGATCGCGGCCCCCAATGCGGCCCAACCGCCCATCGACTGGCCGACCACGTGCGCTCGATCAACCGCCAACAGGTCCATGATTTCGATCAGATCAGAGACTGCCGCTACCGGGCCGTGGTTGCCGTTCTCGTTGGTAGAGCGGCCGAATCCTCGCTGATCCCAGCTGATCACCCGATAGTGCTGAGCGAAGTAGGGCACCTGCTGGTACCAGACGGCCGCATTTCCGCCGAGACCGTGCGTGAGAATCAGATCCGGGCCCTCGCCGGCAGTCTCGTACCAGACCCGTTCGCCGTCTGCGACGGTGATGAAGCCCTCGGTCCGTGAAATCATCCTTATTCTCCTGTGTCGGACGGGCGCTTGCCCGAAGTGTGGTCAGTGAGGAGTTGCTGCACTTCATCGGTGGCCCGCAGCAGGTGTTCTTCGACCATTCGCGTCGTTTTCGCATCGAAGTCGGTATCGAAACCGATCACCGTCAACGCACAGAGCGGAGACCCCTTGCGGGAAGACACTGCACGCGAGACCGAACCGATGATGTCCTGAGATCGTTTGTGGACAACGGCGAATCCGGTTTTCTGCGTCTCGGCGATGTCGGCGAGAAAGCCGGTGGGTCCTTCCAGCGGATAGCCACTCTTCTCCACCATCGCCAGGTAGGGCGCCCGGGTGTTGTCCTCGAGTGCCGCCACCAACGCGAGCGGACCCGCGAACCGGTGCGGCGGAAGCAGATCCCCGAGCATCCGAGTGATCATCTTGAGTCGCTCGGGACGCAGCGCCGCGATGATCCGCGTCCCGCCGCTCTCGAGAACCTGCAGATTCACCATCATGTCCGTGCTCTCGGACAGCACCCGCATGGTCGGATCGCACAAGGCCGCCAACGAATGCGCTGCCGCTTCGTGGGAAACCTGCAGTGCAGCCGGGCCGGGGAGATAGCGACCGTCGTAGCGGAAGACCCAACCACGGTTCGCGAGTTCTCCGAGCACTCGGTGCGCAGTCGGGCGGAGCATCCCGACTTCTTCTGCCAGTTCGCTGAGCTTCATCGGCGTGGTCGAGCGCGCGATGGCCTCGAGTAGATCCAACGCTTTGTCGACGGCGGACGCAGAACCCTTCGTCATCCGATCCCCTCCCGGTGCCGTGGATGTACCCGGCGATCCGAAATCTCGTGTTCTTGGAAAACCCTTGGCATTCGTCTTGGAAATTACTATAGTCACAACAATCGTTCCGGCGTACGGAATTCTTTGAGCTTCTTCACCTTCCCACCGGATTACCGGCAAGGAAGTCATATCTTTCCCAGCGAGAGGTTTTCGGACATGACGGTTGGACTTACCCTTCGGTCGACACCACGGTTCAGAGTTGTTGCCCTAGCCGCGGTCGCGACCGCGGCATTGGCACTGACAGGCTGTTCGAGCGACGCCACGGCCTCCGACGACGGGGGCACCCAGACCACCACGATTCGAATCGCACCTCAGCCGATCGCGGACTTCGCACCGATTTGGCTCGGCATGGAGCAGGGGTACTTCACCGATGAGGGACTCGACATCGAACTCGTGGAGGGCGGCGCTAGTTCCTCGGCTCAAATTCCGTTGTTGCTCAGCGGAAATGCAGATATGGCAGCCACGACTGCCGCTGCCGCAATTCAGGCACGGAGCCAGAACATGCCCGTCACCATTGTCGGCGGGCTCACGAATTTTGCCGCAAATGACAGCGTCGACCAGTCCGGTCTCGTGGTCGCCAAGGACAGTTCCATCAGCGGCTTCCGTGACCTCGAAGGCAAGACCGTCGCGATCAGCGGTTTGAAGTCCGTCAGCGAAGCAGTCATCTCTGCCGCGGTGGAGAAATCCGGCGGAGCAGCGAACAAGGTCTCGTTCATTCAGGCGCCCATGCCCAACCTCGGCGACCTGGTTTCCACCGGCGGGGCCGACGCGGCGTTCCTCATCGATCCGTTCCTGAGTAAAGCAACCGACTCGGGGCTGAAGATCCTCGGCCACCCCTTCCCCTTGGCCGCGCCCGGTGTGCCAGGGACCTCGCTGGTCGCTTCGGAATCGTTTGTCAATGCGAACCCTGACTCACTCGCGAAATTCCGTACCGCGCTTGCCAAATCAGTTGACTACGCCAATCAGAATCCGGGCGCGGTCAAGGCTGCACTCTCGACACAAGCCAAGATTCCGCTCGAAATGCTGGCCAACAGCAAGAATCCTCAGTTCGTCGCAGTAGTGGAACCGGGTGCTCTCGGCACGGAGATCGAACTGCTGGTCAAGTACGGGGTACTGACGGATTCGGTCGAGGCCGAATCCCTGCTGACCCCGGCCAACTGAGTTGTCCGCCTTGACAACCCTGCAGACTCGCCGCATGCAGGTTCTGCTCGGTCGGCTGCTGACGCTCTTCGCGTTGGCAGCCGCCTGGCAGATCTTCGGAATGCTCGGCGACGAGGACGTCCAAGGTATTCCGAAGTTCAGCGACGTGGCAGTGGCCTTTGTGAACGAACTCGGCACGTCCTCGTTGTGGACATCACTGGGACAAACGGTGACCACCACGGCGATCGGATTGGCGCTGTGCCTGGTGATCGGAATCCCGGCAGGGCTGCTGCTCGCCGCGCACCCGTTCCTGACGGTCTCCTCCCGCTTCGTCATCGACTTCTGCCGAACCGTTCCGCCGCTCGCAATCATTCCGCTCTTTCTGCTGATCATGGGCCCGACGCAACGGATGGCGGTGGCACTGATCGTGGCAGTAAGTGTGTGGCCGATTCTGCTCCAGACGATTCACGGTGTGCGCAACGTCGACCCGGAACTGCTGGCCACCGCACGATCCTTCCGACTTCCACTGTGGCGCAGGCTCGCTCTCGTCGTCGCACCGGCATCGATGCCCTACATCTTCACCGGGATTCGCATCTCGGCAACACTGAGCTTGCTGCTGACCATCGGTGCAGAATTGATCGCCGGCGTGCCGGGACTCGGTAAGGAGATCCTGCTGAGCCAATCCGTCCCCGATCGAATGTTCGCACTGATCATCGTCGCCGGACTACTCGGAATGCTGCTCGCCTTCGCCGTGATGGCGATCGAGAATCGTTTACTTGCCTGGCATTACATCCCGAGGAGGATGACGACGTGAAGATGATGTCAGGACTTCGACTCCTCGCGTGGGAGTTGTGGCTGCCGATCTTGATCGTCGTCGTATGGTACTTCGGTTCGGAGTCGAGCAAGTCGCCTTACTTCCCGCCGCTGTCGCGTATCTGGAAAGCGTTTGTGGACAACTGGTTCGGTCCGGGATTCGCCCACGACGTCGTACCGAGCTTGACCAACCTTGCCTTCGGTCTCGCCGTGGCACTGGTGGTCGGCGTCGGCGCCGGTCTCCTGCTGGCACTGTTCCCGCTGGCTGCCGACATTGCCGATCCGTTTCTCCAGTTCTTCCGCGCTATTCCGGCGCTGGCCGTATTACCCGCTCTTTTCATCGTTTTCGGAACCGGTTCGACGGGTAACGTTGCCGCCATCGCCTTCGGCGCGGTCTGGCCGATACTCCTCAACACCCTCGACGGCATTCGCTCCATCGACCCGAGTATCCGATTGGTGGCGCGCAGCTACCGGATCCGTACACCCCTCCTGGTGACGCAGGTACTCCTCCCCGGAGCGATGCCGCAGATAACAGTCGGTATCCGCACCAGTCTCGCGATCGGTGTCGTCATCATGGTCGGAAGCGAAATGTACGTCTCCACTGCAGGAATCGGTCACTTCGTGATCGTCGCGCAACAGACCTTCGCGATCGCCGACATGTGGTCCGGAATTCTCCTGCTGGGAATCATCGGATACGTGCTCAACCTCGGATACGGCGTGATCGAACGATGGTTGCTCAGATGGCAGCCGCGGACCCACGACGCTCTCGCAGTGAAAGGAAACTGATGTCATCCACAGAATCTGCGGCATCGATACCCGCAGTCGAACTGAGCGGCCTCGGGGTGACCTACGGCGGTCCCACCGGCCGCGAAGTGCTCCGCGGCATCGATCTGTCCGTTGCACCCGGAGAAATCGTCTGCATCGTCGGCCATTCCGGCATCGGCAAGAGCACGCTGATTCGTTGCATCGCCGGTCTGCAGAAGCCGACCACCGGTGAGGTCCGCATCGCCGGGATCGCGATCGATGCACCGCCGGCCACGCTGGCTCTCGTGTCACAGGACTACGGACGCACACTGATGCCGTGGCTTCGAGTGGGCGAGAACGTTCGCCTGCCGCTACGGGGCAACGGTCTGGCGCGGAAGGTTCAGAACGAGAGGGTTAGCGATGCACTTGCCGTTGTCGGTCTAGGCGGTGCTGCGCGTTCCTACCCCTGGCAGTTGTCCGGCGGAATGCAGCAGAGAGTGGCGATAGCTCGCGCTCTCGCCTATCGGCCGCAGGTACTCCTCATGGACGAACCCTTCGCGTCGGTCGATGCGCAGACCCGCGCGGAACTCGAAGACCTGCTGCTGACGCTTCAGCGTGATCTTGGCATCACCGTCCTCCTCGTCACCCACGACGTCGACGAATCGGTGTACCTGTCCGATCGAGTGGTCGTCCTCGGCGGAACTCCGGCATTGACGCAGGACATCGTCGACGTCCCGTTGACCGGAGCTCGAGATCAACTGACCACCAAGGCAGACCCACTGTTCATCGAGTGCCGTACCAGGGTCCTGTCCGCGATCCAGCAGTCGAAGGTGGTGGCGCCCGTGTCGTAAGCGCCTCGCCTAGGCTGGCTCCGTGATCCTTCTCCTCATCGGCCTCGCGCTGCTCGGATTCTGCGGCTACCGGTTCAGGCAGGATCGACGGAGGCTGAGCAACGGCGTCTACCTACTTCTCGGACTGATCTTCACCGGTCTGTGGATGTTGCAGTCGGGTGCGCCGGGAACCGAGGTCCCGTCGTTCGTCATCGCGACGATCGCTCTGCTCTCGCCGTTGCTGGTGCTCATGCTTGCAGGATTCCTGATCGTCAACGGAGTCACGATGCTGCGGCGCGAGGGATTCAGCGTCGCGAATCTGCTCTCACTCGTCGCCGGACTCGGCCTGCTCGTTCCCTACGTGTTGCTCGCATCAGCGCTGCTGACGCAGAGATATTGGCTCGCAGTCGTTCTCGGTTCGTTCAGCCTGGTCGCGTCGTACCTGGGGTTTCTGTTCACGAGCTTTCTGCTCTACTCCTACGTCTACGGACGCCAGAAGTATCAGCCCGGAATGGACGCGATAGTGGTTCACGGCGCCGGGCTTTCGGGCGCCGACGTGACGCCCCTGCTTGCCAGCCGTCTGGACAAGGCGGCCGACGTCTTTCGCGCCGAGGTCCGCGAAGGACGTTCACCACTGTTGGTCGTGAGCGGCGGGAAGGGTTCGGACGAGGTGGTCAGCGAGGCGGAGGCAATGTGCGTCTACCTCGTCGATCACGGGATACCGCGCGAGAGCGTGATTCTCGAGGACCGCTCGACCACCACGCTCGAGAACCTCGAGTACACCAGGGACCTTCTCCGTGCCAACACCACGAAGCCTCGAATGGTGCTGGTCACCAGCAACTTCCACATCCTCCGAACCGCGACGTTTGCCCGAAGCCTCGATCTGGATGCGGAAGTCATCGGTTCCCACACCGCCCGGTACTACCTGCCGAGCGCCATTCTGCGCGAGTTCGCCGCCGTCACGGTGGAGCACAAGTGGCTCAACGGAACGGTCTGCCTGATCCTGGCCGCCCTGCCCCCACTGGTGGTCTGGGCGGTCGGAGGCATTTCGTAGCCGGATTCAGCGAATCAGGCTCTCGACGCCCATCGGTCGGCGACCCAGAAGCAGTTCGACGGCCGCGCTGCCGGCAAGAAAATCATGGTGGTTGTAGAACTCGAACATCGCCGCCAGACGCGAGCTGGCGTTGACGTCAAGGCTGCTGCCGATCTGTTCGCGCCATTGATCCACGCTGATCTGATCTATCGCGACGGTCCGTGACGTCTGCTTTTCCACCATCTGTGCCACCTCCACGACGCTCAGAGCTTGCGGGCCGCCCACCTCGTACGTCGCTCCGTGATGTTCACCCGAGCCCTCGCTCAGTACGACCGCGGCAACAGCCGCCACGTCCGCCAGACTCACGAACGAGAACTTCGTTTCCGCGCTGTACGGCAGGACGATGGTGTCAGACCGACCAGTGAGTACCGCCTCGAAATTCTGCGCGTACGCACACGGTTGCAGCACAGTCCATTTCAAGGGTGAACGATGCAGTTCGTCCTCACACCTGGCTTTGTCCAGGTGATGCGGCATGGACGGGCTGAACGGCCACGCGACGGAGTGATAGACAAAGTGCTCCACTCCCGCCGAAGCCGCTGCCGTCAGCGCATTGCGAAGCAGTGCGGGCTCGTCGGGATGGACGTTCGGGCCAATGAAGTACACGCCTCGGCACCCGGCGAGCGCCTTGCGCAGTCCGCTTCCGGTTTCCAGTTCTACCTCGAAGTCCCCGTCGACACGCGCCTTTCGCACCAGTCGCCGAACTGTCACGCTCGGCGGCAGTGCGGCGACGACGGCCTCACCGGTCTTACCCGCGGCGCCGATCACCGCGATGTCGGCGCCGCGAGCAATTCCGTTCTCCATGAGAGTTTTCCGTCCTAGACGTAGTCGTAGACCGCTGAGGTGGCGCCACCCGAAAGCTGCGCGTAGCCCGGACCCCGATCGAAGAAGGGCTCGTTCTCACCGCGTTCCGAGCGCAACTGATCCCGCAACTCCGTGGTAGCAGCCTCGTCGACGGTCGGCTCGTCACCCTCGATCACGACGACAACGCCGTAGTCGTCGCGTGCACCCTCTACGGAAACCTTGCGCCACTGAATGTCTCGCAAGACCTCTTCGGTCGGGCGCTCCAGGGGATCTCCCCAACCACCACCACCGGTGGTGCGAATCCGTACGACCTCGCCGGCCTTGATCGGCTCGGCATCGGTCAGCGCGTCGAACTCACGCTCGTTCGGTCCACCCGGATCCAGGACGACGGAGAACGGCCGACCGGCCTTGCCACCCTTGACTCCCCAGCAGGCGAGAATCGAACGGTCCGCGATGGACATGAAGTGAGCATCCTTGAGCATGCGGATGTGCTTCTCGTATCCCAGACCGCCGCGGTAGCGTCCGGCTCCGCCCGAATCCATGGCCAGACCGAGCTTTTCGACGATGAAGGGGAAACGGCTCTCGGTGAATTCGGTCGGCAGGTTCCGTGAATCGGGAACGACGTGAATCGTGTCCTCGCCGTCGGCGTAGTAGCGTCCGCCGGAACCTCCGCCGAGCACCTCACGCATGAGGTACGAGTGACCCTCGAAGTCCTCACCGTAAACACCGGTGTACCTGATGGTCTCCTGATCGGCGGGCATGTTGCCGTCCACAGCCTTGGCCACGACGCCGGCCAGCACTCCGAGCAGACGGAGGATGACGAACGTGCGCGCGTTGGTGGGAGCGGGGAAGATCGGGGTGATCAGTGTTCCCTTCTCGGGGAACTTCATCTCGATCAGCGGTACGACGCCCTCGTTGACATCCAGTTCGGCCATGCGCTCCGGGGTGTCCGCGAGGTTACGCAGAATCGGGGCCAACCACTTGATGAGGAAGTTTCCGTCCGCGTAGTCACCACAGTGGTTGATCGGGCCCTTTGCCTGCGGTCCGGTTCCGTTGAAGTCCAGGATGAGTCGCTCGCCGCCCTCGTCCTCCGGTCGCGTCTTCGTGAGCGTGATGCGCTGGATGTGGAGCATCGGTTCGTCGACGCCGTCGTGCTCGGCGTAGTCCTCCCACGTGTACTCACCGACCGGGATCTTGCTGAGGATCTCGCGACGGTACGTCTCGGTGGTCGCGTCCATCATCGCGTCGAAGCACGACTCGACGGTGTCGACGCCGTAGCGCTCGAACAGTTCGGTGAGTCGACGCGCACCCATCAGGCACGCCGAGCACTCGGCGTCGAGGTCAGCTGCGAGGGCGTCCGGCATGCGGGAGTTACGCGTCATGATGCGCAGCGCCGCCTCGTTGGGAACTCCCTGGTCCCACAGTTTGATCGGCGGAACCATCAGTCCCTCTTCGTACACCGTGGTGGCGCCGGACGGCATGGAGCCGGGGCAGCAACCGCCGATGTCGTCGTGGTGACCGAATGCCTGAACGAACGCAACAACTTTCGGCTCGGCATCGGGGGTGACGCGGGCGAAGACAGGCACCGTGACGCAGAGGTCGGGGAGATGGCCGATGCCACCTTCGGACAGGTAGACGTCGTTGTGGAAGTACACGTCTCCCGGCTTCATCGTCTCGAGTGGGAAGTCCCGGGCGATCGGATGAACCAGGGCGGAATACGAACGGCCCGTGAGCTTGCGGAGGTTCCGGTCGTGAATACCGGCGCGGAAGTCGTGAGCGTCACGGATCATCGGTGAGCGCGAGGTGCGCGAAATGGAGGTCTCCACCTCCATTTCCACGCTGGCGAGGTAACCGGCGACGATCTCGACCAGAATCGGGTCAGGTGACGCGCCGTCGGTAGCGGTGAGTCGGTACGGCTTGGCCGCGGTGGCAGCAGCAGCATCGAGAATGGCGGTCATCACTTCACTCCGTTCGAGTCGGAAGACTTCGAGATACGAATGTTCCCGAAGGTGTCGATACGTGCCGAGAATCCGGGGTGGATCGGGACAGTCGAGCTGAACTCCTCGATCACGGCCGGTCCTTCGATGACGTCACCCGCACCGAGCAGTGTGCGATCGTAGGTGGCCGTTTCGACCCAGCTGTCGAAATACGATTGACGCGAACCGGTTCGAGCGGTGTCGGCGCCGGTGCCGGCCGGGATCTCCTTGAGCGTCGGACGCTTGATCGGGCCGATGCCACTCACGCGCAGGTTGACCCACTCGACGTGCTGCGACGGGTCTCCCCGGAAGTCGTAGCCGTACAGTTCGCGGTGCGCCTGGTGGAACGCCTCGGCCGCGTCGTCCATGATCTGCGCCGTGACGGTACCTTCCGCCACCGGGACGCGCACCTCGAATGCCTGACCGAGGTAGCGCAGATCCGCAGTACGAGAGTACTTGCGCTGCGTCTCGTCGAAACCCTCTTCGGCGAGCGCGATCTCGGCTTCGCCGGCCAGCGCGTCGAACTGGCTCTGCAGGTCTTCAGCCTTCAACCGGTCGTGACGACTGACATGCGTCTGGACGTAGTCGTTGCGGACATCGACCGTCAGCAGACCGAACGCGGAGACGTTACCCGGATTGAGCGGGACGAGAACGTCTTTCAGACCCAGGATGTCGACGAGACGGCAGGCGAGCAGGGAGCCGGAGCCGCCGAACGTCACGAGGGTGAAGTCGCGAACGTCGAGGCCACGCTTGACGGTGATCTGACGCAAGGCGTTGGCCTGGTTCCATGCCGAGACCTCGAGGACGCCGACCGCGCACTCCTCGAAGCCCAGACTGAGCTGTGTTGCAAGCTCTTCGAGGCCCTTGCGTGCCAATTCCGTGTCGAGAGGAATCTCGCCACCGAGTAGGTGGGGTGGGATGCGACCGAGCAGGACGTGCGCGTCGGTGATGGTCGGTTCGCTGCCGCCCTTGCCGTAGCACAACGGTCCGGGATCGGCGCCGGCCGACTGAGGGCCGACTCGGAGGGTGTGTTCCGGCGTCATCCACGCGATCGACCCACCACCGGCGCCGACGGTCACGACGTCGATCATCGGGATCTTCGACGGGTAGTTGCCCACTCGCCCTTCGGTGGTCAGCGCGGGCTCGCCGCGAACCACGACGGTGACATCCGTCGACGTTCCGCCGCCGTCACAGGTCAACACCTGCTCGACGCCGGCGGCGTCGGCGATCAGCGCAGCACCGAGGGCTCCGGCGGCCGGTCCCGACAGGACTGTCGTAATAGGCTGGTGAACAACCTCTTTGGCCGACAGGACACCGCCGTTGGACTTCATGACGTAGAACGGGATGTCGCGGGGTTCACCGTCGGTGGTCGAGAACTCACGCAGACGATTCGCGATGTTGTTCACGTAGTTGCGGATGTTCGGCTTGACCGCGGCGTCCACGAGTGTGGTGATGGACCGCTCGTATTCGCGGTACTCACGCAGCACCTGGCTCGAGATGCTCACCGTCGCATCGGGGAAAACTTCGAAGAGGATGTCGCGTACGCGCTCCTCGTGCGTCGGATCGGCGTACGAGTGCATGAGGCAGACGCCGATGGTCCGGATCCCGCGGTCCTTGAAGAACTGCGCTGCGCTGCGGACACTCTCTTCGTCGAGCGGACGAATCTCGCTGCCGTCGAAGGAAAGGCGTCCACCGACGGTGCGTACACGATCGGCGGGGACGATGCGTTCGGGCTTGACCCAGAAGTACGAGTTGCCGTAACCGTCCGGCACCGACTGACGAGCGATCTCGAGAACGTGCTCGTAGCCCTCAGTGGTGATGAAGCCGAGGTTCTCGACCTTGCCTTCGAGCAGCTTGTTCGTCGCTACGGTCGTGCCGTGGCTGACCGCACCGATGGAGTCGCCACTCTCACCGAGCTTGGCGAGTACCTTCTCGATACCGGCGAGAAAGCCCTCGGCGGGGTCCGCCGGGGTGGACGGGGTCTTGGTGGTGACGATGGCGCCGGTTTCGTCGTCCACTGCCACGATGTCGGTGAACGTTCCGCCGGTATCGATACCGACCCGAATCTTCCTGGGTTCCACGCTTCCTCCTGAGATCTTTGGCTCGTCTCGTCTGGTACCGATCGACGGTTGCGGCCTAGCCGGTAAGTGGCTCGTACCTGACGTGTAGAGCTATTCCACAGGTTCGGAAGAGCGGATTCTTTGTCACAATTCGCCGAATCGGGGGACCAAGGTTCGGCGCACGATCACGAGCGGATCTTCGCCGGCGCCCCAATGGGTTACGCGGACGTGAAAAACGCCCCGAACCTGGTCGGTTCGGGGCGTTTCCCTCATCGTGAATCAGCTGTTGACACCTACGCGAACTACTCGCGACAACCAGAACGCGCCAGGAATCCGCCTATAGCAACACCTGACAAAGCAATGGCTGCGCCGACGACGGCGCTGACCATCACCGTGCGAGCATCTGTGCCGCCCGCTGTCGGTGCAGCGGCCGGAAGAACCGCCGGTGCCGCGACAGCTCCGGAAACTACCGGCGCGCCTTCGACCGCCACTGCCGGTACCGCCGCCGCCACGGCGGCAGTGACCTTCTCGGGAATGCCGTTGGCAATGACGCCGTCGATGCTCTTGAAGAACACCCCGGCCATCTTCTTGGCTACACCGGTGATCATGCGCTGCCCGACGCCGCCGACCATCCCGCCGACCACGGCGTCGGCGTCATACGAAAGCAGCGTGCCACCCTCGTTCTCCGTCAAGGTGACCGTGACGTCCGCCTTCACCGTGCCGGGAGCACCCGCCCCCGAAGCCGTCATGACAAACGAATTGGGCCGATTCTGTTGCGACAGAACAACCTCGCCGTCGTAGACGCCCTTGATCGACGCAACTCCCGCCATGATGGAGAGCTTGTAGTGATTGTCCGTGAGCTGCTCGAGCGACTGCACACCGGGAATGGTCGCGGCCAGTACACGACCGTCCTGGAGCTTGTCGTAGACCTCTTCGCGAGGTGCCGTCAGCTGCGCGGTGCCGGCGATTCTCATGCATTCTCCTCTGATGACGAACCCGCGTGTGCGAGTCGAAGTTCGAACAGTTCGGACGGTGAAATGGGCATGGACGTGATCGAGATTCCTTCGGCGTCCTCGATGGCAGCCGCGATGACGGCGCTGGTGGGGATCACACCCGCCTCACCGGCACCCTTCATTCCGAGTGGGTTGAGTCCCGACGGCGTGACGGTGTGATCCATCTCGAGCGAATCCGGCATCTCGGTGACGAACGGCATCAAGAAGTCCATGTACGACGCGTTGAGCATCTGCCCGTGCTCGTCGTAGACGATCCGCTCGTAGAGTGCGCCGCCGATACCTTGCGCGACGGCGCCCATGACCTGACCTTCGACGATGCGGGGGTTGATCACGTTTCCGCAGTCGTGGATGACAACGTAACGACGGACCGTGATCTCGGCTGTCACGGGATCGGTTTCGACGATCGCCGCGTGCACTCCCGAAGCGAAGGTGGAACTGGGCGGCGAGTAGTAGCCGGTTGCTTCCAGACCGGGCTGCTCACCCTCGGGAATCGGCGGCTTCGACATGTCCGTGTCGGTCTTGGCGAAACCGGTGGCCAGCTTCGACTCACGGTCGAACGCATATCGTAGCGGGTTCGACAGCACGGCAACAACACTCAGCGGTACGGACGTACCCTCCACTCCGGCTTCGGTGCCGATCTTGCACACGTGGCCTTCCCGGAGTTCCAGTTCGGTTTCCGGCAGATCCAGGATTCCGGACGCGATCTTCTTCGCCTTCTCCGCGACCATCTGCGCTGCGACGTGGAAGGCCGAACCTGACATGACCGCACCACGCGAGGCGAAAGTGCCGACGGCATAACCGAACCGGCGGGTATCACCCGTGACGATCTCGACGTCGGAGACCTTGACTCCGAGGTCGTCCGCAACGATCTGGGCGAACGCGGTCTGGTGGCCCTGACCCTGCGTCGTCAGGCCTGTTGCGGCCTTGACCTTTCCGGACGTCTCGACCACGACGTGCGCACCCTCGTAGGGTCCGGGTCCGGTTCCCTCGACGTACGCGCCGATACCGATGCCGACCGACCGACCTTCGGCACGAGCCTTCCTCTGGTACTCGGGAAATCCGTCCCAGTCGATGAGCTTCTTGAGCTTGTCGATGCCCGCCTGGTAGTCGCCCGTGTCGTAGATCAACGGGCGTCCGTCCTGGAACATCAGGCCGAAGTCGTACGGCATGTCCTCGGGGCGAATGAAGTTCGCCTCCCGCACCGCGATCTTGTCCTTGTTCAGGTACTTGGCGATGGCGTCCATGGATCGCTCCATCGCGAACACGGCCTGCGGACGTCCGGCGCCGCGGTACGGGGTCACGATCACGGTGTTGGTGTACAGCGAATAGGCGTTGACCCGGAACGACTTCGGCTTGTACGGCCCGAGAACCTGCGTCGCGGTGTTGATCATGACGATGATCCCGTACGGCAGGTAAGCACCGTTGTCGTGCCAGAACGTGAAGTCGAACGCCAACAGACGACCATCGTCATCGAATCCGATGTCGACCTTCTGGATCTGCCCGCGCTCGTGTGCGCTCGAGATGAAGTGCTCACGGCGATCCTCGACCCACTTCACCTCGCAGGAGATACCGGCCTGGCCGAGGCGTCGAGCGGCCCACGTGATCATGACTTCTTCGGGCCACGGGTGAACGATCTTGACGCCGAATCCGCCGCCGACGTCAGGAGCGATGCAGTGAACCTTGTTCAGCGCCATCCCCAATCGCGCGGCGATTGCGGCGCGGGCGGACGTGGACGTCTGGGTGGAGGTCCAGAACGTGAGGGTGTTCTCGTCACCGTCCCAACGTGCGTAGACGCCCTTGCCCTCCATCGGCATGGAAGCCGAACGCTCGATTTCGAGATCCAGCGTCAGTCGGTGCGGCGCGGCGGCCAGTTCGTCATCCAGATCTCCGAACCCGTGCTGCAGGTGAGCGGCGACGTTGTCCGGAACGTCTGCGTGGACGGCGTTCGCGGCGGTGCGAGCGACGTCGATCCCCACTACAGGCTTCAGCGCCTCGTAGGTGACGTCGATCTTCGCGCAAGCGTCCTCGGCGATGTACCGGTTGTCGGCGACCACCATGGCGATGGCTTCGCCGACATGCTTCACCTCGTCCTTCGCGAGGGGATACCCGTTGCGCGGAGCGATGATTCCCGGATGCGGAATGAGCAGTGGCAGGTTCTCCGCCATTTCCGGCGTGTCGGCCAGGAGATCTTCGTAGGTGTAGATGGCATGCACACCAGGCACTTCCAGCGCCTGGTCGATGTCGATGTCGATGATTCGCGCATGAGCGTGCGGCGACCTGACGAATGCCGCGATCAGCGCGTTGTGGCCCAGATCGTCGAGGTATCGCCCCTGACCGCTGAGCAGACGCGTATCTTCCTCGCGCGGAATCGGTTTACCGAAGAACTTGCCGTCGTCGGCAACCGAATGATCGGCCGTCGAATGATCGGAAGCGGGGTGCTTCGCCCCGTTGCGCTTTGCTGGTTTGACCGGAGTACTCATGCCTTACCCGCCCGTCCTCCGACAGGATTCGTTGTTCCCCGCACCTTGCGATCCAACGCCTCCCGAGTGGACGCGTCGTCGATTCCGAGCGGGAACTGCCCGGCCCGTTCACGCTTGATCTCGGCTGCGCGCAAAACCGACGCCCTGATGTTCTGGTACCCCGTACAACGGCAGAGGTTTCCCGCTATCGCGTCGGTAGCTTCCTCCCGCGTGGGGTTGGGGTTCTCCTCGAGAAATGCCGCGATGGTCGTCACGAATCCCGGAGTGCAGAATCCGCACTGCAGACCGTGACAATCCTTGAACGCCTGCTGAACCGGATGCAAAGTGCCGTCCGGCTCGACGAGGCCTTCGACGGTGGTGATCGATCGACCTTCGAGGCTGGCCGCGAGGACGAGGCAGGATCGAACAGGCTTTCCGTCGAGCAGCACGGTGCACGCACCACACACGCCGTGTTCACAACCCACGTGCGTGCCCGTCTTACGGAGGTGGTGACGAATGGCATCCGAAGCCAGAGTGCGGGAGGGAAGAACGACGGTGTTCGTCACCTCGTTGAGCGTGAACGTGACAGCTACATGGTGCTCACCGGTATCTGCTGCCAGCTCGGCAAGTTGATCATCGATGGAGCGATCGTTTTTGGACATTGTCACCACTTTCCTGCCAGTACTGCGTTCTCACTGAGAGCATCCGTTGCCGCCGCGAAGCCGACCCGCGCCGTGAGCGCGGACACCAACTGCGAGCGGTACGCCGCCGTCCCGTGAATGTCTGCCTCGGTATCTATCTGCGCGCGGGCGCATTCCCCGAGGGTGCGCCACCGCGGGTCTCGCTGATCCGTCGCGGACGCCCCCGCCAGCACGTTCGTGTAGTCCACGACCTGCCCCAGCTCTCCGGCGGACACGTACGTCATGTGCGCTTCGGCCACCAGACCGTCGACCACGCGAATCCGTGCGACGACGCCGACCAGTGCATAGTCACCGTGACGACGCGCGATCTCGTCGATGGCGGTTCCCACGCCGGGTTCGGCGGCGGGCACCGACACCGACACCGCGATCTCGTCTGATTCCAGGCTCGACTCGAGAGGGCCGGCGAAGAGATCCGTCGACGCGATCTCGCGGGTGCCACGCACCGACTGGACGGTCACGCTGCCCCCGAGCAGCGTCAGGACTGCCGGCATCTCCGCCGACGGATCGGCATGGACGATGGAGCCGACGCTCGTCCCGCGGTTACGGATCGTGGGGTGCGCTACCAACTGCAGAGCACGGTTCAGCAGAGGCTGGACTCGACGAGCACCTTCGTCGGCCGCCAGCACCGAGTGCGTGGCCAGGGCCTGGAACCGCACTCCTTCGTCTTCGGACGAGGTCACCGAGGCGAGGTTCGGGATCGATCCGATGTCGACGATGTGGGCGGGCGCGGCGAGGCGCATGGACAGCAGCGGCACAAGCGATTGCCCACCGGCGAGCACCTTCCCCTCGTGAGAGACCTCGGAGAGGATTCGGCACGCGTCCTCGACCGAGGACGGTCGGTGATAAGTCAGCGGCGACGGTTTCATTACTCAATCCTGCCTCTATGAGTCACTTCACGTTTTGTGCAGATGTGACAACGGTCACGGGTCATACCTGGCATACATTCAACTTGGCATCACGTGAGCTGCGCCACGGGCTCTTCAAGTTCGTCATCTGACGCATTCGCCCCCGGCGTTGCGCCCGGCCGCCTCCCGGACTTCGGCCTGTTCAGTTCAGGGTTCCAGGACCCCACGAGCCGGCAGAGGTGGTACATCGCGATCAAGACGATGGTGCCGAGCGCGATACCTCCGAGCGAGAACGTGTCACTGAACTTCAGCGCCGTGTCGCCGATACCGATGATCAGACCGGCGGCAATCGGCATCAGATTCAGCGGGTTCCCGAAGTCGACGCCGTTCTCTTTCCAGATCTTGGCGCCGAGCAGACCGATCATGCCGAACAGAACCACAAGAATTCCGCCCAGGACGCCGCCGGGCGTCGCCGCCATGACTGCTCCGAACTTAGGCGAGAAGCCGAGCAGGATCGCGATGAAACCCGCAATCACGTACGCGGCGGTCGAGTACACCCGCGTGGCAGCCATGACACCGATGTTCTCGGCATGAGTCGTCGTAGGGGAGCCGCCTACTGCGCTGGCGATGGCGGTGGCAAAACCGTCACCGGCAATGGCGCGTCCGATGTACGGGTCGAGATCGTCGCCCGTGATTTCGGCGACCGCCTTGACGTGTCCGGCGTTTTCCGCGACCAGTGCGATGACACCGGGAAGCACCAGAACGATGAACGTGAGGCTGAACGAGGGAGCGTGGATACCGACGATCCCGTTGGCTTCGTCCGAGAACGGCGGCAACCCGAACCAGGACGCCGAGTGCACCGAATCCCAGTTGACACGAAAGTGCTCGGTGGGTGCGCCGCTACCACTGGCGGACGTGATCGGACCGGAGAGCCGGTCGAGGACCCACGAGAAGATGTAGCCGAAAACCAGCGCGACGAGAATGGCGATACGTCCCAGGAAGCCGCGTAGCGCAACGCTCATCACGATCAGTACAACCATCACGATCAGTGCCACCCACTGATCCTGCGGCCAGTACAACCCCGCGACCACAGGCGCCAGGTTGAAGCCGATCAACATCACCACAGCGCCGGTCACCACCGGCGGTAGCGCTTTACTGATGACGCCACCGCCGAGAAAGTGGATGGCGATGCCGACGAATCCCAGAACCAACCCCGACACCAGAATCGCACCGGTCACTTCGGCCGTCGTTCCACCTTGGGCACGAATGGCGGCAACGCCACCGACAAAAGCTGCGGATGTTCCGAGGTAGCTGGGGACGTGCCCCTTGACCACCAGCAGGAAGAAGAGCGTACAAAAGCCCGACATCATCACGGCAAGTTGAGGATTGAGGCCCATGATGATCGGGAAGACGAACGTCGCGCCGAACATCGACACGACATGCTGGCCGCCCAACCCGATGGTTCTCGCCCAACTGAGTCGCTCGCCGGGAGCGACCACTTCACCGGCTCCGATGTTCTTTCCGTCTCCGTGCAACGTCCAGATCGGCATGACGAGACCTTTCGCAAAGGAGGAAGGTGTTCGAAATGCTTTGTGCCCCAGCTCACAAACACCGTGTCTGGAGTGAAACGCTAATGCAGGACCGAGATTTGGACGTGATGACAATCTGCCAGAACCCACTCACCGAGATTGGCAACAATGGTGGCAGATGATGCGGGCAGGGGTCATCGTCAGTGCTGGAGGCAGTTTCGACCGAGATGAGGACCACGCCACAAAGGGCCCAAACATTTTCTTCGGCTTAATGATTCCGTAACACGATGTCTGTCAACGGAAAACGAGGTACCTAGCCGAGGGCTGCGAGGATCCCCGCGGCCATCTCCGCGACCTGATCATCGGTCATGACGAACGTCGGCGAAATCTGCATCGCACCCTGACCCGCCGCGCGACCCGAAATACCGTGCTCACGAAGCGTCTTCACGAACGGCAA